>JBBRSL010000019.1:0-21512 GCA_038245435.1 Saccharimonadales bacterium (SeqCode)
AGAGCCATCATTAACTACAATAATCTCAATATTCTTGTAGGTCTGAGCGAGTGCGCTATCAATGGCTTCGCTCAGATAGTTCGAACCATTATAAACAGGAATAACTATGGATACTTTTGGGTGAAACATCATTTTCGTCTAGAGACTACTTTGTTAATTTTTGCTAGATTTGTAGCAATTTGCCATCTCTTACTTTTATATATGCTATGTAGTTCCGCGCTGAGTTCTTGGGCTATTTTTTCTTTTTCTGCTAGTTCCCTGGCTAGGGTATTATTCTCGCCGATTATTTTATTCATTTTATTCACGGGGCTAATAGTTGAAAGTGTTTTTTTATATTTCTTATAGTCGGCTATTTTTTTGTTCTTAAGCTTTAATACAATCATGAATTCTTGCGTATTAATTTGCGTTTCGTGAAAAAAACTAATATCAAAATCTAACATACCAGCCCTATCCATGTCGTATAAAAACTTTACAAATTGATAGTCTGAGAATGGCCAAAAATGAACATCGTCTGGTAAGTCATTATGTCCTGCACTATCATACGTCTTTGCCGCATCCTTAAAGTTATTCTTAGGGAGTATTTCTACGACATCGTCACTCCCCCAGAAGAACTCAGGGCTGTTTTCATGAACAACGTTGTATGTAAAATCAAAAACGGCTTTCTTATTTTTTTCTTCAGACATATAGACATCGTATGCATCTACAAATGTAGTCCCATTTCTAAAATGGTCAAAGCAATATCTTGCATCTGGATAAAGCAGGATAAGCTTCCCGTTCTTCTTGAGGATGTTTGCAACATCTTTAAGGAAAAATACTATGTCGGGCATATGTTCTATTACGTGAGAGAGATAAACAACATCGAATTTTTCCTTATCCTTAAAAGTTTCGGCGTAGCTCTTATTAATTACATAGTCTATTTCGGCAACCGAGTTAATATCTACATCAATACCCGTTGCCTGCATATAATCACTGCTTGTATACAACTTCATAATATCTTCCGTACTTCTAACATCTGCGAAAAAAATATTAGGATAGTCCTTTTTGTCTACTATGGGTCTAATTAATGGACCAAACTCAAGGATCCTGTCATTTTTCTTCAAAATCTTTGATCTGATATAGTCTCTAAAATCCATGATTTATCGTCCTGAAGCCTATGCTCACTTTTTCCATACCGTTCGGTTTACATAGCCTGTATAGCTCAAAATAATTCGTACAACTTTTTGCGCAACGTTATCTGCTTCATAGTCTTTAACGACTGTCATGCGTACAGAAGTTACAACTTTAATTGAATCAAGTACAGTTGCTTTATCGAGCCCGGTCATAATAAGCGTGCCTTCATCCATGCCCTCTGGTCTTTCGTGGGCTTGACGAACCGTAATTGCCGGAAAGCCTAACAGCGAAGATTCTTCGGTTATAGTTCCACTATCAGAAATTACGCAAAATGCATTTTGCTGTAGCTTAATATAGTCAGCAAAACCAAGTGGCTTCATTTTCTGTACAAGCTCATGCAGCTTAATGCCTTTTTCATCGATTAGTTTTTGGGTTCGCGGATGAACCGAGAAAATTACTGGATAGCCGTATGTCTCGCATATTGTATTTACAGAATCCACTAAATCATTAAAGTTCTTTTCGCTATCTACGTTTTCTTCGCGGTGTGCACTAAGCAAAAAGAATTCACTTGGCCTTAAACCAAGTTCGTCTAGGACTTTACTATCGTCTATCGACTGCTTGCTATTGGCAAGCACTTCTTTCATGCTTGAGCCAACCTTAATTACGGTTTCGGCCGGGATACCTTCTGCAACTAAATAGCGGCGAGCATGCTCGGTAATTGTCATATTGATATCGCTTAAGTGGTCAACTACTTTACGGTTAAGCTCTTCAGGTACTCTCTGGTCAAAACACCTGTTGCCAGCCTCCATATGGAACACTGGTATTTTGTTACGCTTGGCGGAAATAACAGATAGGCACGAATTAGTGTCACCATAAAGTAAAAGCGCATCTGGTTTGTGCTCTTTAAATAATTGATCAGATTTAATAATTACGTTCCCGATTGTTTCGGCTGCATCTTTGCCGGCAGCTTCAATAAAAATATCTGGCTTTCGTATGCCCATCCCATCAAAAAAAATTTCGTTTAATTCGTAATCATAGTTTTGGCCGGTATGAACCAAAGTATGCTCTGTGAATTTATCTAGTTCTGCGATTACTGCAGACAATTTAATAATTTCTGGCCTTGTGCCAACTATTGTCATTACTTTCATTTGGTAACTCTTTGGCTTTCTGGGTATAAACCTTCGTGACTTAAAACCCATTCACTCATTTCTTTAACCATCTGGTCGTAACTTGGTACATTAAAGTTAAAGTTGGTTGTAGACACTATGCTTTTATCGCTTACGTAATCGCTTTTTTTATAAATTATTATTGGTTTATTAAAGTGCTTTTTAAAAAGCTCTAAAAGGCTGTACTTATCAATTTTTTCACCATTAACAACGTGCCTTAAGCCAGATAAATTATTGTCTATCGCTAGCTCTATTGCTTTTGCTAACTGTATGGTTGTAACTCCAGACCAATAGACTTTATTAAAACCGCTTGCCTCTTTTTCTTGGTTCATAAACCACTGAAAAAGACCAACGCCATTCGGGTTTGTATCGGGCCCAACACTGGATGTGCGAAGCGTCAAGTTTGTGTCGTTATTTAGTTCACCAAGCGCCTTTGATTGGCCATAAAAGCTTGTGGCATCTTTGGGGCTAGCTTCTGTATAACCTCCATCTTTGTCACCTTCAAACACGCAATCTGTAGAAATATGTACAAATTTAACACCTTTTTTCGCGCATAACTCATCAAGA
Source organism: Saccharimonadales bacterium (SeqCode) (assembly GCA_038245435.1). Lineage (GTDB taxonomy): Bacteria > Patescibacteriota > Saccharimonadia > Saccharimonadales > CAIOMD01 > JBBRSL01. Next base: position 2,844 of record JBBRSL010000019.1, read on the forward strand.
TAGTGCGGCAAATAACTATTCACAAGAACAGCCAAGGCCTTATTGTCTTCGGCAACTTTGTTAAGTATGCCAATGCAGTTTATTACCGCATCCGGAGCAAAATCATTGATAAAATATTCTGCTTCTTCGAGATTAACCGTGGCATCAAAATAATAATCAGCATTCTCGCCTCTTGATGTAGCGCGAACTTCATGCCCGTTTTCTTGAAAGTGCAGCTTAGTCACATGGCCAAGCATGCCATCCCCACCAATTATTAATGCTTTCACGCTTCAACCTCACCCATATTCACTAAAAGTTCTATAACGCCATCTTCGTCTAAGCGTTCGGTACTATCGGAACCGTACTGTGCATATTCTATAACTTCGCCATCACCTTCTGGGTAGAACTTTCCATAGTTCATATCTCGATTGTCCATTGGCACCCTAAAGAAGTTACCCATATCTTCGGCCTTTGACATTTCTTCACGCGTGACTAAAACTTCATGAGCTTTTTCGCCATGTCTTGTGCCAATAATTTCAATTTTTGCCTTTGAATTTTTATACTTTTTGATTGCGCTAGCAGTTACTTCAATCGTTGCAGCGGGAGCCTTTTGCACGAATAAGTCACCTTGATTACCGTTCTTAAATGCGAATATGACTAGATCAACAGCATCCGCTAATGTCATCATAAAGCGTGTCATCGTTGGGTCGGTGATAGTAAGGGGCTTACCCTCAGCGATTAACTTGTAAAACAAAGGTATAACCGAGCCTCGCGACCCCATGACATTGCCGTATCTAGTTAGGCAAATTGTAGTCTTCGCACCTTCGCCGAGTTGACGCGCTTTGGCTACAATTATTTTTTCCATCATGGCTTTACTGGTACCCATAGCATTAATTGGGTAGGCGGCTTTATCGGTACTTAGGCAGATTATCTTTTTGACGCCGTGATTTATGGCAGAAGTTAATACGTTATCTGTGCCTATTACGTTGGTTTTTACCGCCTCGAGTGGAAAGAACTCGCATGAGGGTACTTGCTTAAGGGCGGCGGCGTGGAATATGTAGTCTACGCCTTTCATTACGACATCTACACTGCTCATATCCCTAACATCGCCAATATAGAACTTGAGTTTTGGATTGTTGTAGTGTTTTCGCATGTCGTCTTGCTTTTTTTCATCACGCGAAAATATTCTGATTTCTTTTATATCAGTATCTAAAAAACCTTTCAATACCTCGTTACCAAAAGAACCTGTCCCACCGGTTATTATCAATACCTTATCTTTGAACATTAGTGCGCTCCATACCATGCCACGGGCAAAGTCAGTAATTTAATTTTGCTATCTTGTGTATTATACCTTTTTTGCCACACCAATTGTAGGTACTCTACCGTTGTAATAAATTCAGATGTCTGTCCTTTGATTAGGCTTTCTTATCACTAGAAATCTTCTCTTGGACGTGACGGTAGCCGTACTTCATCCGTGTAAGGCCACCAACTTCATTTTTTTTATCACTATAGACTAAGAACCCTTTTACTTTTTCTGCAATCTCAAGCACTTTACCGTCGCCATCGTTAATTGCGATGGTAAGATAATATCTCCCTTGTCCAAGATTCAAATTTACTGCATATTCAATATTTGAACCATCTATTTTCGTTTTACCAGTATTGCTGCCAAAAACATATTCGTTATTACTTCCAATTATCGCAACGCCGATTTTTTTTACTTCAAGATTTTTTGACCAACTAATATTTATGATCATCTCATCATTTATATGATATGCAGTTTCGCAACCAGATACTGTTAGCGTGTTAGATGATTGGTTTGATTCTTCATGTTTTACGTCAGTATTCAGATCGTCAGAGTTACTGAGCAAGTATGCATTGGATACTTTTTCAACACTACCTATAAGCTTTATTTTACCGCCAGATAGCATGAGTGCTCGCGTACATAGCTTACGGACATTTTCCATGCTATGCGTCACGAGAATTACGGTTTGCTTATTCCGTCGGTATTCTTCAAAAACTCCCATACATTTTCTTTGAAATGCTTCGTCGCCAACTGCAAGTACCTCGTCGAATATAAGAATATCGTTTTTTGCCTTAACAGCAATTGAAAAGGCAAGTCGCACCTGCATACCAGACGAATAATTTTTTAGTTTTTTATCCATATGATCATGCAGCTCAGCAAAATCTACGATCTCGTCATATATTTCATCTACCTGTTTGCGCGTAAAGCCTAATAATGACGCACTCAGGTACACATTATCCCGGCCACTTAGTTCATGGTTGAAACCGACACCAAGTTCGATAAAAGGCGTTAAGTTACCATTTACAACTACGGCGCCACTATCTGGCGTGTATACTCCGGCTAGCAATTTTAGTAATGTGCTTTTACCGCTACCATTGCGACCAACAATGCCAAAGAATTCGCCTTTTTTTATTTCAAAATCTATACCGTCTAATACTTTTTGACGGTGCTTTTTGCTCTTTTTGCCTGCATTAACTAAAAGCTGTTTGACCGAATTGCTCTTATTCTCGGCTAAATCAAATGACTTGTGAAGGTCATGAACTTTAATAGCAATTTCGTCGCTCATCTATACATTCTCCGCAAACCACTTAGCCTGATTCTTAAAATACGAACGTGAAATAAATATTGTCGCCAAGATGATTGAATATGGTATTAAAGCGAACCACAGTGGCGCAGAGTTCCAGACTGTAACTGTACTTTGTGTAACAAAAACATAGCGAGCATCTTGGATTATCATAGCCATTGGGTTAATAAAAAAATACTTTTGATACTGCTCTGCAACAACTGTTAATGGATACAGAATAGGCGTAGCGTAAAATGCTGCTTGCAAGCCTACCTCCCATATGTAGGTAACATCACGAAATTTTACATAAAGTGCCGAAAGAAAAAATGCGAGTGCTGTAGAAAAAGCGAAAAGTTCCAATAAGATAAACGGTAAAAATACTAATCGCCATGTGGGCTCCACCCCGTTTGCTATGGCAAACACAACCACTACACAAAGGTTTATACCCAGGTTGATAAGCGCAGATGTTGAGGAGCTTAACACTGTAAGATAGCGGGGGATTGATATTTTTCTGATAAGGTCGCCCTTACCCACTACCGACCCCATACCTATTATGGTCGTTTCTGTAAAAAAGTTCCATAAGACGATACCAAGTAATAAATATACCGGGTAATGCGGTACACCCTTGCCAACTTTGAAAATGAATGTAAACACTATATAAAGAATGACAAATAAAAAGAGTGGGCGTAAAACCGACCACAGATAACCGAGTGCGGAGTTTTGATACCTAATCTTAAAATCGGCGCTCACCATCTCGCGCAAAATAGAACGGTTTTTAACTGAAAGGTATCTCATATATCCGCACAATTATAACACCCCTATGGTTCGGTGGCATAAAAACGCACTGAATTGTATTTTTTATTGATTCTTGCGAGCTAGTTGTAGCTCACGAAATTTTTCTTCGCCATAGCTATCATGCGTGCGCGGATCTTCGGGGTTAAAGAGCGTATTACAGATAACTTGAAGATGTGTATTATTTTCGAGAGCCTTGTAGGTATGGAATAGGCCTGCAGGACAAATCACGCTCGTATTCTCGTCTAGAGTTATCGTTTTTTGGTTTCCATTAATATCTTCACATATCCAGAGGGCACTTCCTCCAATTGCAGAAACAAGTTCGTTTCTAGCAAAATGCATCTCATTAGCGCCAACACTATCAGCCGGTATGCCACGAACACCATAGGTGCGCAGGCCTCGAATATCAATACCAGTCTCTTCTTGAACCGCCATAAAAGCAGGATTGATAAAGCCAAGAAAAGACTCTAAATCTTCTCTCTCTAGCTGGAATAGCACATTCAGCTCTCCGCCAGACTTTGATTGCCAGGGGCCGCGAGTCTCTATAATTCTTATATCTTCTACAGTATTTGTTATTTTCGGGGCATTCATACATATAATTATAAACTAATAGTATGTATTGTCAATTTGCTCTTATCGCCTAAATAGCCATAGAATGAAGTAATGAAAAGAGTCGCCCTTATTAGAAACTCCAACTCGTTCGATGTTGGCGGAGCGGAAATATTTCCTATTAACTTAGCAAAAATAATTACAAAGTATGATTACGAACCATACTTATTGTCATCAAACAAACAAACACTTACGATGGCGAAGAATGCAAAGATTAACTCCTCTCATTCTCCTTGGTGGTCGTTCCAGAATTTTAGTGGGCTAAGAATGTTTTTATTCCCTGTTTACTTTATTTGGATGGTTTTTATGACTGGGTGGTACTTTTTATTCTTCTTAAAGAACCGCATCGAAATAGTTCACCCTCAAAGTCGTGACGATTTTGTAGCGGCAACTTTTGCAGCAAAGATACTCGGTAAAAGAATCATATGGTCTGATCATGCGGATCTTAAGCACATATATATGAATCATAAAAAATGGTACAAAAATCCAGTCGGCAAGCTTGTTTACCTTGCGGGTAAGCTTGCGGATACCATAGCAATTGAGAGTAATAGCGAAAAGAAACTAATCGAGAAGTCTTTAGGCGGAAAATTGCCTGCGAATTACTTGGTAGTCTATATCGGTGTTGTTGATAGCTATAAACCGGCGCAGCGAAATGGCAATGAATTGGTTTTAATCTCGACATCTAGGCTCGTGAAAGAAAAGGGTATAGGCGAATTGATTGAGGCGTTTAAGTTAACCAATAATCCGAATATTGTACTGAAAATTTGCGGAAACGGGCCTGACTCTATTGAGCTCAAAGCTCAAGCTTACGGTATAAATAACATAGAGTTCTTGGGTCATGTAGAAAATGTAGCTGTGATTCTACAAAAGTCGGACGTACTAATGCACCCCACTTATCATGAAGGTTTTGGTCTATCGTTAGTTGAAGCTGAAATGTGTGGCTTACCTATAATCGCAAGTAATGTTGGTAGTATTCCAGAAATAGTCAAAGATGATATCAACGGAATATTGGTCGAGCCAAAGAACGTTAAGGAATTAGCTAGTGCAATTAACCTTTTGGCCAAGAACCCTAAGCTACGAGCCGAAATGGGTAGGGCGAGTCGGCAGATTTTTCTGGATAATTTCCAATTAGATAAAATAGTTAAAGAGAAGTTTTTGCCACTATATGAAAGATAAGAAACTAAAGATTGTTTTTGATGCAAACCCAATAGTTAACCCTAAAAAAACTGGTGTTGGTATGTATACACAGCGCCTAATTAGTGCTCTTGCCGAGAATGCAGCCGACTATGAATTTACGGGTTACTATTTTGATTTTTTGGACCGTAAAAAGATCCCTGATTTAGGCAACCCAACAATTAAACGAGCAGCTGTTAATTTGTACCCTGGCGCGGTTTTTAATCTGCTTAGGAGGTTTCGGATAGAAATACCTGTTGAAATGCTTGCTAAAACCAAGCCAGATATTGCCCTATATTCAAACTTTTTGTCTGTCCCTTCACTCACGCATGCAAAGTCTTTTGCGGTACTTCATGATCTTTCATATATTGATCACCCAGAATATACATCAGATAAAAATCGTAAAGATTTAGAGCGTTTTGTGCCTAAAACAATACAAAGATGCGCCGGCATTATTACAGTATCTGAGTTTAGCAAACAAGTTATTGCTAAAGAATATAGTTATCCGCTTGATAAAATCCTTGTTACACCAATTCCGCCTGAGCCAATTATTGAGGTTACTCAATCTGAAAAAACGCAAGTATTAAATAAATTTGAAATTAGAGGCGATTATTTGCTGTTCTTGGGTACACTTGAGCCACGTAAGAACCTCATAACCTTGCTTGAAGCTTATGAGCAAAGTTCTGAGCTCCAGTCGAAGTGCAGTTTGGTGTTAGCCGGTGGCATGGATTGGAAGTTTGAGGCTATAGCTGAAAAAATTGAGAAGTTAAAACAAGATGGTTTACGAATAATCCAATGTGGCTATGTAAGCGACCAAGAGCGTGCTGCTTTATACGCTGGAGCAGCTGTTTTCGTATCCCCTGCGCACTACGAAGGTTTTGGTATGCCCATATTAGAAGCTATGCAGTACGGAGTGCCCGTTGCGATTAGTGATATACCCGTGTTTCACGAGGTTGCAGGCGATGCTGCAGTGTATTTCGATCAAAATAACTCGCTCGATATATCTAGCAAGCTATTAGAAGTGCTTACTAATATGACCCTTCGTAAACAACTAAAAGAGAGCTCTATTAAAAAACTAAAAACCTATGATTGGAACGTGATCGCGCGCTCAGTTATCGAATTTATTTCAAAGTAGAGTTAATGTCCATCTCCCTATCTGAAACGGTTATTTCGCGAGTACAGTACTACTCGGCTATAATCTTCAGTAATGTCTAAATCGGTTATTCACTTGAGTATTATTCTCCCAAGTCTTGGGGTTGGCAAAAAGGTAGTTGCTAATCTTTTATTGGTTAAGGACTATATGGCGAGCGAAATGGCTGAAGTGAGATATGAACTTATTGTTGTGGCGGCTGACGATAACAAAGAGACTTACTCGCAGGCGGTTGAATGTGTTGAGGCTTTTGCTACTGGACAATTACGGGTAATTAACCCTGGCGCCAGAGTCGGCAAAGGACGCGATGTAGCGGCTGGTTTTGCGGTCGCTTGGGGTGAAATCCAGTTATTCACTGATGGCGACTTGGCTATACCGCTTAAAAATATTAAAAAAGCGTATGACTTTTTAACTATTGATGATGCCGCAAAGACTTGTGACGCAGTTTTTGGTATACGTGTCGCAAAGCATAGCAGCCTTGCCCGTAAGTTAGTGTCGGCACTGGGTAATTTAGTTACGCGAATCTTATTTTTAACACGCTTAACTGATTTACAGTGCGGTTTTAAGTCATTCAGAAAAGACACGGCTAAGTTTGCATTTAAAGATTTAAAAACCAAAGGTTGGGCTTTTGATGTAGAAATTTTTGCCAAGCTACAAAATGCCGATATTAAGGTACATCCACTTAAAATTACACAGTGGCGCAACGATAACGACCATTTAAGTGGCGAGAACATCCTATTTGCATCCGCTAAATCGTTGGTTGAAATGATTTATATACGCTTTGCGAACTTTTCACTTAAAGCGCTTTTGCGCAAATGGAGACTCGGTTAGGCTGATTGGCGATCAAAGCGCATTGCATGCAGATCGTCTTCGTCTATGCCATAGAACGCAGCAAGTGCGAGCCTGTGATGATTGAGGGCTTCGAAGTAAGACTCTGTCGCCTGCCGGGTTGATTCAAAACCATTTAATGCAACGTATTCTGCGAGCGATTCAAGTTGAGGTGCTTTGTTAGACATACATATCTCCTTTGTTCTATTTATAGTATATTTAGGACAATTAACAAGGTGAAAAAATGAAAAAGACTAGCCAGTCTGGTTTTAGCCCTGTAGTAATAATATTAGTTTGTATTTTAGTGGCTATTGTTTGCCTAGCCGGATATTACGTATACAGCAGCAGCAAAAATAGGAATAAAGCCGAATCAAGCACAAAGCTTGCACCTGCAAGCGTTGCTGCTACACCTGCTGCGCCATCACTTAAGGGTGCAAATTATACCTACGATGGTAACTCTGGCATGCTTGTTATCGATAGGTCGCTTACCACTATTGCTGCAAGCTTACGTAGCAAAATTGGTTGCGATGAAGATTCAAAAACAGCCTACATTTGTACCGCGAATATAGGTAGCGATGTAACATTTACTTTTAGTACAAGTGCGGCCGCATCAGAAGGCTTTGGTGGTGCTTGCTACGACCCAGCATCTGGGTCAAATGATAACGAACTAGGCACTTGCCCCAAAAGTGTTTCTGTAAGCTCATCTAAAATTAATGCTGTTGGTGATACAAAAACAGAAAAGGCGCCAATATACATTCAGGAATGTATCTGGTTTAACTCTTCCGATAAAACCTACAATCTTGATACAGGCTTGACGGCGGGAAGCTTAGCCAAAAGTGCTAAAGAATATTTGGGCAAATATAGCCTGTTGCCTTGCTTAAATCGTGCCTACCATAGCCCCGACATTGGTATGACAAATGAAAAAGGTGGCGTGTATATCTTTTCAATTAAAAAGAAATCTACGAGCTTAGAAGATTTACAAAGCTACACCAAAACTAGTGAATACCAGGCAGCTAAAGCATCGCTTGAAACTACAAAGTTTAACTAAGCTGGCTCGTTAGCGCGACTACAGATACAATAGAAGCGATGGCTCAGATTGTAATTGATGCGCGAGAATTGCGAACAAGTACCAATAGGTAAGTTGAGTGCTTACTAGGCTATTTGCAAAAAACTGATACCTAGCACAACTATATTGTGCTTTTAAAGCCTGCTGATTTGGCTGGTTGGCAGCCCACTAACCCAAACTTTGAAAAACTAGCATCGCCATATAAAGAATTTACTTTTGCAGAGTAGCTTGGCTTTAAAAAAATCCTTAAACTCTCGGATTCTTCTACTGGTTAACTTTGGGGTCTGGGGCATCAGCCGAAGCCTTGATAAGATCGGTGAAAGCAACAACTTGAAAACAAAAAATTGTTTAAGCCCCAACATCCCAAGTAATTACGTTGGGGTGAGTTCTTTTTGTAGTTGTAGTTCTTTTACCAGAGCTTAAACCAAGGTTCAGATGCGCCGCCAGTGGTTTGCGCCTTCGCTGTACAGCGAATTAGTAGCAAAGTGGTAGATGCACCTAAGCAATAAGTTCTTTGAGTAGAACGTTGACTCTTTGGTGCTTAGTCGGTACAAAGTACAAGATGAACTAGTTAATGCTAATTAAAGTCTTTGTAGGTTTTTTCGCTTCGGCGCGAAATCTGTAAAATGTTGATGCTACGCGAATCTTTGCTAAAAATTACTCTGATAGATCCTTTACGAACGCGATAAATATCGGCACTGCCTTTTAGCCGCTTAATATCGAGTGAATCGAGTTGATTTGCAATAATTTTTAGTAGTAGTTCTTCTACTATTAAACGTTCTTTAGGGCTAAGTTTTGCCAACGCTTTTTTGATTTTGTCGGCCATTTATTTTAAATCTTGTAAAGCCTTTAATACATCACCAACAGGTACGCCTTTTTTATTAATTTTTGTAAAATCTACTGTTGTTTGCCACTGCGATTGTTGGCTACGAATTTCTTTTAAAAGTGCATAACGAATAAGGTCGCTACGCGACATATAATTTTGCTTTGCAACGGCATCGGCTTGCTTTACGAGTTCTTCGGGTAGGGATATATTGAACACTTTTGACATACAAATATTGTATGCTTTTTGTACATACCTGTCAATGCTAACGCTTTTGGTTATTTTGGAGTATATTTAGGATAATTAACAAAGCAAAAAAAGAAAAAATCTCAACAAGCTGGCTTTACTCCTGTGGTAATTTTAGTAGCCATTGTTAGCTTTGCCGGATATTACGGTTACAACACGCAGCAAAATAAAAAAGACGACGCAAAGCTGACGGCAGTAATCAAGTCGAAATTGATACCATTCAAACAACTGAGGTTCAACCATTAATGGATGCTTTGTCGCTGCTCTTAAAAAAGTCCAGGCTGAATAGAGTAAGAGCTTGGTGGTGAAATATGAATATCGTTTTTTAGTATTTTGACAGATTGAATAATGTCCTATTCTGCTTATGTATTAAATACATATACTTGCTTTTATTTCAATGTTTGTGTTAGAAATATGCTCATAAGGAGTTTTCGGCTTATGCAGGTACGCACACAACGAAAGGTTCTAGTGGGAATACTACTGTTAGGGCTTCCCTTTGCGCTGAGCGGACTGGTGTTCGCGGAAGCAGCAGGTGTCGGGCAAGTCGAAAGCTTCATACGAAATATTATCCAAGTGCTTGCAGGATTAGCCGGTCTCGTTGCGACCGGCTTTTTTGTTAATGGAAGCATCTATGAACTTTGCAGGGCTTAATGTACTATTTTTTACGATCTTCTTTGTCTTTATTTTAGTTCTCTATAATCTGAGTGTAAGAATATTTGAATTCATATATTTATTAAAGCAAGAAGTTGTCTTTTTGGAGCTCATTCCTTTAGCCTCAAAAAATAAAGACACGGTGTCTACTGAAGAATTATTTTCAGTTTTACATGGACTTCGAGGCCCCAGAACACTACTTGAAATACTTTTTCGCAGAAGGTTGGCGCTCTCTCTTGAAGTGGTCTCTACTTTAAAAGACGGCATTCGGTTTATAGCATGTATCCCGTCATCTGAATTGGCAGTATTTAGACAAAATGTCTTTTCCTATATGCCTGAGATTGAAATTAAGGCTATTGATGATTACCTGCCTACGGCTTTTAATGCAAAACTTACGAGAAGTATTGAGTTCAAACAATCCCATCACTTTGCATATCCTCTTAAGAGTCACTCTATATTCGGCGTACACGATCCGGTCGCATACCTAGCGGGAGCAATGAACAAACTCGAAGGTGATGAGAAAATCATCATGCAGTTACAAGTTACGCCAATCAATTCAAACCGCGCCAATCGAATAAGCGAAAGAATTGTGAAAAATCAAAATGCTCGCGCTAGGCTATCAAAAAGGTATTATTTTGAAAAACTATTAAGCTCTGTGTTATTTATTGTTAGCTTGCCTTTTAAGATAGTTATTCTTCCCTTGCTTATAATTAGCCGCGTATTGCTTATAATTACTGGAGGTCGTCCACCCAGAATTGATGAATCCTTCGACAAGATAGCAAGTAAAGTTGAAAACGAACTGACTTCGGGTATTTACGATAAGCTAAAGCAGCCCTTATTTAGGGTAAGCCTTCGCGCTGTTATAATTTCGCCTTCGAAAAAAAGGGAAAAAATAAAAGGGCTTAGCTCATCAATGGCAACTTTTTCGGTTCCAAAATATCAGTCTCTTAGGATTCGGCACACTCTTGTTCCTTTATTTCAAAGATATCGACTATTCTTAATTTCAAATCGACTCCCTGTATTTCTCAAACATAACTCATTAATACTTTCTTGTTCAGAATTAGTGGCCCTTTACCATTTTCCGCAGTCGCTGGGTGCCAAAACAGAAAATGTTGTGCGTAACCTCAGCAGAACACTACCGCCGCCCGTTTCGTTACAAGAAAGTGAAAAACTTGACATATTGCTCGGCGAGAATAACTATCACGGTTCACTTACTCCAATTGGGCTAACTAAAGAAGAACGCGAACGCCACGTGTACATTATTGGGGGCACCGGTAATGGTAAAACAACACTGCTACAAGCGGCTATTGTAGAAGACATTGCAAGGGGTAAAGGACTTGCTGTCATTGATCCCCATGGCGATCTAGCAGTTGAAGTGCTACGACGTATCCCCGAGGACCGAGTTGATGATGTTATTTACGTAAATCCAGACGATGCGGTGTTGCCAGTAGCGATTAACCTGCTCGAACTACCGAAAGGACTGAGTGGAGTTGCGCTACTGCAGGCTAAGGATCGAATTTGTGAGTCAACTATCTCGGTACTTCGTAAACAATTTTCTGAAAATGATAGTGGCGGGCATCGTATTGAATACGTGCTTCGAAACTGCATCCAGACAGCGCTTCACGTTGAAGGCGCTACTTTGTTTACCATTTACCGGTTGCTGACAGATGTTACCTACCAGCACTACGTTTTGAGGAAGATAGCCGATCAAGACTTGGTGAACTTTTGGCGTAATGAAATGGGCCGAGCCGGTGATTACCAGCGAGTGAAAATGTCGGCTGGTATTACCGCAAAGATTGGGCGCTTTTTATTCTCATCCTCCGCACGCAATATGCTTGAGCACGCTGAGTCTTCGATAGATTTCGACGATATTCTAGCAACCGGTAAAATACTGATATGCAACTTCTCCAAAGGCACACTCGGTGAAGATACATCCAGCCTGCTCGGTACCATGATACTGGCGAAGCTACAGCTGGCCGCGCTTGCCAGGGCCCGACTTCCGAGCTCAGAGAGACGAGCGTATCATATCTACGTCGATGAGTTTCAGAATTTTGCTACCTCCAGTTTTGTGCAGATGCTCTCTGAAGCTCGCAAGTATAAATTATTCGTCACCATGGCCGAACAATCTATGGCGCAGCAAGAAAATAATAACTTCAGCACTATTATTCTGGCTAATGTTGGAACGCTAATCTGCTTTCGTACGGGCAGCCCTGAAGATGAACGTCTGCTTCTACCGCTATTCAGCCCTTGGATTGAGCAAGGCGAGCTACTAAACCTCCCAAGTTTTGCTTTCTATATGCGACTAGCCGCAACCGTGCCCCGTGAACCCTTTTCGGGAATGACAATAGCGCCCCGTAAACCGGAAGTAGATATGGGCGATCGGGTAATAGCTACTTCCCGGCGACACTACGGTCGCGCCGTAGTAAGTCGACCAGAAGCAGGATTACCCGATAAAAGCAGGCCAGAGAAGCCCGTGCGCTACTCTGCCGACCCGATGGGCAGCAGAGTAGCGCATTAGAAAGACTATCGAGGGGGTAGCGGATTCCAGAGATCGTGGCGAGTAGTTTTAGGACTATGCAGTCTTTCAACTGTCGTGGTATAAATTGCAAGCTCTGGACGAGAGCGCTTTCCTTGTAAATATTTGGTAATAATAGTGGTCAGACGATGTTCCTGTGCAGTATCCGCCACGACAAACATAAGGCTTGGGTAGCCAGACTCCCAGTGGCCGTCAGACATATCCCGCAGGATAGCCTGTAGCTTCGCCTGTACGGCTACGAAGTTGATAGATAGGTAGACATATACTAAAAAGTCGACCGGTCGATTGGCGATAGGTTTTATGCGGCGCATATATAGATCGGGTGACGTTAGGCGAAAGTGTGGCACATCGACAAGTTCTGGCTTGGTGCTTATCCGATATTCCCCAGGATGTAGGTGGGCAAGCTGTAGGGCTACGGCCATAGTTTGAATGGTGGTTTCTACAAAGTTTTCACCAAGTCTTGCACTGCGATAGTAGGCATGCAGTATCTTTGGGTCATAGCGGGCGTCCTGGGAGAGATATACTAATCCTTTTTTAGCAACGTAGTAGCGGGCCGCCTTACCGAGCAGTTTATAGCTGGACTCGTATCGCCTCCCAATAAAGCCTAGTGAGGCAAGCTCTTTAAGCGACTGGTTGGTAGCTGATATTTTAACGCCTCGAGCATCGGCAAGGAGCGTACTGGTAGCAAAACGGTATCGATACAGAAGACCGAGGAGTGATTTCTGGACTGTAGTAAGTTTTATGGTTGTGGGTAGCGGTTGGCTGGATTGTTGTGACATGTGTGCGTGTGAGTGATGAACAGGTTACATGGTGCGTACTTTTCTAGTGTAGTGTTGTTCTAATATAAAAGAAAGGAGAATATTTAAGGTTCTCCCTATCTGTTATATGGCGCTAAAAATACGGTAATCGATTGCCGCATTTTTTTGAGTATTATTTAGCTACTTAGCTCTTTTGTTAGGATGCTCGATAAGGCCTTGAGGCTATTAAATTCGTAAAAAGACAGGTACGCAAGTGCAAGGTCTTTTGCCTCAACCCCACGCAGGCTGAAGCCTCTTGCTTGAGCACTTATGAGTAGTGCATTTGCCAGCATGCGACCTGTTCGCTTATTACCATCTTCAAAAATTTGTAGATATGGCACGAGGCTTAAAGCAGCTAAGGCCCTCGCTTGAGGACTTCGTAGCCTACTTATTATATTTAGTACAGCATCTGCCGATTCTTTAATTTGGTAAGGCTTAGCAAGCGGCGTGTAGTTGCTGCCTGTTATTTTAACGATTCTTTTTCGTACACCAGGAGCAAGACCGATATTAAAGCCGATGGTGCGATGCAGTTGTTCAAGTGCAGCAAATTGTATCGTGCCTAAAAAAGCCTCGGGATTATCTGTTATATAGCGGATGGTATCTTTGTGATTCAGAATCATCTGCGTTTCAAAATCTGTCTTGCCAGCAGGACGGATACCTTCAGTTAGGAGTAGTTGAGTATCTATGAGCGTATAGGTGTTTCCCTCCAGAGCGGAAGATTTCCAAGAAAGTTTAATCGTTAAGTGCTCCAGCTCTTTAGCTGTCATTTTCGAAGGCCTGCTCGTACCCGTAGGTAACGCGAATAGCTCATTTAGTTTTTGATCTGATTGTTCCCCAAGCCAATCAATAAGACGACTATTTGTTGTCGTACCCTGTAAAGCTTCTCGTTCAAGAAGTTTTCTCGGTACTATTTGACCGAGTACAGCGTCGTAGTTTGGCTCATACTGAGGATTATTGGTTGGGCCTTTTTTAGTTAAAAGCCCCATTTCACACAGACGCAGGAGAGAACGTTGGGTTGTCCTTGGCTCAAGACTAAGATGCTCGGAAATCTGAGCCGACTTGTTATCGCCACTGAGAAGTCGCAGCAATACAAATGAAGTGTTTTTATTTAAGTTCATGCGACAATTTTAGCAAATTTTTTTTGTTTTTGTAGCGTTTTTGTCGCATGAGATAATTATTAACAGAGGTAGCATTTGGACTAGCGTTAAGGTACACTTACTAGTAGTATGGCTAAAATTGTTATTGATGCTCGAGAATTGAGAACAAGCACAGGACGCTATGTAGAGCGTTTACTGTACTATTTACAAAAAACAGATACAAAACACAGCTACATTGTGCTGTTAAAGCCTACCGACATGGCTGGCTGGCAACCCACTAACCCGAACTTTAAAAAGTTAGCCGCGCCTTTCAAAGAATTCACCTTTTCCGAACAGCTTGGTTTTAAGAAGCTTATTAAAAGCCTTGATGCTGACCTGGTACATTTTGCTATGGTTCAGCAGCCTATTTGGTACCGCGGCAAAGTCATAACAACTATGCACGACTTAACCACCTGCAGGTTTAAAAATCCTAGCAAGAATGGCTTGATTTTTTGGTTTAAGCAACAAGTCTATAAGTACGTCAACAAACGAGTAGCTCACAAAAGTAGGGCGATTATTGCGCCAAGCAAGTTCGTTGCAGATGATGTGGCTACGTTTGCCCGCATTAAGCGAAATAAAATATATGTCACCTATGAAGCGGCAGATTTTATACCTGGCCACGCCGAGCCAATAGCTGCACTGCGTGAAAAAAAGTTTTTGTTTTATTTAGGACGCCCTACTCCGCATAAAAACCTTGGCACGCTGCTTGAAGCTTTTAAGATTTTACGCCGCGAGCACCCCGATTTACTACTTGTTTTAGGTGGTAAAAAAGATGCACTTTATGCTCAACACGAAAAACATGTTAAACAAATGGGTCTTAGTAAATGTGTGGTATTTACCGATTTTGTTACCGAGCCACAGCTTAAGTGGTTATACCAAAACTGCCAGGCCTACGTATTCCCGAGCCTCAGTGAAGGTTTTGGCTTACCTGGACTCGAAGCTATGATGCACCGCGCACCAGTTGCCGCCAGCGAAGCAACCTGTTTGCCTGAAATCTATAACAGCGCCGCTCAGTACTTTAACCCGCTTGACCCATACGACATGGCACGTACCATCGGTGAAATTTTGACCAATAAGCGCTTACGCACCGAAATGATAATTGCTGGCCATAAACAGGCAGATAAATACAGTTGGGCTCGCATGGCCGAACAAACATTAAAAGTTTACGAAAAAGCTCTTTCAAGCAAATAGCTCTTTTGATACAAATATAATCATCAGGAGTATCTTCCACTTTGCCGACAAAGCGATCAATACTACTAGCGCAATAAAAAACGGTGTCTTGAATACTTAGACAGTGTAAGATTAACTTGGGTCAGACGAATCTATAAAATCCCAAAAATTATCTTTATTTATTGAACTAAACTGTGCATCCGGGAACTGAGCTACGAATCTGGGTGGTGGGTTCTTTTGTAGCTTTTGCCACTTGAACTCATAGGCAAATGTTTGGCCATTATATTGTTCTAGATAATCTATTTCCGAATCAGGACTTCGCCAATAGTACATATTAGCTTTTTGCCTGAAGTTTAATTGTTGTTTAAGCCTCTCTAAGATACAGAAATTCTCAAACAATCCGCCAAGTTGTTGGTTTGTTTCTATGGGTATATTCAGTTGGTTTGCAATTGCGTTTCTTATGCCTAAATCGTAGAAGTAAACTTTACGCTTGCGACTTGCAAGTATCTTTCGTGGATTACTGCTTAAAGGCTGTAGCCTAAAAATTACAAAACACTGCTCAAGTAAATATATATATCGCTCTATTGTCGTACGGCTAACCTCTAACATTGTTGCTAGTTCGTTATATGAAACTTCTTGTCCAACTTGTAACGCCAAAGCAATGAGCAGCTTACGAAGCAATTCAGGGTTGCGGGTATCAGTTAGAGCCAATATATCTTTATATAGATAACTATCTGAAATCGTGTTTAACAAATCTGCGGCAGTAGAATCGTCACTAGTCACTACTCTTGGATAGCCTCCTAATCTTAGTGAACGACCTATATCAAAAAGGGCTTTCCCGCGATTATCCTGTGATATTTCGAGTGCGCTTAGGGGTAGTAAGACAACGGGTAACGCGCGACCCACCATTGATTCTTTAATTTTGTCTGACAGTTCGAAACTAGAACTACCTGTAGCGATAATCTGCACATCAGGGAATGTGTCAACTAATAACTTTAATACTAAGCCCGCATTTTTAATCGACTGAGCTTCGTCGATGAAAAGTACTTTTTTACCAGAGATTATACGTTTAAGCGATGCTACATGAGGTACAAAAAGTGCAGCTTGCGAAGGATCGTCAGTCTGAAATTGTGCAATATCCTCAGGAGCATATTGCTTAAGAAGTCGATTTGCAAGTGTAGTTTTTCCCACCTGTCGCGGACCGTAAATAATTATAGCCCGACCATTTCCAAGTTGTTTTTTTAAGTATGGTTCGATGGTTCTGGCAATATATTCCATATCAAAAATATAACACATTTATATATAAAGTACAATAATAGGCCTATTATTGTACTTTATAGAGCAATAATAGGCCTATTATTGCTTATTTACGTATTACTCCTACAAACAAAAACCAAAGCTGAGGCTTAACTCCAGATCCCTTGTAGTCCAATATTTCTAGCTCTGCAAAGTGGAATGTATATCTACTTGTTGGTTTTAGATTTGGCGCTTAGCCAACCGGCTATCGCGGGTATATCCAGGTGGCCGGTTGCAACTTGTCCTGCAACATCTACTAGGTCTTTTGGAGTTGCGTTTAGGGCTACTTGGTTTCTCATCAAGAATACTGCGCCGGCAGTGATGCCGGTTCGCTTGTTTCCGTCGCTAAATGGGTGGTCTCCAATAATTGAGCGAATATATACCGCGGCTTTGTCATAAACTGTTTTATAAAGTTCTTGGCCAAATACTTCTTGCGCAGGTGCGCCTTCTACAGATTTAAGGCTGTTTTCGTCTCGCACGCCGTGGCTCCCACCAAAATCTTCGATAATTTTATAGTGCAGAATAAGTACTTCTTCTGCTGTTAAGCATAAAAGCGTTACCTATCTGCTAGGTTTTTTAGCGTTTGGCCATATTGTGCCTTAAATGCCTCATACTCAGTATTGACCGTACCTTCACGAGTTGGCCCTAAAGCTTCAATAACGGATTTAACATGTGAGCCAGCCACAACCCCTGCCTTTGCTGCATCTTTTGCTGGGATAGTAACCGCCAAGCTACTGCCTACTTTTATAACTACTTTTTCGCTTGTTATCTTCATGCGTTTTATTATAAAAATATTATAATAGGTTTATGCTTATACCTACCCTTTCGTTTAGGTAACGCCGTGTACTTTAGCTGGCTTACTACTTTACTCGGGCTTACTTTTGACGCATACTTGTATGCAACATGAGAGCTGCAAACAAACATATATTTTTGCCAATTAGTGCGCTTTTTTTGGTTTTAACTTTTGCTGCACCTACTGTGATTGCACAGAGTTTTGGTGGGGGCGTTGGGTCTAGCCTTACTGGCGCGTCGAGCGCAAGCGTGTTTCAGAACCCTGGTGGCACCGAACAAGGCGGTGTGAGCGCTCAGGGCTCTAATGCGGCCGTTTTACAGACATCAGGCCTGACTCTGTTGGCTGTGACCGGTGCGCCTGCTAGCGGAGCCCCTACTGGAGAATACGACGACATCAGCTCGAGTAACGAAATTTACCTGCTTGCTGCTGCTGCAGGCTTATTTGCAGTTGGTGTTTTACTACTGCTCTATCGTCAAATCAAAAACGCTTACTAATCTAGAACTTTAGATATATTGCTCTGTTTGGCTATTATTTTTCGTCAGTCGGCAGTTCTTCGACTTCTTTTGGTTCTGCAATTTCAGCATCGCTTGCGACTGGCGCTTTGATAATAATGTGCCTGTCGCGACCAAAGCCAACCGATTCGGTTTCGAGCCCGTGATCACCTGCCACTTTGTGTACAATGCGCCTATCAGCTGGGTTCATGGGGCGGAGTTCGAACTGCTCGCCACTTGATTTAACCTTTTCTACCCACCCAAGTGCGCGCTCGGATAGCTCGTCGGCACGGTGTTTTTTGTAGTCTGCAACATCAATATTTACCCGTGAATATTCGTATTCGTTATTGCGCAGCGCATTGCTGACAGTAAATTGCATTGCGCGTAGTGTTTCGCCGTTTTGGCCAATCAAAAAGCCATTCATATGTGTAGATGGTACCGAGAGCTCTATAACTTCGTCTTCGTGAGTTGCATGTACATCGGTATTTAACCCGAAAAACGACAGCAAATCTTCAAGATATTTCTTGGCATAATCTATCGACTCATCC
>JBBRSL010000020.1:0-20668 GCA_038245435.1 Saccharimonadales bacterium (SeqCode)
ATGCGTGGCGCCAGTTCTTCGCGAACAGTTTTCGCAAGTTTCGGCGTCCATCCCCGTTTGTAAAAATCTTCATACATATTAAGTAGCGCAACTTCGCGAGCTATGCGTTTGTAATATTCTTCGAGCCCGATTTGCTCTACTTTTTTTAAATCATACCTTGTTGGTGCTCCAATAGTTTTAGTCATAGGCGCCATAATCATGGCTGAGCCCCATTCAAATAACGCATGGGTCGTAAATAAGCCTTTAGCTCCCCACATTTCCCAGTTTTTACTTATAATTTCGCGCCGGGTTTCACCTGGAATAACAATTTTCTTTAATATTGTCGTGCGCGTTTCTTTGCCCTCGCCACGAAGTTTTTCGAGCTCTTGCTCAAAAGGATAGTGATGAGCAGGAGTCAACCCATCAACCAATGCGTGGGCCAGCCAACTTGCTTCAAAGGCTGCCTTTTCTTTATTGAGGCCTGTAAGCGCACCCACGAGACTTTCAAAATGCGCTTCAATTTGCTCAAGCAAGTAACCGTCGTCAGGGTCGAAGGGGTCATAAAAATGCCATGGCGCGTTTTCGCCGGCCAATTTTGCTTTAGCTGAATCTGGACCGTTTTTACCTTCGAAATGGAGTAATAATTTCAGTGACGGAAAACTTGTTGAATCTGTTAAAAGACCGTTAAGGCTTTTGCGCGCTGAACGGTTAATTTTCTGGTGAGCTCCGAGCACATTGCCAGAAAGATTAGTAAGAGTTGATCCTGAATACATGTTTTTTGCAGCTGCCGATATTAACCTGTTAGTTTAGGTAAGTGAGGCTCTCGGCGCGTACTATACGAGCCGTGATTTGCTTGTATTTTAGCAGATTTTCGCCCTTTTCGCGAAGTTCTTGCACCGCTAGACGAGTTTTAGCAATAAGTTTGGTATCGCTCAGTTGCACTAATCGCAAATCAAGCGCCCCAGACTGTCTGAGGCCATAAATAGCACCCGGGCCGCGAAGCTCAAGATCAAGTTCAGCCAGTTTAAATCCATCTGTCGTGCCAGCGATTGCTCGCATGCGGCGCGGCGGCGCTTTACTGTCACTCATAACTAAATAGCACTGCCCTTTGTGCTCTGCCCGGCCAACACGCCCCCTTAGTTGGTGTAGTTGCGCCAAACCAAAGCGATCGGCACCTAAAATAACCATTGCCGCCGCATTCGATACATCAACACCAACTTCAATAACAGTGGTAGCTACTAAAACATCTAGCTTATGCGCTGCAAAAGCCCGCATAATTTCGTCTTTTTCATCAGCTTTTAAACGACCATGCAGTAAGCCTACACGCCAGTTCTTGAGCTCTTTTTTACGAACTGACTCATAGGTGGATTCGGCGCTTGCCGTCTGCAGGACATCACTCTCTGTTATGAGCGGGCAAACGATATATGCCTGCCGTCCAGCTTTAAGCTGTTGCTCGATTGCCGCATACATTTGAGTTGTTGAATTTGGTGAAACGATATTTGTTTCGACCCCAGCACGAATACTTGGCGCTTTATCTAAAATGCTGATATCGAGTTCGCCATAGACTGTCAGTGCTAGGCTGCGCGGAATTGGCGTAGCAGTAAGACACAGAATATGAGGCATCGTACCTACTTGTTCGTGTAGTTTTTGACGTTGTTGGACCCCAAAACGGTGCTGTTCATCTATTACGACGAGCCCCAGGTTATGCCACTGAACGGTCTCTTGCAAAATTGCGTGCGTACCAATAACTATGCTAATTTCACCCATTTTAAGTCGTTCTTTGAGCTCTTTTTTAGCTTTTACACTGAGGCTCCCAGTTAGGACTGCAAGCTTATTTTTAAGGGGTGAGTGAGCAAATACTTTTGCGAGCGTTTCGGCGTGTTGTTGCGCAAGGAGTTCGGTAGGCGCAATAAAGGCTACTTGCCTGCCGGCGTGTGCAACCATAAGCCCCGCCATGGCCGCGACAACTGTTTTACCACTGCCGACGTCGCCTTCAACCAACCGATTCATTGGGCTATCACCTGCCATATCCTTATATATTTGCCAAACAACTTTTCGTTGTGAATCGGTTAAGTCGAAGGGTAATGCTTTTACAAAATCTTGAGCAATCTTTGGGTAAAATATCACCGGTTCAGCATTGAGCGAAAGTGTTTCTTCTCTGTTAGCTTGAGCCGCCATCATAACGACGAGTAGCTCCTCAAAGCCAAGTCGTTCACGAGCAGCATCGAGTTCTGGTGCATTCTTAGGTGCATGAATTGCCCGAATAGCTAGGCCACGTGGTAAGAGGTTATATTTTTTTACTAGCCAAGCAGGTAATGTTTCGGGCAGTTGCTCAAAGTAATCGCTTAGTTGCGTGGCAATTTTTCGAAAAATAACTGAAGTTAGCGCCCCGCTCTCTCGGTAGGTGGCGAGTATTCGTGCATTTTCGCTTGTTGGCATGTCGCCTGCTGCTTCGACGCTGGGGTTGAGTAACTGCAGTCGTTGCGCTTGCAAGCCAAATTCTCCTTGTAAATAATAGATTTGCCCGGCTTTTATGCCCGTTGCACGGTAGGGTTGATTAAACCAAACAACCTTGACGCGACCACTCATATCTTCGGCGGCGGCTTCTGTTATGTGCAGGCCCCGACGAACCCGTCGCTGTTTTACGTCAGTTAAGCGAGCCTGAATAGCAACAAGGCCCGGTTGCAGGTGCGCGATGTCCGAAACAACAGAGTAATCTTGGTATTTCCGCGGAAAATACTCAGCGAAATCGGACGCAGTCTGTAATCCGATACTACTTAATTTTTCAGCAGTAACCTGGCCGATACCTTTAAGGCTCGAGAGTTCAACATTCGTCCGTATCATTACTACTAGTGTAACAGCAGTCACAATTCATAAAATTATAGGGCACCAGCGCCGAAATTTGGTATAATAGTGCTTGGCCTTAATATTTGGGAGAAGGAACCTTTTTACGTATTTTTGATGGCATTATTTAACTTCGATAAATTCAAGAAAAAACCAACCAAACTCAGCAACAAAAACCGCAAAGGCAGCAAAGCAGTTGCCGGTGGGATGCGTGTTAACCGTAACGTATCAGATAAGGTACGTGCGCACCGCGATTCTCGCGCTCGTAAACGCGCCGAATATCTATCGACGCTACCTAAGCACCCTGTAAAGCGGTTCTTCTATTATTGGCACCCTAAACATTTTGCAGAATATTGGTTTAATCGCGACGGTGCAATTCGAGCTCTTAAAATTGCCGGTGTATCGCTGGCTGTACTTATGATATTAATGCTCGCGGTATTTGCATACTTCAGAAAAGACCTTCCTAAAAATATTACCGACCTTAAGACTTGCTCAAAAGGCGCGAGCACACTCTACTACGATAGAACAGGGCAGACACTCCTTTGGGCTAGTTCGGGTGACGCAGAATGTTACCCAGCCAAAATGGAAAACATTAGCCCATATCTTCAAAAATCGGTTGTTGCCTCAGAAGACAAAGACTACTACAAACATGGTGGCTTTAGTTTCGCTGGTGTAGGCCGTGCTTTTGTTAATAACTTACGCGGTGAAACCACTCAAGGTGGCTCTACGATTACCCAACAGTTTGTAAAAAACTCACTACTTACACAGGAGCGCTCTTTTACTCGTAAATTAAAAGAGCTCATACTATCAATTGAGCTTGAGCGCAGTTACAGTAAGAGTGAAATCCTGAATGCCTACTTGAACGAGATTCCATTTGGGTCAGTGTACTACGGTGCAGAAGCGGCTTCAAAAGGTTACTTCGAAAAATCTTCTAAAGACCTCACCCTTGATGAAGCGGCTCTGCTTACGGCGATTATCCCTGCCCCAACCTATTATTCGCCTTACGGAAAACATGCTGATCAACTCGTGGCGCGCCAACACTACATTCTTGATGAAATGGTAACCCAGGGCTACATAAAGCAAAGTGAAGCCGATGCTGCCAAGAAAGTTGATACGCTTGCTAAGGTGAGCAAAAGTTCAGATAAATATAAGGATATCCTGGCGCCACACTTTGTACTTGAAGTGCAAGAAAAGCTCGAGCAAACATACACTGCAACGATTGCTCGAAAGGCTGGCTTTAAAGTCATAACTACACTCGACCTTGGCTTTCAAAAATCACTTGAAGACACCATCGCAACAGCAATACCAAAACTGCAACGGATTGGCGGTGATAACATGGCTGCTGTACTCGAAGATGTCGATACTGCACAAGTACTTGCTTTAGTTGGAAGTAGAGATTTTAACTACCCTGGCTACGGTGAGCTTGATGTTGCGAATACGCCGCGTAGCCCTGGCTCATCATTTAAACCTTACGACTATGCAACGCTCATGGCTCAGAACAAAGACTTTGGTGCCGGCACAACGTTCTATGACGTAAACACCGATTTTGGCGGCGTGCCTGCTTATAAACCAAAAGACTACGACCTCCGTGAACCGGGCGCTATGGCTATGCGTGCGGCTCTCGGTGGCTCTCGTAATACTCCTGCTATCAAAGCAAACTATATTGCTGGTACACAAAACGTCATTAACCAGGCAAAAAAGATGGGACTTACAAGCGGTACATCTTGTGAACCAAACTGTGGGCTCTCATCCGCTATTGGTGACGGTAGCGAAGTAAAACTTACTGAACACGTGAATGCCTTTACTACTTTCGCTCGTATGGGCAAAGTTAAAGAACAAGCCTACATTCTTAAAATTGAGGACAAAAAAGGCAAAGTGATAAGCGAATGGAAAGATACCCCAGGTGAGCAGGTTCTTGATCCACAAATTGCTTATACGATAAATGATATGTTAAGTGACTCAAAAGCGAGCTACTTTGGTACCAGCTATCGATTAACTAACTTCCGTTCTGCACTTAAAACGGGTACCACAAACGATCGAGATAATGGTTGGATCATGGGCTACACCCCCTACCTTGCGCTCGGTTTCTGGTCTGGTAATCACGAAAACAAAAGCATGAGTACCTTCACGGAGAATATATTGGGGCCTGCATGGCAATCATTTATGAAAAAGGCGCACGAAGGTAAAGCTGCTCGCGACTGGACAAAGCCAAGCCAAATGAAGACAGTTTGTATCAATACGGCAACTGGCTACGCGACAAGTAGCGGTGGTAAGTGTGATATCTTCCCTGACTGGTATCAACCTAAGTCCCCAAACAAAACCGAAACTGCGGTTATTGATAGCGTGTCCAAGAAGCTCGCTACAGAATGTACACCAGCACTTGCTAAGCAAACCATAACTGGTGGTGGCATCCTATCAGAACTCCCTTCAAGTGATCCGTCATATAAGCGCTGGATGGCACCGATATCAGCCCGCTATGGCGCTGCTGGTGGTGGTGCGATTCCAACTGAAAAAGATGATGTACACAAATGTGATGATGTGAAGCCTACGGTTGCACTTAGCGTAGCGCCAATAGTTGGTAGCCCCGGCAAATATAGCTTAACAGCAACCACGACTGATGGTACGTACCCAATGAGCACCGTGTACTTCAAAATTGATGGCCAAATACTACCAGGCGGTTCATTCGACGCTACCTCGCAAAGCTCTCCTTATGAATACACCTACACTGCTTCTGAGGCAAGCACTAAAACGATTGTTGTCGAAGTTGTAGACCAAGGTATGTATCAAGGCACCGACAGCACCGAAACAACCTTTGTCGTCAGTTCAATCCAACGATCTAACAGCACGGTAGCGACGGTTACAAACTTTGTTACCACAAGCTTTAAACCCAAAAAGAAAAACTAGCAAACTCACCATGTAAAAAGCTCCCCAAATATGGGGAGCTTTTTTTAAATAAGGTTAGTTATTATTCGCCGTGCTGGTCAATTGCATCGAGTAATGATGCTTCGGCAGCTTCTTTGTGCGTTCTAAATCCTGGGCTCCGTGGCTGACGAATACGGCTACTCATTGAGTCTGGTTTTTTTGGCTGGGCTACCGGCTTAGCGATTGGCTGCCTGCGAGGTGTTACTTGCTTAGAAGTTCGCTGCTGTGTTGGCAATGAAACCTTTGCTGGCTTAGTTGAAACAGTCTCGATTTTTTGACCAAAAAGCATCTTACCAGCAACGGTTTGATGCGACTTAGTAACTTTCACTTTAATCGTACCACCGATATCACGGCGTGCATTATCAACGACAACCATCGTTCCGTCTTCAAGATACCCGACGCCTTGATCGCGATTTGAGCCAGCTTGTACAATTTTGAGCTCAAAGTCTTCGCCCGGTAGCGCTACAGGGCGCATAGCGTGTGAAAGCTCATTAATATTAAGTACTTTAACGCCTTCGATGCTTGCTACTTGATTCAAGTTAAAATCGGTTGTAAATAGATCGGCACCAAGCTTTTTGGCAAGCAATACAAGTTTCTCGTCTGTTGTTTTGGCGCTAATCATTTCGCGGGCAATTTCAACATGTAGGCCCGCTTCTTTTTGCAATTGTTGCACAATTTCAAGCCCAAATCGTGCCCGTTCACGTTTGTGAGAATCACTACCATCAGCAAGCAATTGAAGCTCAGCAAGAATAAACTGCGGGACAAGTAATCGGTCGGGTAAAAAACCCGCTCGTGCAAGCTCTACGACACGCCCATCGATTAAAGCACACGAATCAAGTATGACTGCCCTGCTTTTACCTGATAAGGCGGCCACTGGCTTAATTTTATAAACTAGGATCCCAGCCAAAATAATAATGGCTATTGTTTGAATAATATCGAGCATCTAAAAGTACCTCAAATTAATGTAAATAATTGGTTTATTTTATTTGGATTCAAGAAAATTGTTGAGTGCCGTGCGCACATCGGGTACTTGCTTGAGCCATGCCGGCGCTTTGTCGCCTCTGGTTTTTGGGCCTATTGCCGAACTGAATCCAAGTTTTTTTATTTCACTCAAGCGTTTATCGAGCCACGCAACATGACGGACTTCACCTGACAGGCCAACTTCGCCAAAGACAACAGCGTCTTCTTTGAGTTTCATGCCTTTTGCCGCTGATGCAATGGCCATACAAACTGCTAAGTCTGCGGCGGGTTCGGTAATTTTCATACCACCCACAATGTTAATATAAATATCTTTATCGGCGAGTGACAATTTCGTGCGCTTTTCTAGCATCGCAACTAATAAATTCAGCCGATTCAAATCAAAACCACTTGCAGCTCTCTTAGGGTACCCGTAACTGGTGGGATTAACAAGTGCCTGGACTTCAACCAAAATCGGTCTTGTGCCTTCAAGCGTGGCCAGAACAATCGAACCATCACTCACCTGGCGCTCAGCCAGTAGCGCTGCCGACGGGTTTGATACTACTTGCAGCCCAGACTCAACCATTTCAAGAATAGCTGCCTCATTGGTAGAACCAAACCGATTTTTAATACCCCGTAAAATCCTAAAACCACCATAGCGATCGCCTTCGAGCTGCAATACAACATCAACCACATGTTCGAGTACTTTAGGGCCCGCGATTGAACCTTCTTTAGTAACATGGCCAACTAAAATAATTGCGGTGTTCGTTTGCTTGGCGGCAGCACTAATTAACTGCGTACTATTGGTGACCTGACTTACACTGCCTGGTACACCTGTTATTTCGGCCGTTGCGATTGTTTGAATTGAATCAACAATCACAATACCGTATGTGCCACTCGCAATCGTTGCGGCAATATCGTTTGCACTTGTGCTAGTTGCCAACTGTAAATCGCCAGATTTCGTGCCTAATCGCTGCCCACGTAAAGCAACCTGTTCGGCAGACTCTTCGCCACTTATATATAGAACATTTGTTTTATGAGCGGCCGCTTCGGCAAGTTGTAATAAAAGTGTGCTCTTACCAATACCGGGCTGACCTGCAATAAACACAACGCTACCGGGCACAATACCGCCACCGAGTACTTCATCAATATCGGCAGTACCAAGGCTAATGCGATTACTGCTACTTTTTGGCCTGGCTTCAAGTTTGGCAGGCTTAAGAACTGTTCCGCTCTTAAGTGCCTGAGCCGAAGCGCTGCCGCTTCGCACGTCAAGCTGTTGTTCAATGGTATTCCAGGCGCCACAAATGCTACAACGTCCAGCCCAACTTCCATGCGTTGCGCCACACGCGCTACAGCTATAACTTACTTTTGCTTTTGCCATGCATTCATTCTAACACTCCCTTATGAATCTACCTTCGCGATACCCATCTAATCTGTTAAAATGAGGAGACGTAATCATGCTAAATAAGAATCCAGATTCTCACGATAAGCCACTGTTTGGCTCCGCAAGTATACTCTCTCGGCTTTTCGAGCATACCGCTTTTCGCTATCTATTTGTTGGTGGTAGCGCCTATGTTATTGAAATGATTGCGCTCTACACGCTTCGTTATTCACTCAATCTAAGCCCACTCACATCAGTTGCGATAAGTTTTTGGGTTGGCTTTATTATTGCCTTTGTCTTGCAAAAAACTATTACGTTTCAAAATTATGAAAGGAACGCAAAAACAATTACAAAACAGCTCTTGGGATACTCGATGTTAGTTGCATTCAACTATGGCTTTACACTCATTGTTGTAGCGGTTTTACACGAAAAATTAAACGTCTTAGTTATCCGAACAGCGACAATCGCAACGATAACTCTTTGGAACTTTTATGTATATAGTAAGTTATTTAGGCTCACAAAAAATGCCTAAGAAAATTCGCAGAATTTTTCGCTCATTTGTAAAAAAGCTGAAAAAAAATAGCCGAGTTCGTACAGCGCAAAAGTACGTAAGTACACGTACGTTTGAAAATCGTTACTTCCGAGCTTCACTATTAATTTTATTCACTGGTAGCGCCTATTGGTCATATATCGGTGCAAAGATTCAATTGAGTAATGCCGACCAACTCGTTAATTCAATGCTTTTTGAATCAGCGACTACCTTTCATGGAGCGCTCCTGCCAAGTACACATAGCTTTCTCATTAAATGGCCTCTATTTATTCTAATTAAAAGTGCCGGACTCACTGCTGGAGCCTACATAATTGCAACGGTTGTATTGGTACTTGCAACTATTGCTATCTTTGCGCGGATTTTGTACAAAATAGAGTCACGTAAACTAAATATAGGCACTATTTACCTCGGACTTAGTTCTGTACTCATGTTAGTACCAACCGTTGCATACTCTGGGGCATTACTGCCTGTTAATATGGCGATGGCAACAACTCGAAATATCGAATATGCACTGTTTATTGTGGCGCTTATCTGTGTTATAAAAGCTCGTAGTTCAATTCGCTCAAAATATGCATGGATTGCAGTTATAATTCTCGGTTTACTGTTTGCAAGCGACAAATTGTATTTGAGCATTAACTTCGCAGCAAGTTGTTTTTTGCTAATCGTATATGCACTCGCCCGAAAATGGGAT
Source organism: Saccharimonadales bacterium (SeqCode) (assembly GCA_038245435.1). Taxonomy (GTDB): domain Bacteria; phylum Patescibacteriota; class Saccharimonadia; order Saccharimonadales; family CAIOMD01; genus JBBRSL01. Next base: position 9,325 of record JBBRSL010000020.1, read on the forward strand.
TTTGCAAAAGTCTGGTTCCGGTGGCTAACATTGTCTGTAGTTGCCACAGTTTTTGCTGTCGGGCTTCTGGTTGCAATCAATAAGTTTGGATTAACCAATATTATAAGCGGTGGTGCGGTAACCCCCTATGCATTTGTAACTAATCTTAAAGAAATTACCATAGGTGCAAGTTATGCTATTCTGGGTATTTTTACTAACTTTGGAGCGAATCCTGCTTATGATGCGATGGTGCTAAAAGAGGTGCCGGCTCATGCATTTCACAAGCTCTTGGCGCCCAGCGGACCTGCCTATATTATCAACGCTATTTTTCTACTATCAATATTCGGTTATGGCATTTGGCTTCTCAAAGCTTCTTTCACAAAAAAACCATTACACGCCAAAAACCCACGTTTTGGTATTGTGCTTTCAGTTATGCTAATCGCTACTAGCCTTGCATCAATTGGTTCCTACATTTTTACCAAACACTATTATCCGGCCGATGCACGCTATCTAAGCATTATATTCTTTACTGCATTTGTGTGCCTCGCTACCTTCAGCTCAGCAAACCGTTGGAAAAAACTACCTTTAAGCATTATCGGGTTATTGTTTATTGTAAGCTCCCTGTTAGGTGTTTTTGGAAGTTTAAAAATTTATAACAATGATTCGGTCGCACTAAGCCAAACAAATAATCAGAACTACCTTGTAAGCCAAGCACTCGAGAGCCATAAAGTGAGTGTGCTTGTTGGAGACTACTGGCGAGTAGTTCCGACAAAGTTTGTTTCTAAAAATAACGTAAAAATTGCCCCGCTCTCATCGTGCACTCAGTACAGAGATACCTTAACAAGCAAGCAATGGCAACCCAATCTACAGAACACGAGTTTTGCTTATTTACTTTCTCTCAAGAAGGGATTAACAGACTTCCCTGCATGTAGCTATGATGATGTTCTTAAGAACTTTGGCCGTCCTAGTTCGAGTGCCCTGATTTCAGGCTCGCTCGAAAATCCGGAAGAATTATTGTTATTCTACGATGGAGGTACTCACAATCAAAATAGTCGGTCACCAACAAACTATCAAAAAGAATCACCGACCGCACTTCCCATCCCTCCCAATAAAATTCAAAATATCGGCTGTGCCGACAGTACTACAGTAATGCAGATTGTTGCGCACCAAGATGATGACCTGCTCTTCATGAGCCCCGATTTATTGGGTGACCTTTCCGAAAAAAGATGCGTGCGCACTGTCTACGTTACGGCCGGGGATTCTGGTTCAAATGAATTTTATTGGCTTAAACGAGAACAAGGTTCAGAGGCGGCATATTCATTTATGTTGGGGGCAAAAGAAGGTTGGCTCCAAAAAACAGTAAAACTCCCTGGTGGGCAATTTGCTAGCTTCGCTTCACCAAGAGGCAACCCGCGAGTGACTCTCATATTTTTGCATCTTCCAGATGGCGGACTTAATGGGCAAGGCTTTCCTGGTTTTCACCACGAAAGTATAGCCGAATTACAGAATGGGACAATTGCAAATATAGGTACCGTTGACCAACAATCAATATATACGAGGGAGTCGCTCGTATCCGCACTTGCTGACATCATGCGACTATATTCACCTTCGACAGTTAAGACACAAAGTGTAGACCGAGGCGAAGGCTCCATCCCTGATCATAGCGACCATAATGCAGCCGCTAGACTTGCAACTGATGCGTTCAGCCGGTATTCGTTGCCGTTGCCTGACGAAGCAAAACCAAGCTTAACGCATTATCTAGGATATCCAGTTCGCTTATTAGCACCGAACGTTCCGGGGCCAGAATTTATACAGAAGACCGAGGCATTCATTCGCTATGCCCAGTTCGATAATGCTGTGTGTCAAAGCATGGAAGCTTGCGAACGAACCGAAACATATTACGGCTATTTAAGTCGCCAGTATGCTGCTCCTGCTCCGTAGTTTCTACTGTTTTATGGCCTGGACGCGACTGTCGAGGCTCTGCGCAAGTGTTTCTTGATCTGCGGCAAGTTTATTACGCTCTTGCACAAGCTGGTTGTACTCGCTTATTAGGCTTTTAACGCTGGCAAGTTCGGCATTAAAATTTGAAACGGCTGAATTATAGACAGGCACGGTTGCATTGTAGCTGCGATAATCTTTTGCTGCGAGTGACGCATCAAGCGCCGCCCTTTTTGCTTGAAGCTCTGAAACTCTGGACTCGAGGCTTGATTCTCGCCTATCAATTTCGCTTTTTCTAAGCGATAAATCGGCATCATATTGTTGTACCTGATTTTGGATATCGACAAATACTTTTTCATAATTTTCTGCTAACACCACTACTTTTAATCGATCGCCAAAGTATTGCTTATAATATTCGTCAAGCTGGCTGCCTAAATTTCGCTTCTCTGTACCTAAAATCGAGTGTAGCTCATTAGGTATTTCGCCTGGTTCGGTCTTTTTGTAGCCTTCAATTCGCTTGGCAAGTTCAGGATCATTTATCTTCTCATAGGCAGCTTGGGTAAGTGCGTCTATTTTCTTTCGCTCGCTGGGGCTTAACCTATCATAAGCGGCATGTAACATTTCATGCGCCGCTGTGACTTCTTCGACACCCTTAAGACGGTCATCTGTTACATCAAATACGTAAATTCCGGTTCCGTTATAGCAACCTAGAACAATCGTTTGCTCGCGCACCTTACAGTGGTTCGCGAATTCATTTCTATCAGATAGTTTTGGGTCGTTTACGTAAAATAGTGTTCGCCCATAGTCGCTCATGCCGCTGGTTGTCGCCAGTGCTGAAATCTGAGGAGTTGGCGTGTAATTACGCAATTTTGCCCAGTCATAAATAGTGTAGCGAGACTGCCACACACCAAAAGCTGCAAGAACAATGACTAGCAACGTTATGAGAGAAACTGTTGTTCGTTTATTCACTATGCACCATTATGGCATTTATTCGGTAACTTTAGAAAATACTAATGTTTTTTTCTTTACATCAACCTTAATAATATCGCCGCTTCCGTAGGTACCCTCGAGTACCCCTTCGGCCAAGTGGTCTTCAATCGAATCCTGGATAAGACGTCTCATAGGGCGCACACCGTTATGTGCGTCGTAGCCTTTGTCGAGTAGCCAGTTTTTAGCAGCCGGCGCAAGCACAATACCGATTTTTTTACGTTGTAAACGACTCGATAAATCGGTCAACTGCACATCGATAATCTTCTTAACATCAGGCTTTGTAAGCGCTCGAAAGACAATAATCTTATCAATACGATTAATAAGCTCAGGGCGCATATGCTTTTTAAGCTCATCCTTCACTTTGCCAACATTTTGTTCGTGGAGTTTGTCCATATCCTTTTCGTGCGTACCTTGGCTCATACTAAACCCAAGACTGGCATCTTTTTGAAGTAGGTGGGCGCCAATATTGCTGGTCATAATAATAACGGTATTACTAAAATCGACCTTTCGGCCCTTGGCGTCAGTCAATGTGCCATCTTCAAAAATTTGCAACAACATATTAAATACTTCTGGGTGTGCCTTTTCAATTTCGTCAAACAATATCAAACTGTATGGCTTGCGACGGACTTTATCGGTGAGTTGGCCACCTTCTTCATAACCGATATACCCAGCAGGTGCGCCAACAAGTCGCGCGACGGTGTGGCGTTCGCTAAATTCACTCATGTCGATCTTAATAAGTGCATCATCTCGACCAAAGAATTCACGGGCCAGAACGCGAGCAAGTTCGGTTTTACCTACGCCAGTCGGCCCCATGAACACAAAGCTCCCAATAGGACGGTTTTCTGCTGCTAAACCAGACCTATTACGGCGTATGGCTCTCGAAACAGCCTGTACAGCTTCATCCTGACCAATGACATGTCGTTCCATCTGCTTTTCGAGCTTGAGCAAGTTCTTTGCTTCTTGTCTGACAATCTTATGCACCGGAATACCAGTTGCGTGGGCAACAACGGCGGCAATATCATCGCTGGTGAGCGTTAAGCGCTTGCTTTCGGCTGCCTTTTCTTTCAGGGCATCGAGTTTATCTTGAGCGATACTAATACGCTGCTTATATTTTGCCGCTCGTTCATAATCTTCTTGTTCAACAGAATCATCACGGCGAACGCTTAATAAGCGAATTTCTTTAATCAGTCTTCTGTATTCACCCGGAGTTTTACCTTTATCGACGCGTAAAAGCGCCGCGGCTTCGTCGAGCATATCAATTGCCTTATCAGGCATAAATCTATCATTTATATATCGTCCCGCAAAATATACTGCATCCTCAAGTACACCATCATCTATTACGACGCCATGGAACTGCTCATAGTGGCCCTTTAAGCCCTTGAGCACCGCTAATGTTTCTTGTGGTGTCGTCTCAGGTACAACAATCGGTTGAAATCGACGCTCAAGCGCAGCATCTTTTTCGATATGTTTGTGATATTCATTTATCGTGGTTGCACCGATAACCTGGATCTTGCCGCGCGCCAATGCTGGCTTGAGTATATTGCCGGCATCAATAGCACCTTCAGCTGCGCCTGCACCAACAAGGAGATGCATTTCATCAATAAAGACGATTGTTTTAGTATCAGCAATGAGTTCTTCCATGACCTTTTTAAGCCGATCTTCAAACTCTCCGCGATATTTCGTGCCAGCAATCATAGCTGCCAAATCGAGCATAACAATGCGTTTTTCGAGTAGGCTATCAGGCACGTCCTCTGCAATAATGCGCTGCGCAAGACCTTCAACAACAGCAGTTTTACCGACGCCAGGTTCACCAATAAGTACCGGGTTATTCTTGGTACGACGATTTAAAATCGTGATTAAACGACGCACGACTTGGTCGCGCCCAACCATCGGATCAAGTTTGCCGCTGGCTGCTTCGGCTGTTAAATCGGTACCAAAATAGTCAAGCGCACTTTTACCTTGTTTCTTCTTGGTGCGCGTGGCCGTCTTTTTAGTATTCTCGCTTTCACTGTCATACTGCTGTCTTTGCAAAAATTGCTCGAGTTCGTCGACAACCTTATCAGTATCAACATTCATATCACGCAGCAATACGGTTGCGCGTGCATTTTTTTGCATCAGTAAGCTATACAAAATATGCTCAGTACCACAAACGTCTTGGTTAAAGTCTTGGGCATAATCCCAGCTCATCTTTAGAGCTAGCTTGGCAGTTTCGCTGAGGCCTTTGGCGCCTAGGTTTATAACAAGATTTTTAGGGGTCAAATTAAGAGCAAGTTGAGCACGCTGAAAATTTACGCCGGCGGCGCTCAATAATTTACTGGCCACGGCATCGGGCTGGGCAAGTACACCGAGCAGTACGTGCTCCGTACCAACATAGGCCGAACCTTGGGTGCGCGCAATATGATCGGCTTGCTGCAAGCTCGCCAGTGCGTTCTCGGTTAAATGGTTCAAATATTCTTGAAAATCAGGTGAATCAGGCATTAGATTTAGTATACCTTTCTTATCCGGGTTTACCCCCTAGATGTATGAATAGTATAGCATAAATTAGCACTCACAAGTCAAGAGTGCTAAATAATAATAACGGCCCCTTAGAGCCGTTATTATTTTTAGCACGAAATTACAGATTACGAAGCAGAATCTTCGCCGTGTTCTTCGATAGCTTCGAGTAGGCCCTTTTCGAGGTCACTCTTCTTTTTAAGTTTTGGTGCGTTAGCCGCGCCAACAATGGTAGGTGCTTCCACTTTAATTTCTTCTTTCTCTGGTTTTTCACTTTCAATATCGAGTTCATAGCCGGTAAGTTTGCTTGCAAGGCGTACGTTCTGGCCGCTCTTACCGATAGCAATTGATAGTTGATCTTCGGGAACAACGACGCGAGCGCGCTTTGCTTTTTCATCAATGATAACCTTAGTGACCTTTGTTGGGCTCAAAGCATTGGTGATGTAGGCATTGGGCTCATCAGCAAAAACAACAATATCAATCTTTTCTTGCTCGCCGATTTCGCTCATTACCGCCTGTACACGGGTACCATGGCCACCGACAAAGGTGCCAACTGGGTCAACGCCCGTAATGGTGCTTTGCACAGCAATCTTGCTACGCACACCAGCTTCACGGGCAATTCCCTTAATACCGACAGCGCCGCTTTCCATTTCTGGCACTTCAGATTTGAATAGTTGCTCCAAGAATTCGCTACAACCACGACTGACAATAAGCTGCGCACCGCGGAAACCGCGTTCAACATCTTTCAAATAAACCTTAACGCGTTGGCCAGGATAGTAGCGCTCGCCTTGGATTTGCTCGCTGGCAGGCATGATACCTTGTGCTTTATTAAGCTCAAGTCGAATTAAGCGACCCTCAACACGCGTTACAACACCGTTGACGACGGTATGAATTTTATCTTCGAATTCAGCCATAACGATTTCTCGCTCGGCTTCACGCAAACGTTGCAGAATAACCTGCTTAGCGGTTTGGGCTGCGACACGACCAAAATCGGTTACTTTTTCGGTCAGTTCTACAGTTTCGCCAATGGCTGTATCTTTATTAATTTTCTGTGCGTCTTCAAGCGTAATCTGTAAGTGCTCGTTTTCGACAGTTTCAACGACTTCTTTGCTAATAAATACGGTGACTTCACCATTATTGGTATTGATTACTGAGCGAACTTCTTGTTCACGGTCACCATAATCGCGGCGCCATGCAGCAGCGAGGGCTTGCTGAATTGCATCTTGCACGACGTCTTCTGGTAGGTTCTTTTCTTCGGCAATGGCTTTAACGGCCATGACGAGCTGTTTTGTTTCTAACTCCATATTTTTACCTTTCGTTATAAAAAATCAATGTGGTTCTTTTATGAAAAAATCCGACCAAGTCGGCCGGATAACAATTACATGATACCATTATTAGAAGATTTACACAAAACTAACGAAAAGGTACCCTTACCCTATGTCTCAAGTTGCCCGTCTGTATCAGTATTTTAAACCTACCCACTATGCCCTGAAACTGACACCAGACCCTGAAAAACTTGTGTTTGACGGTACTGTAATAGTCTCGGGTGAGTATAACGGTAGCGATAATCTGCTGCGAGTTCACGCAAAAGACCTTACCATTACAAAGGTTGTACTTAACGAACTGCCCCTCGATTATTACCTTGAAGCTGAAAATGATGAACTATGCATCAGGCTTGCTGATAGTACTGACAAAAATCTAAAAGTTACAATCGATTTTACAGGCGTTATTACGAAGCCGATGCACGGCATGTACCCTTGTACTGCAAGTAATGGTGACATAATTATCGCAACTCAGTTTGAAAGCCATCATGCCCGCGAAGTATTCCCGTGCGTAGACGAACCTGAGGCCAAAGCGACTTTTGACCTGACACTGACGACTCCAAAAACACAGGTTGCGCTATCAAATATGCCTTCGCTATCCCGAGCTGAATCCGGTGAACTCGCGACAACTGTTTTTGAAACAACACCAATTATGAGCACCTACTTACTTGCCTTTGTATTTGGTGATTTGCACTGTCTTGAGGCTCACACTAAAAACGGTACCGAAGTGCGTGTTTGGGCCAGCCGAGATCACGCAGCCGAGTCGCTATCGTTTGCACTTGAAACTTCTGTTCGCTCTATAGAATTTTTTAATGATTACTTTCAAACACCTTACCCACTCGCGAAATGTGATCACGTTGCTCTACCTGATTTCAGCAGTGGTGCTATGGAAAACTGGGGACTTATTACCTACCGTGAGGTCTGCCTACTCGTTGACCCAACAAAAACTTCTGCAAATACAAAGGAATATGTAGCAACCGTTATTGCGCACGAGCTATCGCACCAATGGTTCGGAAACCTTGTGACAATGCGCTGGTGGGACGATTTATGGTTGAACGAGAGCTTTGCAACGCTCATAGAATACATCTGTGTCGATGCGCTATTCCCAGAATGGGATATCATGCTCAGTTTCGCTTCACAAGATGCGCTGAGCGCCTTGTGGCGAGATAGCATCCACGGAGTTCAGTCTGTTTACTGCGAAGTAACGCACCCTGACCAAATCAGCACCCTATTTGATCCCTCAATCGTCTACGCAAAAGGAGCGCGCCTATTATTGATGGCTCGCAATTTCGTCGGTGAAGAAGCCTTTAGAATTGGGCTTCAAAACTACTTTGTCGAGTTCGCATATAAAAATGCAGCTGGCGATGACTTATGGAATGCACTGGGTAAAGCTGCCAATAAAGATGTTACGAGCTTTATGAACGTCTGGCTAAAACAGTCTGGCTTCCCGCTTTTGAGCGTTGACCAGACTGACACAAGCCTTACATTAAGCCAATCTCGCTTTACGCTCAGCAATGACCAAACTGATGATAGCCTGTGGCCGATACCGCTGAGTTCAGTACCCACCTTGCCCGAAACCGTCCTCACCGAAAAATCGATACAAATCGGAACAAAGACAGATAGCTTTGTACGGTTTAATACTGAGGGAGCTCATTTCAACGTTCGCTATACAAACGCCTGGCAGCGCCAGGCACTAGCCGAACTTATCGAGCACCAAGACCCTTCTATGCATCCTTCTGAGCGCTTGTTGGTACTTAATAATAGCCTCATGCAAAGCCGTGCCGGCATCAGCAGTATCACCGAGACCTTGGAGTTACTTGCTGCCTTTCATAATGAAAGACAAGAAACGGTCTGGAACGTTATGAGCCTATGTATCGCTGACTCAAGACGACTCGTTGAAGCGAACGACGAAGCCGAAGCTGCAATGCGAAGATATGTATTTAGTATTGTCTCGAGTCTTTACGAAGAACTTGGTTGGCATAATATCGAAGGTGAACCCTTGAATGATACGAAGCTCCGAAGCACTATTTTATCGCTAGCTTGCTATAGTGAGACACCAGGTGTAATTGACGAAGTTCTTAAGCAGTTTAACTCATTCGATTCATATAATCTGATGCCCGCTGATACTCGGCACATTTTATTGGCAATGGCGGTAAAACATGGTGAGCAACAAGCCTTTGACTCACTCTTTGAAAAGTACCCGAAAGAAACGAATGCCGAACAGCAACAAGATATTTGTGGAGCACTTTGCACGACTAAAAAACCTGAAAATATTGCGCAGATTCTGAGGAATCTAACAAACGAAGAATTTGTGCGGTTGCAAGATGTCGATCGTTGGATTGTTTATTTGCTACGTAATCGATGGTCTCGCCAAGCAACCTGGGACTGGATGATAAGCAACTGGAGTTGGATTGAAGAAAACTTCGCGTCTGACAAATCGTATGATAATTACCCCCGCTATGCTGCAAGCGTTTTTTCTACCCCTGAATGGCAAAAAGCATATTCCGACTTCTTTACTCCGCAACTAGCCGTCACCGCCCTCCAACGAAATATAGAACTTGGCATCGAAGAGATTTCAGGTCGAGTTGCCTGGCGTGATCGCGACGAAAAACCTCTCGTTGAGTGGCTTAAAGCTCGATAAGCTCGTCGAGCACAGGCGGCTCACCAGATAAACTGGCTACCATTAAAATCGCGTTGCCGCTCCAGCCATTCATTTGAGTCCATATTCGTGCCGCAAGTATCATTTGTTGTTGTTTTTTATCGGTAATTGCGTCAAGACCATCACCCCAGGCAGAGCTTTTTCGATATTTTACTTCTACAAAATAAACTGTGTTCTTTTTTGAGGCGACAATATCAATTTCGCAGCGCTGTGTTCGCCAATTTTGAGCGATAATTATAAAGCCTTCTTTTGCTAAATACTGTGCAATAATGTCTTCGGCATTTCTACCTATACTGGTCGTAGTCATTTGAGTAAAGTCTATTAGTGCTCTATTAACTGGTCAAGACGGAAGTTTAAAACTCAGCCTATGCTCAGAACATAGCCCGTGTTGTGCAATCATAGTGGCATGTAGCGCCGTGCCGTAGCCAACATGCCGTTCAAATCCGTAGAGCGGCATGCGTACAGCTAGTTCTACCATATAGGCATCGCGAGTTACCTTAGCTACAATACTTGCCGCACTGACGGCTGGATAGGTATCGTCAGCCCGTGCCGCAGTTTTCACACCAGCGTATTGGGGCGCAAAGTTTATTGTGCCATCTATAATTATTTTTTCATCTTGCCCGGCATTAATTTCTGCCAATGCTTCCCCTGTAGCCGATACAAGTGCCTTTGACAAGCCATATAAATCAATCTGAGTTGAGGTAATCCATCCATACCCAATATCTGCCGTCTTTTGTATTTCGATTGTCAGCTGTTCTCTCTTTTTTGCTGAGAGTTTTTTAGAATCTCTGAGTTCACTTATTGGCTCGTGCAAACGAACGGCGCACACCAGTAGTGGACCCGCCCAAGCACCTCTGCCAACTTCATCAACTCCAATCATATATCTAGCCTATAGACTTTGGGCTAAAGTTGAAAGTCATAATAAAAAGAGGCAACACGTACATGTTGCCTCTTTTATAAAGTCTATTTCTTGCTATCTAAGCTTCTGAAGACTGTGCAGCTTCTACTGTAGCTGGTTCTTGTATTTCAACAACCGGTTCTTTAATTTCATTAACTGCTTTTTTGTCAAAGTCTATCCCACTTAAACGAGCAGACTTACCGGTGCGAGCACGCATGTAACCAAGATAGTTACGGCGCACTTTACTGCGCTTAGTAACTTCAATCTTTAGAACGTTTGGTCCGTGAAGCAAAAAGGTTTTTTCTACTCCGACACCACTCGCCACTCGGCGTACGGCAATAGTACTCGTAAGGCTGTTTTTGCGGCTCTTACGAATCACAAGACCTTCGAAAATCTGAACACGCTCTTTAGCGCCTTCTTTAATTTTTTGGTGTACACGAACAGTGTCACCGGTTTTTACATCGACTACTTGCCTTTTAAGGTAAGTGGCCTCAACTTTTTGAATTAAACTTTGCATGTATATAGTAATCCCAAATATTTAGACAATCCGAACTACTATAGCACATCTGTTAAAGTTTGAAAAGTATTAAACTACTCATTTATAAAGTAGAATTGAAATTATGGATATATACGAAGAGAGTTTAAATGCCCACCGCAATTTGCGCGGAAAAATGGAAACAGTGCCTAAGGTCCCCTTACTCACACCCCACGACCTAAGCGTTTATTACAGCCCAGGCGTTGGTGCTGTTTCAAAGTATCTTGCGGAGCATCACGAAGAAACGCCACAATATACGGGCACCGGTAACTCTGTCGCCGTAGTATCGGATGGTTCAAGCGTCTTAGGGCTCGGCAATATCGGCCCTGAAGGTGCATTGCCGGTCATGGAAGGCAAGGCAATGCTTTTTAAAACATTTGGTGGAATTGATGCTACAGCTATCGTGCTCAGCACACAAGACCCTGATGAAATTATTGAAACAGTCGTCGCTATCGCACCGAGTTTTGGCAGCATTAACCTCGAAGATATTGCCGCGCCAAACTGTTTTTATATTGAAGAAGAGCTTAAAA
>JBBRSL010000021.1:0-20645 GCA_038245435.1 Saccharimonadales bacterium (SeqCode)
AAGTTTTCAAGCTCTAAAACTGCTTCGGTAATAACACCGAGTGTCCCTTGCGAACCAACAAAAAGCGGCGTTAAGTCGAAAGTTCCCTTTTTATCCTTAATAATGCCCAAATCATATCCAGCAGCATTTTTTGTGACATCAAAGTACGAATTATCAATAAGTACTTTGTTTTCATTAAGGAGCGCGTCAAGAGTCCGGTAAATCTCGCCTTCAAATGTCGGCAGGGCCATTTTTTGGTTAAGTTGGCGTTTGGTGAGCCGACCCGTTTCGATAACTTCACCGTTTGCAAGTACCACGCGTAAGCTAGTTACGAACTCACGGGTCGAACCATACTTAATTGTTTTTTCACCTGATGCATTATTAGCGATTGCCCCACCAACAGTTGAATATTCTTGACTGGCTGGGAACGGCGGCAAAAACAACCCATGTGTATGGAGCGCTTGTTGGAGCTTGCCATAATTTATTCCTGGTTGTATGGTTACAGAACGCTTACCGGTATTTAACGAAAGAATTTTATTCATGTGGGCCGGGAAAACCATCATAATACCTGAGCCAATTGCTCCACCACCCTGGTCAGTACCGCCACCGCGCGCCGTAATTGGCACAATGCGCCCCCGCTCGGCAAGTTGCCAGGCAAAGCGAGTTGCCTTACGTACATCTTGTTCAGTGCGTGGATAGGCAATTATCTGGGGTATGACTTTTAATACGCTACCATCGGTAGAGAAATATTCACGAGCATCAGCCGAAGTCATCACTTCGCCCACTAAGTGCTCTTGCAGATATTGTGCTACTTTACTCATAAATTTACTCTGTTAATCATAGCATAAGCAGATTAAGGGTGTTAGCTGATAATTAATAAAAACCAAACAAAAAAACCCAGAATAACCGGGTTTTTTGTTTGGTGCAGCTGAAGACATTCAGCTTGAACCTTTTGATAGTATAAGTGACTGGCTGCTTAACAGTCCAGATATTGACTGGTTATTACAGCTAAGAGAAGCGTCACGAACTAAGTTTGTTCAGCAGTACCAGCTCTGATATGAGTGTGCTTTTACACTCGCTAGAAGATGGTTGAACCTACTAGAGCAAAGCTACTCTGGTAAAGCGTCTACTATTAGCCTTCCAGTAAAGCCTCCACGCTCTTCAAATTTACTGTTGCGTACTTCTTCTACGGTGCTCTCTGATACGCCCAGAGCTTTTTGTATAGAAATTAAAACCTCTTTCACATCTGCCATTTCTTCTGTTTGATGGTCGAGCGTTACAGCTTCCGAAAGTTCAGTGGCTTCCTCTAGCAATTTAGTTAAAAGGTAAGCAAGATATTTGGCGTCGTCATCTTCACGGTGGTAAATCGCCGCCTTACCATCTCTTTCTATCATTTCGGGTATTCTGTCCCGTACCAGCTTAGGGTATTGGTTTTCGATAGGTAGGTCTGTTTCCGTGTGGGTGTGTTTCATAAACTCATTGTAGCAGAGCATTAACGTCGCACAATGGAGAATGTAAGAACTACGCTAACAGGGGTATAGGCATTTATTTAACGACAAAGGGGCTTGTCAAGTGCTTGTGTTATATTTGCCGACCCCTGTTATTAAACATATTATACAATAATGACATTTAGTCGTTGGTTTGCTTATAATTATTTATTACAGCTCCACAAATTAGACGTGTAGTCGTATGGTGCAATGGCTTTGCAATTTACACCTGTTGCTCTCTGGCCATATCCACATTTGTAATAATACTTACTTGGTTCTGTTGATGTGACGGGTGTACATGAGTTTGTTGGCGTAGAGCCTCCTGTGTTGAGTGTGGGTGACGGTCGAGAATAATCTATATCTGGTGGTGGAGTGTACTTATATGATAAGTCGGGTAAAATATACGTACTCCCTGAGCTACTGCTACCCGATGATGATCCTCCGGAGTAGCTTGATGCAGGTTTCTGATATGGTTGCCCCCATAAAATCACAGCATACTTTTGGTCGCCCGAAACAGCCACTCCAACATCTTTATAGATTGCGTTATAAATACCCTTATCGGTGTTTGCATATTCAAGTGACTGTAAGGCGCAAGATAAGTCACTACAAGATGCGAGAATGCTCGTCGCTACATAATTGTATTTATAACCAGAATTCTTAATCAACTGAGTGAAGGCATTATTGTCAGTACCTAAAGTATGATTATCAATAATATCTGACGCAGCCCTGCTTAGGTTCTGGTCAGAAGTTAGAGTACCTAGACCCTTGTAATTACGTCGTAGGTTAATATTCTCAAATAAATTGTCGGCAGACATTTGCCCATAAATCAGAGTTTGTTGATTATTTTGACCAACAGATATTGTATCCTGATTTGGATTACTGACTACGGATAGAGATGACTGACTATTTGTACCCGATAGTGATTCAGTTTTTATAACAAGTTGCCTAGATTGGTGGTTCTTGAAAACTACAAGAGCTACGACAAGCAGACTTAATACAATCAATCCTGCTGGTAGGATATATTTTAGCTTATTTTTAGCTATTTTCTTGCCCGAATGCTTCTTCACACCCCTATTATAAAACTAACTAGCAAAGAAACATAGCATTACTGCAAATCACTTAGTTCTTTCGGCGTCCCAACCTAATGTGCAAATCGCTTTTATCTAGTACATTATGACTTTTTGTCAATAAAATGCATCTAGCTTTCTCCGATCTGACGTCTTAAATAAACGCCCTCGTTATCTCCTGTTGCTTTAAGAATATCATTGAGGTCTATGAGGAAGATACGCTTATCCTTAGCAAAGTCCGTTACACCTTTCGTAAAGCCTGTTGTTGTAACGATACAACCCTCATCAAATCCAAGATAGTTCATTGTTCCCCATAAATCACGTATAACGTGTGGTCCAACTGTACTTTTATAACGTTTGCATTGCACAGCAATTCTTCTACTAGCATTCTGCAAAATGATGTCTATGCCACCGTCTCCACCCCTATTACTAACTTCAGCCGTAAAGCCTATATTACGAAATAAGTTAGCAACTGCTTGCTCAAATCCATGTCCAGTCATTGTATTCCAGTGGTCTTTACTTTTCTTTCTTTGCCAGTAGTCGTAATAGCCCATTTGCGTTTTATAATCATTATATTGCTTATGTAATGTAGTCTGGGTTGGCTTGACATCAGTAATTGCAAAGTAGAATCCAGCTATAAATATTGATAATGCTAACAGCATACCTAACGTCGTGCCAATTCCAGCATAATATGCACATATAGTTGTAAGTATTATTAAGATACTCCAAAAAATAGTTTGTCGATTAGCCTTCTTTTCATGCACAGATTTACTATCCATATTTTCAATGGTCTGTTCTATATCATTCAGCAAACCATAGTCAGAGAGTTGTGGTTTCTGTGAGACTTTGGGTACTGATACACCAAGTATGTCGTAAGCGTCTTCTGGTGACTTCATAAGCTGCCTAAATTGAGAATTTAGCTTACGCTTGGCTGCTGCCCGTTTTCTATCTTCGTCTGAATAATATGCCATAATTTATACTCATTGTACTGACTACCCCTCCGTTTTGCTACTTATCTATGACATACACCCAAAAGCTTGTCCAGAGCTCTGGAAATGGGTTAGGAGGGTGTTTTAGTTATGTACTCTCTTTCATGTTTTGTACTTTGAAATTACTTAGCAACCGTTCCCGAATTTTTCCGCCATATTTTTGACCCTAAACGCCATTTACTAGAAAAGTAGTGCTGACTTTAATTGCATCAAATTCTTTGAAAACATTACAGAATCATAGGGCGTTTTCATAAATATGTACTGAAACTAAACACGACTTTATTTTGGTTCTCTTTAGCATTCGTCATCTTCTCTGCGAATACTTCGTTATTCATGTATATAAAGTACGTAGTACGACTAATCCCAGCATAGCGACATGCCTCACTGATTGTACTGTTATGCTGTATTGCATCAGATAGCCTGTACATTGTTTTATATGTGACCTTAGGAGGTCTACCGATAGCTTTTTTTACTGTCATCTAATATCTATATATTTATATCATTCCTCTCTACTAATTATACAATCACACAATATATTTGACAGATGTATTTTGCTTATGTATAATTATAAGTACAATGTAGTCCAAAAGCGTTGTTTTCACATCACTAGTTGGTGTGCAGTCAAGGGTTGAATCCTAACAAACCTCCTTTTTGCGAAGAGGGTGTTTGCTACGGGGATTCAACCTCTTTTGGATTCTTGGGGTAAATACACCTTATATAAATCTTCCTCTTTGCACGAGCGTCTTGTTGCTGAAGGCTCTAACAATCTTCGGTCAGTCCTGAAGGACACGCTGTGAGCAATAATGTAATCCTTGAGGTTATATCAAACAAAAAGACCGAACAAATAAATATAGATGATGGGCTGGTAGAGCTGATGGAGGTGCTTGAAAATATAGATGAAAACAGCCCTATAGCAAAATTAAATGCAAATTCTATATCAGACAATAATGGTGGTCGTATCTTCCTATAAAACAGAGTAAAATCAAATCAGTATGCAAGTATTAGAAGAAATTGACAGAACAAAACTACGCTATGTTTTGTATGCTCGTAAATCAAGTGAAGATGAGGGTAGTCAGGTCCGGACACATAAAGACCAGATAAAGCACTGCACGAAACTTGCTGAGTCCAAAGGATTAAATGTTGTAGCGACATTTAAGGAAAGTAAGTCGGCGAAGAAGTCGAATAACCGCCCAATCTTTAACCAGATACTCGAAGACATTAGAAATAACAAATACGACGCAATACTAGCGTATGCCCCTGATAGGCTCTCTCGCAATATGCTTGAGGGTGGCTTACTCATCAACATGCTGGACGAGGGTACGATAAAAGACCTCCAATTCCCAACGCTACTATTTTCAAACGACGCTTCTGGCAAACTAACTCTGGGAATAATGTTCTCTATATCCAAACATTTCTCTGATGACCTCTCTACTAAAGTACAGAAAGGTGTATCTGGAAACCTTGAAGAAGGTAAATCAGGTGGTCAACCTAAATGGGGTTATGACCGAGATGACCAAGACGGTTTATATCACCCCAATGACTGGTTTGATGACATACAAGAAGCATGGTACATGAGAGCTAGAGGTGCAACTAATAAAGTTGTATTGGATTACTTGCTCGAAAAAGGCTACCACCGCATGACTAAACCTAGCAGGAAGAATAAATTTAGCAAAAAGATAGTGCCAACCGAAAAGAGCATAGGACAAATGTTCCGTGATCCTTTTTATTATGGGTTACTTGTGCAAACTGAACAGACTATTGACCTGCCTCGTATACATACAAGCTTTGTGCCTATGATAACCGAAGATATTTATAATCAGGTACAGGCTCTGGCTTATACCAGAAAACGAGATGTTGACCCCAAGAAAAGGGCTGAATTCAAGCCACTGAGACACATGGTATATTGTGGTGTTTGTAAAAGTGATAAGTGGATGTCTGTTGGTAAGAATAAGCCAGGCGGTAGTAAACATCTCGTCTTATCGTATGAATGCAAAAACTCGGATTGTACTCGTAAACCTAAATCTGTTAGAGCAAAATTCGTCTTTGATGCCATATATGAACTACTAGAGAAGCTAGAGCTGTCAGATAAAGCGTATGAGCGTTACAGCAAGCGTATAGATAGCTTTACTGATGTAAAAATCCTCAAAATTAAACAAGATATTGCCAGCAAGAACGGAGCTAATGCTCATAAAAAGAGAGAGCTAAATGAGTTGTCACTTGGGCTTGGGAATATTAACCGTAGCTCGAAAGCCTATGCCATTACAGAGAATAAAGTTGAACAGCTTGCCATTGAGACTCAAGACTTAGACGATGAAATTGGCAAGCTAAAGGAAAAGATTGCTAATCCTAGCAAAATCAAGCTAACCAAAGAGCAGTTCTTGAACCTAGTAAAATTAGCACCTGACAAGATGAAAGCAGGTTCAGCAGTTGAAAAAGACCGTGTTGCACGTATTTTGTTCTTGAACCTAACTTTAGACAACGAAAAAAGGCTCTCCGTCATCTGGAAAGAGCCTTTTGCCAGCCTAGTAAAGGCTATTGAAATGTCGTCTGGTGCCGCAAAGAGGACTTGAACCTCCACGGGATTTCTCCCACTAGTCTCTGAAACTAGCGTGTATACCAATTTCACCACTGCGGCGTATTTAACACTTAACTACCACTATCAGAACGTTATTTTTTAAGCGTTCGCTCTGTATTAATCATCCAGTTTACAACGTTATTGTACCTATCGGCTGGGCTGTTAATGGTTTTTTCGTCCATACCATAAATTTGTTGGTTGGTCACGACAAAAAAGTTTGGTTGGTATAAGCCTACAGCAGATGCATCGCTTCGCCATGCCTCAAGAAATGTCTTATACTTAGCCGTCCGCAGCTTGGGATCGAGCCTCGTTCGCCCAGCCTCAAGTGCAGCATCGGCAACTGCAGACTTATATTCTGACAAGTTTAGGCGACCTAAACTTCGAACATCGGCCTGGCTTGAATGCCAGTACGGGTAGACGTCTGGATCTGGGCCAATATTTATACCGTATAGCAGTACATCATAGTTATGCGCAAGAATGTAGCTTTGGGCGATAGTTTCAGCAGGTTGTAGTGATACGTCGGCTTTTACACCAATTTGTTCCCACTGTTTCTGAATGAGTGTGGTGAGCTTTGAATACTCCGGATTGCTTTCTGAGACAAGCTTTAAGCTCAGTTGCTTGCCATCTTTTTCACGTATTTGCTTGCCTGCCGGAATAACCCAACCTGCTTCATTTAAGAGTTTTTCTGCTTCGACTTTGTCAAATGGCCTCTGTGCGAGTGCCGGATTATAGCCAATTTGGCTTCTTAGCAGTGGTTCATTCACAGGAATAACTGGGTAGCCAAGCGACTTCACGAGCTCAGGAGCATTCGTACCGCTTACAAGTGCTCTGCGTACATTTGCATCAGTTAGTATCGGATTACTATTTTTTAGAAACAGCATTGTACTGGCTGTTTGTGAGTAAGCCAACACAGTGTCGCCTTTTCTATCGCCTGCTTGAATGCGCCCAGAACCGACCGCATTCATTATTCGACGAGCATTAAATGCGTCATTTAAATCTTGCTCGTTTTGGAATGTAGAAATCGTAATTCCATCTACCTTTGCGGCTACCCCGTGCACTTGATCAAACTTTGATAGCTGAATACGTTGGCGCTGCGTTTGATTTGTGGCATCACCTGAAACAGTGATAGAACTCCACTTAAATGGGCCCGCCCCGACTGGCTGCTTATTATTAAAAGGCGCGCTTCTTAGTTGTGCGATAGGGATATCCTTTAGAAGGTGTTCTGGGACGATACCTGTCGTGAGTGAATGTGGAAACGGCGTGTAAGGGTTAGGCAGCGTAAACTTGACTACTGTATTGCTAACTTTTTCAATCTTAATATTCGCCCAGCTGACTTGCAATGGTGATTTTGCATCAGGGTTTTGAATTGTCTTGTACGTAAAGACAACATCGTCAGCTGTGAGCGGCTTTCCATCCTGCCATAAAATATTTGGTCGTAATCTAACGGTGTAGCTCGTTGCTTTAGCATCAACATCCCAACTCGCCGCTAGATCACCAACAAGTTCATTTTGCTCGTTATAGGTAAGCAAACCCGAAAAAATCAATCGAGATACACTGCTGTCAACCGTATTAGACGTAAAAATAGGGTTTGCGTTACTAAAGGTACCGACCATTCCATCGCTAATGACACCACCACTGACGGGTGATGGCTCTAGGTAGTAACGGCCCAGTGCGCGTGTCTGCATAACAGTGCCCGCAATAAGTACGACGACCAAAAGAACCCAAAAAATCATAAATCGACGGGCTTCTTTTAAATTATGCCAACGTCGAAAAACATGCCTATCAAGTTGCTTATTCGCCGAACCGCCGATTTCGACGACTTGACGCTTCCGCGTTCGAATACGGCGACGTAACCGCTGCCGTGTGTGGCGATTAATCATGTGTTATTTAACGATAATTCCTAAGATAATCGACAAAGCAAAAATTGTTGCCATAACAATAGTCAATTGGAACAATGTCTTATCAGAACCACGTCGAACTGTGTTGATTTCTGCGGTACCGCCGAAGCCAGCACCAAGCGAAGCGCCGCGCGCTTGCATAAGGATAAAAATAACCATCAGGATGGCTGAGCCGATAGTAATGTAGTTAAAAATGCTATTCACGAGTGCTCCCAAGCTTTTCGATTAATATAGTTACAATATAGTTTACCAGGCCAATGAGTAAGCCGACAAGCATTGCTGACCAAAAAGAACCAACTGTGAACTTATTAAATAGCCACGAAACCAGCACAATAATGAATCCATTGATGAATATTGTGAATAATCCAAGGGTCAGAACAATAGCAGGGAGAGTGAAGATAACGAGCAAAGGTTTGATGAGGGCATTTAAAATCCCTAAAATAAATGCAGCAATAATAAGATTTACCCAGTTATCGCCATACGAAATAAGGCCGATAAAAGCGGCAAGCCAGAGCGCGCCAGCATTCACGCAGAGGCGCATAATAAACGTTTCTAATTGTCGCAGCATTCAACAGCTATTATAGCACTTTGGCCCCAGTTTCCGTAACCAGAATATCATCCTCGATACGTACCCCAATGCCCTCTTTTGGTATATAAATTCCCGGCTCAACGGTGATCACCATACCTGCTTCAAGCGCTCTCGCGTAATCACCAACATCATGTACATCAAGCCCCAAAAAATGCCCTATAGCGTGCGGAAAATACGTTTGCGCTTCTTTTGCGTCGTTGATTACTCCCAGATTCTTAAGTTCGATGGTAATAAGCTTGAGCGACGTCTCGCTCAGTTCTTTCCAGGTAACACCAGGCCTAACCTGCGCAATTACTTTTTCTTGAACGGTTCGTACCGAATCAATGACTTGTTGCGCACGCTTATTAGACCCCTTTATATAGGTTCGTGAAATATCCGCTGCATAGCCTTCGTATTCTGCACCTACATCAAGTAAAACTGCTCCGTTGTTCTGAAGTTTCTGGTTGTTCTTATCATAATGGAGTGTTGTTGCATTGTTGCCGCCTTGAACCATTGGTGCAAATGAGTGCGTAACACCTTGCTGCATGAAATGCATATTCAAATCTCTGAGTAAATCTTTTTCGTTTAGGTTGGCTTCAATACCAGCTTCTACCTTTTTGAGAGCCGATTTGGTTATTTCTACGGCTTTTGTAAGTGCCGCTATTTCTTGGTCTTGTTTTATCATTCTCAGGCTTGCGAGTATCGGCCGAACGTCTTCTATATTTGGGCTAAGCTCGTTCAGACGGCCAAAAGCTGCTTGTCGGCCAGGATTTGTGAATAATCCGCGAACTTTCGTTTCAGACGGAAGGTTAAAATATACTTTTTGTGCTGAAGCATGTTTTTTTATATACGCCCAGCCTTCACTTTCACTCATGGTTGGACCAATGCCGCTTGTTTGAATGATTTCATCAGCGTTTGAATCACCATCAAAAATGACTGCAATCTCGTCTTTATCTGGCTCTATGATAAATTCAATATTATTTTTAGGGTGCATGACAAGTAGCAAATCAGGTTCAGAAATACCCGTAAGATATAAGAAATTACTATCTTGTCTAAAACTATAGTTAACATCGCCTACTCGCTGGAGTAGTCCGTTGCCGGCAATAATAACCAGCGCGTCTCCACACTCATCTAAGAGTCGCTGACGATTGTTCTTATAGAATTCAGTATTAAACATCGCGCTCCTCCGTTGGTAGATATTGTTTTAGTATTGTTGCCTTCTTTACCCCAACAACATCAGTAAGCTCTTGCAAACTTGCCGCCCGCACACCACGTAATGAACCAAATGTACGCAATAACTTCTTTTTAGTTGTTGGCCCAATAGATGGCACGTCATCCAAATAACTTTCCGTCTGACGCGATGTCTTGAGTATGGTGTGGTAGCTTACCGCGAAACGATGCGATTCGTCACGAATTCTTTGCAAAAACTTAACTAAATGGCTAGTGTTCGGCAAATCTAGCCGCACAAAATCATCCGACTCATCTGTACGAAATCCTTTTAACTTTACCAAGTAAGCATCGTTAACAGTAAGGTTACTCAGTTCTTTATGGACTACAATTTCTTCAAACTTTTTAGCAAGGCCAATCATTGGGATAGTAAACCCAAGTTCATCACGGGCTTTTATTGCTGCACCTAACTGGCCCTTACCTCCGTCAATCAAAAATAGGTCTGGCTTACCCCACATCTTAACGTTCTTTTCACTCAAACGGCGGGTAATAACTTCGTGCATATGCGCAAAATCGTCGTTGCCCGGTATGCGCATTTTAAATTTACGGTAGGCACTTTTATCGGCAATGCCATTGGTGAACACCACCATACTTGCAACCGTATCAGTTCCGCTCATATGGCTAATATCGAAGCCTTCGATTCTACGCGGTGGCTTTGTGAGTGTAAGGAGCTGCGTTACATCAAAAAGTGCATGATCCTTTGATAAATCAAGGTTTTCTCTATCACTAAAAACAATCCTCGTTTGCAAACTTTTTAGTGCTCGAAGTTTATTGCGCATAATTGCTGCTTGCTCAAAATGCTGTTCTTGTGCGGCCGCTACCATTTCTTTTTCAAGTTCATTCGTCACTTTTACGCGCTCACCATGTAAATACAGCACCAGTTTTTTTAAATTTTTAAGATATTCCGGACGATTAAAGTTGCTGGTTTCTGGGCCTGGACATAGACCCAGATGGTATTGTAAACAGCCTCGGTCAGGCAACTGTATATGCGTTGAATACGGAAACACTTTTCGTAAATACTTGAGGGCTTTGCGTACAGGGCCGGCATTTAGAAACGGGCCAAAATAATCTGCGCCATCATCAAGTGGGCGCCGTGTCACGGTGACACTCGGAGCTTGATCTCTGGTATTAATGCGAACGTAAGCTACCGATTTATCGTCGCGAAGTAAAATATTGAAATGAGGTTGGTAGCGGCGCACCATCTCTGCTTCTAAAAACAATGCTTCGATTTCGTTTTCGACTTCAATCCAATCAGTATCGTAAATTTCTTGAATTAAAACTTCGGTCTTAGGATCACGGTAGCGACTTGTTTGAAAATACTGCCGCACCCGATTGCGAAGTACCGCGGCTTTGCCAACGTAGATAATTTCGCCTGATTTATTTTTGTGAAAATAAACACCTGGCGTTTTTGGCAAGCTCGCAAGCTTATCCTTAAGGGCGGCGTTCATCGCTATTCGCTAAACCCCAACGTACGATGCTAGTTTTTTTGTGCATGCTTCTGAGCAGGTGTCAGTTTTCTTATGACAGTTTTCACACATAAGAACTAAGTTATTGCACGGCTTATAGGCACAATTTTCGAAATTGCTTGTGTTACCACCGCACAGTGTACAAATACCAATCGTCTTGGCTTTGTCACTAAACGTTGTATCCATACGCTTATCAAACACGTATAAACTGCCTTCCCAAAGGCCTTCATCGGCAAACTTTTCACCGTATTTTACGATACCGCCATCAACTTGATAGACTTCTTTAAAGCCTTTCTTTTTCATGTGTGCGCTGAGTATTTCGCAGCGAATACCACCCGTACAGTACGTTACAACTGGCTTTTTTTTCATTTCATCATATTTTGCATCATCAAGTTCATCAAGAAACTCACGCGTTCGTTCTACATTTGGTACATGCGCATTTTTAAACTTACCTATCTGCGCTTCGTATGCGTTACGACCATCAAAAAAGATGACTTCTTCGCCGCGTTCTTCGACAAGCTTATTCACTTCTTCGGGTTTAAGATGCTTGCCGCCGCCAACGACACCTTTTTCGTCTACTTCAAACCCATCAGGGTCGCCAAAGGCAACGAGCTCGGCGCGGGCTTTAATAGAAAGTTTCGGGAAATCATCAGCTAAACCTTCGCTCCACTTATAGACAATGCCTTTGAAGGTTTCGGTTTCGTTCATTGCCTTTTTATAAGCTTTTAAACCATCAACAGGCCCACCAAGGGTACCGTTAATACCATGCTTACTAATAATGATTCGCCCTTTTAATCCATAACGCTCACAAAGCTGCCGTTGCCAAAGCACAGTCATTTTAGGGTCAGAAACGGGCACAAACTTATAGTATAAAATAATCTTTTCCATTGCGTTCATTATAACAGAGGTGTTACACTTGCTATCAAGTTGATGGCAATTTTGCCCGCTCAAACACTCTACTAGAGTGCGTGATGTCTAAAATGACCACTCACCAAAACCAATCTAAAAGGATTATCTTATGAAAAAGCCCGCAACTTCTGCGCGCGAAACTATCGCTATTTATTGGCGACACGCAAAAAAATACCCACTCATGCTCATAACGATTTTTTCGTTATTACCAATTACCGTTACCGTTGCAAATACGATTTTGCCGCTTATATATGCGAATGCCATAAATAAAGTTAAAGACTTAATTGGGTCAAACACTTCACTTTGGGATACGTTTGGCCAATTAATCATTGGGTCATTACTCTGTATTGCCTTTGCATGGATTGCCTGGAGAATTATTGGATTTACGCTGAGCACTTTTGAGTTCCGGGTTAAGCGAGATTTGGAGCAAACGATTTATAAGGCGCTTACCGAACAAAGCTACTCATTTCACACTAACTCGTTTAGTGGTTCACTTGTCGCCCAAACAAATAGAATGACCAGCTCATTTGAGCGTTTATTTGATTCGGTATACTTTGACGCCCTGCAGTTGATTATTAAAACCGCCGGCGCCCTTATCGTACTGAGCTTTAGGGCGCCCCTTGTAGCAATCGTTATTCTTATTTGGGTCGTCTTTTTTATTACGGTTATGACGTTCATGCAGATTAAAAAGATGCCTCTGGCAAAAAAGGCCGCTGCCGCCGATAGCAAAGTCACCGCAACGCTTGCTGATGGCTTAACCAACATTTTTACTATTATGACGTTTGGTAAGCGGCGTACTGAGCAAAAGACTTTTAACGCAGTCAGCCAAAAAAGATATAAGGTTGCCTTAAGAGACTGGTATGTCAGTGAGTATATTTTTGCGTTCCAGTCATTTATGATGTTCTTTATTGAATTTTTGTTGATTTGGGTCACTGTCAGTATGGCCCTCAAGGGCACATTGACTTTGGGTGACATTGTGCTCGTTCAGTTTTATTTGGTCGGTATAATGGGCAGCCTCTGGGGCTTCGGAAGGGTTATCCGTAATATCGAACGTAGTCTGGCAGATGCGCACGAAATGACAGAGATTCTTTATACTCCTCGGCTGGTAACTGACATTAAAGGCGCAAAAGAGTTTAAGCCCGATAAAGGCGCCATTGCATTTAACGACGTCGCCTTTAGCTACGATTCACATGCTAAATTATTTGATGAACTAAGTTTAGTGATTAAACCTGGTGAGAAAATTGGCCTCGTTGGCCCAAGCGGTGGTGGCAAAACCACCATAACAAAACTAATTCTACGACTAAGCGACTTATCTTCAGGTGAAATATATATCGATAACCAGAACATAGCGAGCATTAAGCAAGACTCGCTCCGAGAGCATATCGCTTTTGTGCCTCAAGAGCCGATCCTATTCCATCGAACACTTGCCGATAATATTCGTTACGGTAACGAAAGCGCAACTGATACCGAGTTGTATCAAGCGGCTACATTTGCACATGCTGATGAGTTCATAGATAACCTGCCGAAGAAATATGAAACCATGGTCGGTGAACGAGGCGTGAAATTATCTGGTGGGCAACGACAGCGCGTAGCTATTGCTCGCGCAATGTTACGCGATGCACGGATTCTTGTACTCGACGAAGCGACAAGCGCACTCGACAGCGAAAGCGAAGCACTTATCCAAGATGCACTTTGGAAACTTATGGAAGGTAGAACCGCAATTGTCATCGCGCACCGCTTAAGTACCATCCAAAAAATGGACCGCATACTCGTGCTTGATAAGGGTCAGATTGTAGAACAAGGTACTCACGCTGAGCTCGTAAAACATAAAGGCGTATACGCGAAACTATGGGCTCACCAATCTGGTGGCTTCTTGCAAGAGAATTAATGCTACAATCTAACTTGTGAAGAAGCATCTCAAAAAACATCTAAATATTCGCAACATTACCATTCTACTGGTAGTTGTTATCATTGGCGTTTTGCTTGCCAAATACGTCAAGATAGATTCGGTCATTAAGGATGGCGGAGTTTTGGGTGTCAGTTTGGTTATTTTTGCCGAAACTGGGCTTTTAATAGGTTTCTTTTTGCCTGGCGATACATTATTGTTTGCTACCGGGTTTTTCGCAGCCGAAGGAAAAATAAACCTGATTGCTGCAATAGTTGGCCTTATCGTTGCCGCTATTCTTGGTAATTTACTTGGTTATGAGATTGGCCGCAGAACTGGGCCAAAATTATTTGATAAACCCGATAATCTACTGCTCAATAAAGCTAACGTCGTACGCACCCAAGAATTCTTTGATAAATATGGGCCGTTGACAGTTATTTTGGCGCGCTTTGTGCCAGTCGTACGTACACTTACACCACTCGTCGCTGGTGTGAGCGGCATGAACTACCGCAAGTTTGTCACTTATAATATTATTGGCGCGTGTCTTTGGGTGCCAACAATTACGCTCATCGGCTATTGGGCTGGCAAGGTTTTGGGGCGCTATATTAATATCGACCATTATATTTTGCCGATTATCTTGCTCGCAACAATCCTAACTGTTGGCGTAAGTGGTTGGCATATTCTTAAAGAAAAGCGTCGACTCGAAAAGACTAAGAAAGATTAGTAGCTGTCGTCATGCGGGCGAGTACTGTCTGGTAGCTGGTCGTTTGAACCCTGTTCGAAATGATCAAATCTAACCGTATCGTGCGAATCAATGTATTGCTTAGTTATTAGCTCTACTGTGTATTGACCAGTGCCACCATTATTGTATTGAGAAACAATTACTGAGCCGTCCGACAAAACTGCCTCTACATACGCAACATGGCCGAATAACTTATGATCTTTACCATTAGCATTCCAAGCCATAACACTACCAACTGTTGGGTTAAGGTCTACTTTTATGCCGTCGCTTACAGAGTTTGGGTTCCAGCGGTAGGCTACACCACCGTAACCTTCGCTTATTCTACCGCCCCAGCGAGGCATGCCTATACCCTTTTTGTCGTGGTCAACGCGCCATGCAACATAGTCAACGCATTCTCGACTGTACATACCGTATTGTGTACCTACCGCATCAAGTGGCAGATCACGCAGCTTTTCTGGGTAAGTGCCATATGGTTCAAGCCCAAGTTTTTTTACAGCCGCTGTCTTATTGATTAAAATCATATTTCCGCCGCTTTTTTTCTTTTGTATAGTAATATCGCCAGTATCGAGCCCAACTTCACTCAGCCCTTTAACTGCCCTAGTTTCGGCTTTGTTTAATCCCTTTGGTGTTTGGACTGGTTTATCTGCGCTTTTATTTATGATTTCGATTCGAGCATATATTTCTTCAAGGTGGTTTGCTTTAATCACAGACTTTAACGTTTCCTTGTACGTTAGTGACGTAGCGTAAGGGTTCTCGTGGGGTACGACAATTTTACAGTTTTCGTCAAGTAGGTTTAATAGCCCATCAATATAGGTGTCGACCGATTCGTAGCAGTTAGACGCATCTTTAAAGTGCTTAAGGCTCCCAAGCCGCACAAGACGATCAGCAAGTGAATCTTCGAGTGAATCATACCATCTAAACTTGGCCATGATTTTATGTCTTGTTCCGTCGAGGTCTTGCTCCCACGTTGGCATGAGCACGGTTTTGCCCTTCCATGATGAGCCAGCTTTAACGCCAAAATAATTATTGTATTTTGAAGCAAGTTCAGATTGCGCCCAGCCAGATTCAACAACCATTTGTGCATCTGCAACAGATTCGTTAAAGTTTGGTGCTTTATGTGTAGCTTTTATGAGTTCGGTCGAAATAATCATATTTACCAAGAAATCTTGCTGTTCTTTAGAACGGTGAGGTATAGTGCTTACTTCTGCTTCAACATAATCTTTTATCTTTGCAAGGGTTTTACTATCTATGCCTGCACTGCCAGAAATATCTAATGGTGGCGGTTTTACCTCTTTAGGCTTATTTGCTTCATAGTCTTTTACTGCCTTCTCATAAAGCGCTTCTGCTTCTGCTGAAAGCTCGTCGTGTACACTTGCATACAATCGTACGATAATAATTTTTTGTTCAATAGATAAATCCGGTCCGTCGTCTTTTACGAACCTCAGGGTAACTATGTAGTCAGCTATTTTTCCAAACGTATCTTGATCAATATCTTGTGTCGAATAATATTTTAACAATCGATCAATCGTCTCTTTGTCGCCTGACAAAACCTTGTTAATGTCATCTGCATGCACTTTTAAGGCGGTTCGCTGCTCAGCATTAATAATCATTTGTAAAAGTTTATCTGTATTAGCCGGATCTTTCTGATTAAAGGCTGTGTCTTTGCCGAAGCCAGTAATATTGCCATCCTTTAAAGCAGCAACAAGCTTATTTGGCACATCCGCCATTTCTGGTATGAGCCTTGCCGCGCTATCAGATAACTCATTATTTGCAGCTTTCGAAGTTTCGTTTGAGGAATTATCTTGCTGAACGGTAGCTGTTGCTTCTGAAATAGGCGTATCAATTGGTAATGCGTCTAACTGCGTAAAAACCGTGGTAGGTGGTGCGGTTTCTGGTTGCTGCACAGGTACGACCACAACTTCTACAGGAGGAGTTGTAGGTGTATCTTGGGTTGTTGTAGACGGCGGTGTATCAGGTTGTGCGGTCGTATCAGTTGGTGGGTTAATTGGCGCTTCAGTACTAGGAGTAGCAGGCATGGTCGTAGAAGGCTCTGCTTCTATAACTGGCTGGACCTCGGCAGACTGTGTTTCGGTTGAAGGCGATGCAGACGTTACAGGAGGAATTGAATTGTCTGGATTTGAAGATGAGCTTGATGATTTTGAAACTGATGGTCGCTCTGCGGCAGCGGCTGAAGTAGCACCCACACCTACGACTGTTGCCGCAAGCGCAGTTGAAGCTACGAGTTTTATTACGGTGCCTCTTGAAGGCACAAAGTTCATACGTATTTTTATTTGCTCACTAGATTCTTGAACTGCATGTTTTGGTGATGAATCGCTCGATTCTGGAACATCAATTTTCACTCCAAAACTTAGTAGTGCTTGCGCAATATCACGATACTCAACCGTACCGCTATCTGCCTTGCCCAGCCGTTCGGCTGTTTGCATTAGTGAATTAATTTTTGATTGAATAATATCTTCTACATTTTCAGCAAAGTCTTCGGCAACTTTTTTTCGACGGGTAATTAAATCATCGTCGACATTTTTTCCAAGCGCTTGAACTGAATCATCAATGAATACTTCTTTGACGATATCAAGGTTTAACTCAATGCAGTATTTTTCAAAAAGCTCTTCTTTTTGTATACGCCGTGCCTTTGGGCTTATTTGTGGATTCTCTCTCGCATCTGCCCAAACCTGTAATGAGACATCAATAATTGTATTAATTAGATAGTCAGTCGTATCCGCGGGAAAACGCTCTACAATGTCAGTAACGTCAATTAGCTCACATACTCTTTTTGTCTGTTCACTAAGAGTTTTTGTGGGCGTAAAGGGCTGTTCAAGCTTCAACTGCATACTGTGCCTCCCCTAGAGCTTTAGCACCATGCTTGGATACTTCAACGGTATCTTTTCCTGTGATGTATAGAGCCACCCCACCGATTAACCTTATTGATCTTGTTTTGAGCGTTTCTTGGCGGATATGTGAACCTGATTTTCCGATTCGCTTAGCATAACGCTTATGCTCAGGAATTTCAGCCTGCACATCAGCTGCGAATAGTCGTAGTTTTTCGAGTTCATTAGTTTTTTGCTTTTCTAGTAATGCGAGTTTCGTCGTTGCAGCATTAAAAATTGATTCTTTTAAATTTTTCTCGTCTGTGGCTTGCTTATAATTCATGGCAAGCTCTACCGTTTGCGGGTCAGTAAGTTGGGCTGCAATCTTTTGAAACAATAGCGAAACTTCATCTTTACTCTGTATATGTTGAGTTGAAGCGACAGATTCTAGCCCATACTCAACGCCCGTTTTAGTGTCCTGCCATCGTTGGTCGAGTTCTTGAAATTGTGCAAGAGCAGCTTCGTATGCTACTTTTGCCGCCGAAAAGACAATTCTATGTGCCGCTAAATCTTCGTTTACAATTTCTAATTGCTCACGAATTTCGAGATGTCTCTGATGATAATCCTCTAAATTACCTTCGACGACGGCCTCTGCTCTACTTAAAAGTTCTTTGTCGCCTCGTATAGTACTAAGTAGTCCGACACCTTCGAGAGTTTTAAGTACCTGTTCTGCTGCCTCAACTATGTGATCTGTTTCGACCTGCTCAGCAGTGCGCACACCATCTTTTTCGATTTTATGCCGTGCCGATGTGTCTGCGATTGCAAGCATAGAATTTATCCGTATACCTCTATGCACGGGGATGCCAAGCATATCGTCCATGTATAGTGCTGTTGTTTCTGATAATTGTTCGCTCATACTATTAACTCCTTATTAGGCCTTGTTTACATCTATTGGTTTGCAGGTTGCTTGGATACTGCTTTGTCCGAATACTGTGGCTATATCAGAATCACTTATAGTCGCACCCTGAGCCTTCAACTCTTTTTGTAATGAATACACATAGTTTGGTACGTTGCTTATAATTTTTAGGTCAGTGCCAACAATAACTGGAGTTATAAGGCCGCTTTTCACATCTTGATCCTTGGCCTGCTTTTCGGAATTGGCATCAATAAACTGAAACGTATTTAAGTACTCTAGCTGGGCACAGTCTTTTTCGACAGCGCGTAATATCATGCTCTTTACGGATGCAATAAGTACATCGCTGACTGGTTTCGGTATTACTAGGTTTGTTGGAGGAGTGAGATTTCCAGGGCAACCCCAAACAGGCAATGATTTGCAACCAGTCACATAGTTTCCGCTTTCTTTGAGTTGTTGACCGGGGCTAACTACATCAAAACTTAGTTTCAAATCTGTAAGCTCAGCTCCGTATGCCATTTTTGTAGGATCAATTTCTATTTTTTTCGTAACTGTGTTGGCTTGTGGATCTACTTGTCCATCCTTAAAGGAAACTGCCTCGCTAATCGAGTACGTTTTTAAAATAACTTTTGCGCTTTCAATCGTAATATCATAGCGTTGGCCACTTACGACTGATGAGATTTTTTGGTTATAAACTCCATATGTACCAAAAGTGCCGAACTCATCTTTTGATGGTAGGCCCTCAGTAGTGAGATTAAAATTTGTAGCCTCTGAAAATGATTTTTGCCCTGGAGTCGTTGAGTCTGGATTATCGTTTTTAGGTGCATCACCGGCAGATGCAGCAGTACCCCTTCCCGGCGTATTCATGGTATCTGTCGTAGCCAGGCCTAATCCTATGCCCGCAGCTATAGCAAGTGCGGCACCACCTAAAGCTATAACTGTTAATCGATTCGGTTTCCTGAATGAATCAATCACTACTTCATAGGTAATCGGTGGCTCATTTTTCGGAGCGAATTCGCGCGGCTTAGCTACAACAGGCTCATGAAATACAGTTTGTAAATCTTCTCTTAGCGCCATCTACTTACTCGCATCCGTAACTAAAAATATCGGTGTATTTTCTTGCATATTTACCTCGTGGCTACTCCGGATGTTGCCGTTTTCGTTAAGTCCGACCCAGTGACGGCGGGTACAAGTGAAGTGCAATTAACTTCTGTTTTTGCTTCATTAATCACCTCTACATCAGGCATCGTGCCCGAAATTGCGCCTGAATCGATAAGCGCCTGAATAGCTTTACGCGTAAAATCTGGTGTTGTTGTCGCTTCGTTTCCATTAGCATCAACAAAATGAACTCTGATTGAATCCACAGAAGCACCTTGCAGCAACCCTTGTTTTTGATATGCATCAACAATTGCGAGTTTAAACTGCTCCCAGTCGCCTGCTAGGCATTTATTTTGTACTGATTCTAAAATTTTAATACGTAGGTACTGTTCAGTTTTGGCCTGGTCTTCTCTGCTGGTTTTTACAGCTGCATCACCTGGGTTAGCCAACCCATCGTCACACTTTCCAAATGTCACAATTTTACACACGCCGTCAATAAAACTATCAGCAGCCTGAGCTCCACCGCTCAGCATCTCTGTCCAGCCTCCAGAATTATCTACAATTACCGTATCTGGCTCGCTAAATTGGGTATTTACTACTAACGAATCAACATCAACAAAGACATCTTGCTCTACCGTATTGTTAGAAACATTAAGCGCAGGTTTTTCAGTAACTTTTACATCAGTTGCACAAATTGTTGCCACAACTTTTGCCTTATTTGCGTGCGCAGCGTGTACAAACCCGTGCGTCTTTACGGCTGCTTCGCTTCCCTTTGTCGTAACTTCACCGTTAGTATTTAGTTGATCACCAGCATCATAAGCAGCCATGGTCGTACACTCAAAATTTACTGGAATAATCTTAATCGTTTTAGCCGTTATTGCGGTGTGTTCCGGAGTAACCGTTGTCGTCATATAGTCGCTAAACTTTGGGATACCTGGAATATGCATAAATTGACCAGCACCAACAGCAAGCACCCCTGCAAGCGCAACGCCTCCAACTAGTTTCCACTTAAGAGGA
>JBBRSL010000022.1:0-20131 GCA_038245435.1 Saccharimonadales bacterium (SeqCode)
ACTTTTTGCTTTTCACGAAGTTGTAGTGAGTACTGGCTGGTTGTTGCGCGACGATTATTGCGGCCATGTTGACCAGGAATCGTTGAGCGCTTAACCATAGCTTTGAGAGCTTTCGGGTGAAGAGCATAGCCTTCACGTCGGCTCATCTTAACAATAGATTGTGTATCGCGTGCCATATACTAAACCCTCCGTGCTTTCGGTGGGCGGCAGCCGCCATGAGCGACGCCAGTTACATCTTTAAGTACTTCTACGGCAACATCGTTTGCAGCGATGGCACGAATAGCGGCTTCACGGCCAAGGCCGATTCCACGAACGTACACATCAGCTTTAGCGATGCCATGTAGTGACTTAGCAGCTTGTATAGCTTTTTCTGAAGCAACTTGCGCAGCATATGCTGTGCCTTTTTTGCTACCGCGGAAACCGCAGCCACCTGCACTTGCAGCCGTCAATAGGCCACCGGTGCTGTCAGTGACAGAAATGATGGTGTTATTAAATGTAGCCAAGATGTGCACCTGACCGTATGGAACGGATCGTTTGCCTTTTTTCTTCTTGGCAGTAGTTGTAGTTGCGTCTGACATATATCTACTCCAATCCCTTACGTCTTACTTGCAGCTTTTTTAGCAGTACCACCAACGGTCAATTTCTTGCCACGGCGGGTACGTGCGTTTGTCTTGGTTCGTTGACCACGGCTCGGTAGGTTCATGCTATGGCGCAAACCGCGATAGGTCTTGATTTCTTTCAAACGCTTAATATTCGTTGAAACTTCACGCTGTAAATCGCCTTCGACTTTGTAGTCGTTGTTGATGACTTCTTGGATACGACCGATTTCGTCGTCGGTCAATGCTTTAACGCGTGTCGTAGGTTCTACCTTAGCAACAGCCAAGATATCGTATGAGCTCTTCTCACCGATACCGTGAACATAGGTAAGGGCAATCCATACTTGCTTTTGCTCGGGGATAGTTACGCCACTAATACGTGCCATGGTTAACCCTGCCTCTGCTTGTGCTTAGGCTTGAGCTTATTAATAACGTAAAGGCGACCTTTACGGCGCACCAGAATATCATCTGGGCTGATTTTTTTTACACTCGCACGCACTTTCATCCCTGAGATTTCTCCTATCTGGGGTGTTGCCGAATCTAGCTTTATATAATAGCTGGATTCTTTGCGGATTCTAGCGGACTAGAACACACTGCGGTTAGTTTGATAATTATCGTACTCTGTTAATTGGAAGCCAGAGTATTAGCTTTTGCGGTAGGTTATTCGACCCTTCGTAAGATCGTAAGGTGTCAATTCAACCGTCACGCTGTCACCGGGGACGATGCGAATATAGTGTTTGCGCATCTTACCAGCAACGTGAGCTATAATCACATGACCATTTTCGAGTTCGACCTTAAATTGCGTACCCGGCAGGGTCTCCACAATTGTTCCGGTTAGTTCGATTACTTCCTTGTTTTTGGCCATAAGTTACAACAGTAATCTATTCTATCAATTCTATCCCTGTTTGTAAAGGGTTATTTATTACTGACTTTGTCGTTAGTCTCAACATACTTTTGACAACCCAAGCTAGGTAGTAAATAATAAGCAGATATGCACAACATAATTGGCGAAAACTTAGATCCAAAACTTCCGGTTGAAACAGCCGAACCACACTCTAGTGGAAAATCAGACATATCTCATTGGTTAGTACTTCACCCTGGCGCTGAAGAGCATGCTCGAATACTCGACCACTTGCGCGATAGCCGAAACGAGGTTGTCACGCTCGACCCAGAAACACCTATCTCAGATGAAAGCCTTTCGAGCAGTGCGCTTACGGCAATTGCCCGTAGATTCAAATTTTTAAAGCGCACTTAGTCTTAAGCAGCTTTTGGCTGTTTGCGACGAATACTTAAGCGACGGCGTTGCTTTTTTGGTTTATCATCTTCACTATCAATGTTGATAGTGTAATCATCATAGGTAACCATGAGTGCGCGTGATTCGATTTGACGAAGCGTCTCAAGTGCGACAGCTACAAGGATAAGTATGCTTGTACCGCCGACGGATATCTGGCTACTGTTCAAAAACGCCTGAATGATGATTGGCATAACTGCCAATAGCCCGAGAGCTAATGCTCCGAAGAAGGTGACACGATTCACCATTTTGAGCAAAAACTTCTCCGTCTGAGCGCCAGGGCGAACGCCATCGATAAAGGCACCCTGCTTTTGTAGGTTTTCGGCAATTTCTTTAGCGTTAAACACCACGTTGGTATAGAAGAATGTAAACATAAAGACAAGCAAGAAATAGAGTACTGGGTAGATGTAAACCTGAATACCACCAGCCTGTACCGTAGCCGCTGTTGGACTCGTAAACCATGTTACAAGGTTTGTGCCAATCTGCTGAGCAGTACCTGTGGCGCTTTGGCTCAGGAGCTGGCCAATAAACTGTGGCAGACTTAAGAACGCTACGGCAAAGATGATCGGCACGACACCGGCTGTAATAAGCCGTATGGGCAGCGTAGTTGTAACACCGCCATACACACGGTTACCCTGCAAACGCTTCGCATAGCTAATCGTGATGCGTCGCTGCGCCTCATTTAGGTACACCACAAATATCGTCACCAGCACTGTGCCCGCAAATATGGCCAACGTAATCCACATAGCCTTAGCGTTAATTGGGAGATGAAAATGACCAAAAATTTGAAACTTCGCGTCTTTGGCAATCGATGACTGCACAAGCTCAATAATAAGGCTTGGTAGGCGCGTAAGAATACCAACCGTAATAAGTAAGCTAATACCGTTACCAACACCTTGTTCTGTGATAAGTTCACCAAGCCACATAAGCAACATCGCACCACCAGTAAGTACAGTGACCATAAGCACCCATTGGCTCATGCTCGCTTGGTTTACGACATCGCCCAAACCACTAAAGCTGGCTGCTGATTGGCGTACTAAAAAGATGGTACCAATCGACTGCACAATTGCCAGCGGGAACGTAATGATACGCGTCCACTGCTGAATTTTTTTACGACCGTACTCGCCTTCTTTGTTAAGGTTTTCGAGCTTTGGAATGGCCTTAGTAAGCAGCTGCATGATAATACTGGCGTTAATGTAAGGCCCAAGACCAACAAGCATAATACTAAAGTTAGCCAGCGCGCCACCACTGAGGATGTTCAAAAATCCGAGCAGTTGCGAGTTATTAGACTGTGCGAATAAGTTATCAAGAATCTGCTTAAGCGTTGTCGGGTCGGCCAATGGAATAGGAATGTGAGCCAAAAAACGGAAAATAATAATCATGCCAACAACCGCAAAAATACGCTTTCGCATATCCGCGCTTTTGAGTGAGCGGCCAATAATTCGCCAGTTCATATATGTAGTAAACCCCTCTTATCTCTATTTCTGATATAACTTTACACAAATTATACCATAATTGGCTATCTGTCACCCTCTGTTAGTAGTAAAAATTACTTCTTCCGTTTTTGTTCGAGCCAGTCAGGTACTGGTAAAAAAGGTATAAGATCCCAGTTATCGATTTCTTCTTCGGTAACGTCATACACATCTTGATAGGCAGTCTCAACGCTACCATGCATGGCGTCTTTCCAATCAAAGCCAAGTTTTTTAGCTACCGCTTTAATTGATTCTTCAGAATGTGCTTCGAGTTCGACAAACGACGGGATCCATGGCCAGGTGTCGATTTCTATCTCTACATCATCTAGCTTCCAGCTCTCTCTCTTTGTTTCTTGGTACGAATCAACAACTAATCCGATTGAGTCTAAAAATGAACTTGCCATTTTATAGTCATCTATGACAAGTGTAACTTCTTTCGTACCGTGTAATGTGCGGTCATTTAGCTGCTTGTAGCTCATGGTTATTTTATTGCCTTCGTCTCGCACACTCACCCACCCGCCAATAGCTTCTAACCGATGGTCCGGGTAATCAAAAACATGGCGCCTCATCAAGCGCTCCGGCTCAACAAGCGTAGAGCCTTCATCCTTTAGCTTCTGACGAATCGCTTCGATGTCAACATTAATAAATTTTGCCTCAATTTCAGTTTGCATATGCTAAATATAGCAGAACTTTATGTATGCAGAGAATATCTAAGTATTAGTTGCACTAATATCCAATATATTGCTATTCTCAGGGTGGTAATTAATAATATTCCAAAATTCTATAAGATCTCTATAGTTATATTAGTAGCATTGTTTGCCTTTAGCCTTTTTGAGACTTTCTTATCTGGTGATGTATTTGGTGGTTTTATTTGGGTTTATACAGCTCCGTTAATTATCTTAGTACTATTGGCTATAACAATTAAAAGTATATTTTTATCTGGTCCAGTTGTACGAAAACGCACATTGGCAATATTGGCATCTCTCTTCTTATTACTGTGCGGCGTATACACAGTAAACAATTACTTATAACAAAAGAGGCCGATTTCTCGACCTCTTTTTGATATATCTAAATAATTTAGACTATTTTTTTGCAGCAGCCTTTTTTGCTGGTGCTTTTTTTGGAGCTGCCATTGCTTTTGCAATTTTAGCTTCTTGTCGATTCGCAGGCTTATCTTCTTTAGCTTCAGTAAGCTTAGGGCGCTTAACTTGAGCAACTTTTGTAAAGCTACCGCCGGCTTTTACGATCATAGCGGCTGCGTTTTCACTTGCACCTTGTAGCACAACAGTAACTTTTGAAGTAAGGTCACCCTTAACAACAACTTTTACCGGAATATGCGCGCTACTGGTAATACCAGCTTCAGCAAGCACAAAGTTGTCGACAGTTTTGCCGGCAAAATCGTTTAGCTGACCAGTGTAAACGTTTTCAGTTGGCGTTCGGAGTGAACGGAACCCGCCAAGCTTTGGCAAACGCATCATTAACGGCGTTTGACCACCTTCAAAGTCTGGGCGGTGAGAGTGACCAGTACGAGAGTTTTGACCCTTTGTACCACGACCAGCAGTTTTACCTTGGCCAGCAGAAATACCACGACCAACGCGCTTAGTGCTCTTACGCTTAGCAGTTTTAAGTTCGTGAATCTTCATTACTTAGCCTCCGCTTTAACAGCTTTTGCATCGCTTACCTTTTTAGGGGCAGCTGCAGTTTTAGGGCGAACCCATTCGCTGGCAGGCACAAGCTGTTGCAAGGCTTCGAGCGTTGCATATGCAACGTTAACTTTGTTGCTTGAACCAATCGATTTACTTAATGCGTTACTAACACCCGCAACTTCAAGGATAGTACGAACAACACCACCGGCGATTAAGCCAGTACCAGGAGCTGCTGGCTTAATAAGAATATTAGCGCCAGAGACCTTAGCTTGTGATTCGTGAGGTAGTGTACCCTTGTAAAGATTTACAGTTATCATTTTCTTTTTGGCGATATCAACAGCCTTAGTTACAGCCGTAGTAACGTCTGCACCCTTAGCGATACCAATGCCAATTTTGCCTTTTTTGTCACCGACTACAACGAGTGCGCGGAAACGAAAACGACGGCCACCTTTAACAACACGCGCAACACGGTCAACGTTCATTACGCGCTCGTCAAATTGCTTTTCTACAGGTTCTTGGTCACGGCCGCCTCGGCGGTTATCGCGACGATTGTCATTTCGTGGTGGCATATTAAAACTCCAGGCCTTCTGCACGAGCAGCATCTGCTAGTGCCTTAACACGACCATGATAAATACGGCCATTGCGATCGAATACAACTTTGGATACCTTAGCTTTTTTAGCAGCTTTGGCGATTTGAGTGCCAATGATAGCGGCTTTTTCGGTCATAGTACCCGTAGCTTTGGCGCCAACAGTGGTGGCACTTGCAAGTGTGATGCCTTTTTCGTCGTTGATAACTTGCGCACTAATGTGCAAGTTGGTAACAGAAACGGTCAAGCGAGGTCGTTCAGCGGTACCGCTAACGGTAGAACGAACACGTTGCTTTCGGAGTTTCAAGTTCTGATTTTTCTTAAGTGTGGCTTTGGTCATAATTACTCCTACTTGTCCTTCCCTGACTTACCGCTCTTACGAATAATGCGTTCGTCATCATACTTAATGCCTTTACCCTTATATGGTTCTGGCTTCTTAAAAGATCGGATTTCTGCAGCTGCTTGTCCAACTTGTTGCTTGCTTACGCCCGTAACAAGAATGGTGTTTGCCTCTACAGCAACTTGCACGCCTTCAGGTGCGGTATAAAAAATGTCATGACTAAAGCCAAGTTGCATTTTTAGTTTTGAACCTTCCATGGCAGCACGGTAACCAACACCATTGATTTCGAGCTTGCGACTGAAACCAGTCGTAACGCCCGTAACCATGTTGGCAACGAGTGCGCGCATAAGGCCGTGCTTAGCACGGTGTTCTGCGGCTTCACTTTCGCGGGTCACGATAAACTCGGTACCTTCTTGTTTAAATCCGATACCAGGCATCGTAAACTGCTTAAGCGTACCTTTGGGGCCAGCTACAGTAACGAAATCGTTGTCGACAGTGATTGTCACACCGCTTGGGACCTGTATGGGTAGTTTTCCTACTCGACTCATCGTTATTCCTTTTCTTAGTAAATCTTACAAATTAATTCGCCACCGAGGCCTTGTTTCTTCGCTTCGGCACCAGTCATGATACCTTTGCTTGTAGAAACAACCACGATACCGCGACCACGCATAACATGTGGCATGTCAGCAGCAGCAGTATACATACGGCGACCAGGCTTGCTTAAACGAGTTACCT
This sequence comes from Saccharimonadales bacterium (SeqCode), assembly GCA_038245435.1. Taxonomy (GTDB): domain Bacteria; phylum Patescibacteriota; class Saccharimonadia; order Saccharimonadales; family CAIOMD01; genus JBBRSL01. The sequence continues at coordinate 6,668 of JBBRSL010000022.1, forward strand.
CAGTAATGCGAGCGTTGGTGAACGGTTGATTGATGGTGATGTTGAGGCTTTTGAAACCTTCAACGTCCTTAACTTCAACTTTGTCCAAAAAGTTATTAGCCACCAAAACTTCGGCAATCGTTTGCTTGATTTTGCTGTGTGGCATGCTGACTTCATTTTTGTTGACAGCTGCAGCGTTGCGGATACGGGTGAGCATATCGGCGATAGGGTCTGTTGATACTAATGACATATATACTCCTTCCTTACCAGCTCGACTTAGTTACACCAGGAATTTCACCCTTTGAGGCATGCTCACGGAATGAAAGACGGCTTAAGCCGAATTGTCGCATATAGGCGCGAGGACGACCGGTCTCGCTGCAACGGTTTTTAAGACGGGTTGGGCTTGAGTTACGAGGCAACTTAGCCAAACCTTCTGCATCGCCGAGAGCTTTTAGCTCAGCACGCTTGTCGGCGTACTTGGCATGTAATGCGCGACGTTTTGCATCGCGGGCTAACATAGATTTCTTTGCCATACTCTAGCCTTTCCTTTCTTTCTCAAACGGCATCCCGAACTTGTCGAGTAATGCGCGCGATTGTTCGGCATTATCTGCCCTGATTACAAAATTAACTTGCATACCGTGTAGGGTTGTTGTTTCTTCAAAGCTCAGCTCTGGAAATACTGATTGATCTTTGAGGCCGAGGCTATAGTTGCCCTGGCGATCAAATGCACCTTTAGGTACACCATGAAAGTCACGGAAGCGTGGAATAACAACTGTAATGAGGCGGTCAGCGAACTCATACATTTTGTCGCCACGAAGCGTTACTTTAAGGCCAATTTTGTTACCTTCGCGAAGTTTAAAGGTCGCGATGCTCAAACGAGCAGTGGTTTCGACAGGTTGCTGGCCGGTAATCTTACGAAGTGTGTTCGTAGCGATTTCCATAAGCTTTTTGTCATCCTTAGCTTTACCAAGACCGATATTGATAACAATCTTTTCGAGCTTTGGTACTTGGTGTGCGTTCGCAAGGCCAAGTTCCTTTTTAAGTTCAACTTTGTAGGTGCTGTTGTAGAGCTCTTTCAGTCGAACAGTGGTGGCGGGTGCAGCTGTTTTGGTAGCGGTAGCCATTACTTGATCTCCTTCTTAGTGCTCGCAAAAACACGAACTTTATTACCATCTTTGTCGAGTTTAAATGCGACGCGTGTGGCCTTTTTGGCTGTTGGTTCTAAAATACCAACCTTTGAAACCCAAATTGGCTTGGTGATTTCGATAATGCCACCTTGAGGATGTGCGTTATTTGGCTTCTGATGTTTTTTGACGACATTGATGCCTTCGACGGTCACTTTGTTCTCGGTAGGATGTACTGCAGTAATTTTGCCTGTGTCACCCTTATACTTACCGGAACGAACAACGACGGTGTCACCTACTTTAAGACGAATCTTAAAGATAGTCTTTGAAGTATTTTTAGGAGTATTCATTATAGTACCTCCGGTGCTTGGCTGATAATCTTGGCGTAGCCCTGATCGCGAAGTTCGCGGGGTACTGGCCCAAAGATACGAGTACCCTTAGGTAACTTATCATCACCAATAATAACGGCAGCGTTGTCATCGAACTTAATTGTTGAACCATCTTTACGACGAATCGTGCTTTTAGTTCGAACAATCACAGCCTTAACAACTTGCTTCTTTTTAACGGTGCCAGTTGGGTTAGCTTGCTTAACGGTTGCTACGATAATATCGCCAACGCGTGCATATCGACGGCGGGTGCCACCAAGTACACGGATACACAAAATTTCTTTTGCACCGCTGTTATCGCACACGCCAAGGCGTGACTCTTGTTGAATCATTACTTGGCCTCCGCTTTCTTAGCAGCAGGCTTCTTAGCTGGAGCTGCCTTGACCTTTGGTTCGGCCTTAGCTGGCTTTTGCTCAACTGTTTCAACTTCTGCAACAACGGGCGCTGCTTTCACAGGCTTTTCTTTTACAGGCAGTTCAACAGTTGCTTCAACAAGCTTTACGTGAGCTTTTTCAACGACTTCGATAAGCGTAAATCGCTTACGAGCGCTGATAGGCTTGCATTCTGCAATAACAACTTTGTCACCTTCGTGAGCAGCATTCTTTTCATCATGTGCCATAAACTTGGTGGTTACGGTGTACTGCTTCTTATATATAGGATGTGTCTTACGAGTTCGGATGGCTACGACAATAGTCTTATCACCCTTGTCCGAAGATACAAGTCCGGTAAGTGTACGTGCCATCTTACTTCTTCTCCTCTCCTGAGTTAGCGCTCAGGGCGGTTAGAACACGGGCGAGTTCACGCTTTTTAACACCAGCGGCACGCACGTTTTGGACTTCTCCATTATGCATACCACGGCGCAAAGTTGTGATTTCTTCGCGTAGTTCGCTTACTTTACTCACCAAATCATCGCGTTTCATGGCAGTTAATTCGCTAAATGCGAGTTTCTTTGCCTTTTTAACAGGAGCGGCTTTGGTGGCTGTCTTTTTGTCGGCCATGTTATGCCTCCTCTTTCACGATGAACTTAGTCTTAACAGGTAACTTGTGTGCTGCAAGGCGCATAGCCTCGCGAGCGATTTCCTCAGTTACACCTTCCATTTCAAACAAAACGGTACCAGGTTTAACTTTGGCTACAAAAAATTCAGGGCTTCCCTTACCACTACCCATTTTCACGTCTTGTGGTTTACGGGTAACTGGTGTGTGTGGGAATATGCGAATCCAAATCTTACCACCACGCTTGATGTAACGAGTCATCGCTTGACGACTTGATTCAATCTGACGTGCCGTAATACGTTCGTGACCTTGCGATTGCAAGGCGTACTGCCCATGAGCAATAAACTGCCCACGAGTAGCCGGGCCACGTACTTTGCCCTTAAAGACCTTTCGGTGCTTTTGCTTGTTCGGCATCAACATACTAGGCTACCTCACCTTTGTAGATCCATACCTTGACACCAATGATGCCGGTACCGGTCTTTGCGCGGATGTAGCCGTAGTCGATGTTTGCACGAAGCGTGTGTAGTGGTACTGAACCTTCGATGGTCTTCTCACGGCGTGACATTTCAGCACCGTTCAAACGACCAGAAACTTCAATACGAATACCTTTTGCACCTGCACGCATGGTTGCGCCAGCAGATGACTTAATGGCACGCCTAAAGGCGATACGACGCTCGAGTTGATTGGCGATGTTTTCGGCAACCAATTTAGCATGTAGCTCAGGCTTCTTAACTTCTTCGATGTTAACGCGAACTTGTGTGCCGTAAATCTTTTCGATTGCAGCTTTTAGTTCTTGTGCGCCAACACCACCACGACCGATAACCACACCAGCTTTCGCGGTGTTAATGGTAACCGTAACGAGGTTTGGTGAGCGTTCGATATCAACAGTGTTAACAGCACCGCGGGCACCAACTTTTTTATCGATAAGACGGCGAACAGCCAAGTCTTGTGTCAAGAAAGTTGCGTAGTCGCGCTTTGGCGCAAACCACTTGCTGCGCCACTTTTTGTTAACCTGAAGTCGAAAACTAATAGGATTTACTTTTTGACCCATTACTTTGTCTCCTTTACTTCGGCTGGCTTAGCAGCTTTTTCAGCGGTCTTTTTTGCCACACGTTCTTCGCCCGTTACAACCACACGAATGTGGCTGGTCTTGCGTTGGAATGGCAATGCACGGCCTTGCGCTGCTGGGCGATATCGCTTTAAGCGGGGGCCAGGGCTGACACTGATTTCAACAATTTTTAATGTACCTGGTTTAAGGTTGTGGTTGTGCTCGGCGTTCGCCTTTGCACTTGCAATAACCTTCATGACTGGTTCTGCACTGCGGCGAGGAGTGTGCTCTAAAATAACGAGCGCATCTGCAACAGTACGACCACGGACGAGAGCAGCAACTACACCAACTTTACGTGGGCTCATAGTTACGCCTTTGGCGACGGCTTGTACGTTCATATATGTATCCTAGCCTTTCGCCAATTTACCGCCGTGGCGACGGAACTTACGTGTTGGTGAAAACTCACCTAATTTGTGACCAACCATGTTTTCTGTAACGAATACCGGGACATGTACGCGACCGTTATGGACAGCGATGGTTTTGCCGACAAAATCTGGTGCAATCGTTGAAGCACGCGACCATGTTTTGATGATGGTGCGATCTTCGTTACCCAAAGCCGCCACTTTCTTGGCAAGCTTAGGGTCGATAAATGGTCCTTTCTTAAGCGAACGACTCATATCTTAACCCTTTCTCTTAGCCATATGACGGCTCTTTACGATAAATGTAGAAGTACTCTTGCGGCGACGAGTCTTATAACCAAGAGTCTTTTGACCCCATGGCGTACGAGGCGCCTTAGCCATTCGGTGACGACCACCGTCACCACCACCGTGTGGGTGATCTACCGCATTCATAACAACACCACGAACACTTGGGCGCTTGCCTAAGCGTCGGTTACGACCGGCTTTACCAATCTTAACGTTCTGGTGTTGTGCGTTACCAACAGTACCAATACTTGCAAAACATTCTTGGTGTACGCGACGTACTTCACCTGATGGCAATTTAACCTGAGCGTATTCGCCCTCTTTTGCCAAAAGCTGTGCGCTGTTACCAGCACTGCGGACTAATTGCGCGCCACCGCCAACTTTGATTTCGATACCATAAATGGTTGAACCAACAGGAATATTCTTAAGAGCGAGGCGGTTACCCGTTTCGATTGCGATATCTTCGCCAGATTGGATTTTTTGACCAACCTGCATGCCGATAGCCGCAATAATATAGTGATATTGACCTTTGTCGTCTTTGATTCGAGCGATACGAGCGCTACGGTTTGGATCGTATTCGATAGCTTCGATAGTGGCAGTGGTGCCAGCTTCGAGCTTAAAGTTCATCAAACGGTAGTGTTGTCGAACACCGCCACCTTGGTGACGAGTCGTGATACGACCTTGGTTGTTACGACCTGCAAGGCTACGCTTTCGGACAAGTAAACTGCGCAAAGGCTTTTTAGCGGTGATTTCGCTAAAGTCCTGCGTAGTCATGCCACGGCGGCCAGGAGTAGTAGGATTTAATTGCTTAATAGCCATTATTTCTTCTCCTCTTCAACTGCAGCAAATACAGGTATCGATTGACCTTCGGCCAACAACACGTAAGCTTTTTTGAAGTCACTTCGTTTGCCGGTAATGCTGCGGCCACCCTTACGGTTGGTGCGCTTTACTTTACCAAGCTGGCGAACGATGTTAACGGCTTCAACCGTTACATCATATTGAGCTTCAACAGTTTTCTTAATTTCAATCTTATTAGTCGTAAGTGGCACTACGAATACATAGGTATTCTTATTAGTAGCACTTTCATACGCTTTTTCACTCATTCGAGGGACAATTAGCAAACCCATTATTTTGCCTCCCCAAGCCATGCGTCAATAACGGCAATGGCGTCTTTACTTATAACAATGTTGGTAGCGTTCATAACGTTAAAAACGTTTAGGTGATTCGCTGCAACTAAAGTTACTTCAGGGATGTTCTTGATAGAACGGACAAGTTCTGGAGTCTTGGTAGCAACCACAACAAGCGTTCGGCTCGATGCGTTTAGCTTAGCTAAAAGCTCTACAGCAGTCTTGGTTTTACCGTCTTTAACGGCAAAATCTTCGATTACGACAAAGTTTTTGTGCTCTGCAGCAAGGGTTAATGCCTGGCGAATCGCAGTGCGCTTTGCCTTAACACTAATCTTTTTGCTGTAGTTTTCGTTGCCAGATGGGCCAAATGTGACACCACCACCGCGCCAAATTGGGCTACGTGTAGAACCGGCACGTGCACGGCCAGTACCTTTTTGCTTGTGCGGCTTGCGGCCGCCACCACGAACATCACCACGCTCAAGGGTTTTAGCCAAGTTGTCGCGGCCGTTCGCCAAATAGGCTACATAGGCTTCTTTTAATAGTTCGTGAGTTTTGATCTCGACTGCAAACACACTCTTCGGAAGCTTTACTGCGGTCGTAGCTTTTGTACCACTAGCGGTAACGGTAGATACAGACATTAGTTTGCTCCTTTCAGTACAACGATGCCTTTACGTGGGCCAGGAACGGCACCAACAACACCAATGACTTGGTTTTCGGTATCGACAAGAGCGACGCGTAGGTTTTGAACAGTAACTTGCTCGTAACCCATCTGGCCAGCCATGCGCTTACCTTTAAAAACTTTTTGCGGGTACATAGAACCAATTGAACCTGGCTTACGGACGTTGCCGTTACCACCGTGAGTCTTGCGGCTCCGCATAAAGTTGTGGCGCTTGATTGTTCCGGCGAAACCTTTACCCTTGCTGGTACCCGTAACGTGCACGTTGTCACCAACTACAAATACGTCTGCTGCTAGTTCGGTGCCCACGGTGAGGCCTTCTTGGATTTCGGTTACGCGGAATTCACGTACCACTTTTGGGGTGATGCCCGATTGCTTAAAATGACCGGCTTGGGCTTTGCCGATATTCTTGCCTTTTTCAAAGCCAAGCTGAACTGCCGTATAACCATCGGTTTCGGCAGTTTTGACCTGTGTCACCACACAGGGACTAGCGGAAAGCAAGGTAACCGGAGTCAAAGCGCCATCTGATTCGATGATGCTTGTCATGCCGACTTTCCTCGTAATGAGTGCTTTCATAGTTCTCCTTACTCGTTAGTGTCCCACCTCAGTTGGTCTCGACAGACCTGAGGGCATAAAAATGCTTGGTTGCACGGTAGTTTCCAGGTATGGACTTACCGACTAACCAAGTGACAATTTATATATCTTGAGTATCTTAGCAGAATTTGGGCCGCGCGTCAACACCTTACAATCAGATACGCCCAAATATTGCTATTTTTCTCGCACTATGGTCTAATACGGCACGAGCATTGTGGCCTTAAAATGGCCCTGCACATCCAAAGTCCAGCCCAAACTTGGGAGCGTAACGTGTCACAAAAAATGCACAGTCTGTACCTAAACAACCTCGACGTAACGTTCATCGTCACCATCGATGACTACGAGCCTGGCGATATCAAGCCGAAATTGCAACACAGGCACTTGCTGCTAGCACAGCGTCAGCTACGAGCGCGGCTACTACGAGTCCCTGGCGTCAGAAGCGTCACCTTTTCGTCAGAACAGCTGTCCCACCTGCTGCTTCACCCGGCTACCACCTGGAACGATATCAGACAGCCCGTGAGTGAGTGCTTCAATTACCATCAACCGCACAAGTGCTAGGCTCATGATTGGCCAAGTTTAGATGGCTGGATTAGGCCCTCGGAGCAATTCGAGGGCCTTTCCAATTCACCGTAATATTGACATAACAACAGAGCAATTTAGCCTAACAGTTAATTCGTATGTCTAAAGCGTTTTGGATACAGATATTATTTGAGATTGCTGTGCGCGGACAAGCGCGTATACATCATCGTAAACCGACTGAATTTTGGTGAGTTCGTCATTGGCAGCTTTGGTTTGAGCCTCGATGGTTGTGGCATCATTCGCTTTATAGGCGTCACTTGCCTTAGTAGCAATAGCCACCTGGTTTGCGGTACTGGCAACTAATACATCGTGCTGTTTTCGCACCGATACCGGTTCAGCTATCTTTTTGAGCGCTTCATTAAAATCTTGCCATTTTTTGGCTTGTGCCATCGCATCATCACTCGAAACAAACTTACCACCAAGCTGCTTATCAGCAAGTAAAACGCCGACTTTTTTGCTATATTCCGCGAATTGCGTCATATGCGTTATGGCAAGTTGTATTTCTGTAGATTTACGCATGAATTCCGACTGACCTGGGGCGGTTGTATGCACTGTTTTATCAAAAATTTGTTTACTGAGTGAGCCTAAAGACAACATGATATCGCCAGATTTTTGTGCATTAAAGTCGTAAGTTTGGACTACTTGCTGAACCGATTTTTTGGCGTTTGCTAATTTTTGTTCTTGCTGGCGGTTGTACATGCCAAGCCCCGTAAACCCAGCAAAAATAAGTACAAGCGCTGCGCACGCGGCAATAAATAGCAGTTTCTTGCGCATCATAGCCCAAGCCTCGTACTCCACATTTCGCTCTGTAATGGCCACGGGTTAAAGCTACAGCCCTGCAAACTAATAGATTGTTGCTGCATAACGGGCGCTTTGTTACCTGCCGCGCTGCAATATTCGTGCGGATGCCCCAACCAATGCCCTGTTTCATGGTTAACCACCATATTGCGGTAATCACGCAAACTACCACCGCCGGCGTTCCATGGGTCGGTCGCGCCTAGCCACCTATTTTGATTTATAATGACGTAGCTGCCTACTTGGCAACTATAATCAGACCCACAAACGCTTGGGTTAAAACTCGGCACCTGCGCTGCTTCACTTAAAACTAACGTAAAGTTGCCCCCGCTGGCTACTTCACTAAAAGTTACGCCTAAACGCGCCCAGCCAAGTGGGTTATTAAGAGTTTCGTTTGCGAGCGCCCTAAACTGCGCAACATCGGCCGTAATAGCCCCGCGCGTTTCGACGCTGTAGCTAACTGAACGTTGTGGCGAGCCCGTCTTGGGCACGCTCGGCGGTATATAGGCAAAATCTGTCGCAATAATGTTTTTGAGCCCTTGTAGCCCGTCGGTAATTTGCTTGACTAAACATTCGCTTTCTATGTTGCAGATAGTTGATTTAGCGGGCTCTTGGGCAGCACGCACTGCAAAAATCGGCAGCCCAATAAGCACGCCAACCATTACTAAAACTCCTAAAAACTGTACTTTCATTACGTTAAGCTTAAGCGATGCAAAACCTGCTAGCAACAAAAATGTGTTATTTCTTTTTAACAGCAGCCTTTATAAGCCCCACGAACAGTGGGTGTGGCCGCATGGGGCGGCTAGTAAACTCTGGGTGGTATTGGGTGGCTAGATAATAGGGGTGGTTTGTGCCCTCTATAACCTCAGCAAGCCCCGTCAGTGGGTTTTTGCCAACAACCGCAATGCCCTGTTTCAGCAGGTCTGGTTCGTAAGCCGCATTAAACTCAAAACGGTGGCGATGGCGCTCGACAATGTTCGTGCTGCCATATAATTTGGCCGCTTTGCTGCCTTTAACAAGTTTACAATCGTAATCGCCCAGGCGCATGGTGCCGCCCATGGCCGTAACGGCTTTTTGCTCTTGCATAAGGTCAATAACGGGGTCAACAGTGTCTGGTTCAAATTCGGTGCTGTGGGCATCTGGTTTGCCATTTTTACGAACAGTAGCAATGGCTGCAACTTGCATACCCAAACACAGGCCTAAATATGGCACGTTATTATCAAGTGCGTAGGTAGCAGCGGCAATTTTGCCCTCTACGCCGCGCACACCAAAACCACCTGGTACCACAATACCGGCATAAGCTTTTAGCTGTGATTCAACATTTTTAAGTGATAATTTTTCGGCGTCAATCCAGTCAAGTTCTAGGCTACGGCCTTCGGCCCAACTGGCTGCCTTTAAGGCCTCTATAACGCTGGCATAGGTGTCTTTGTTATCGAGATATTTCGCAACAATGGCCAGTTTTACAGGCTTAGCTGTTTCGTTGAGTACCGACGCAACGAGCTTATTCCAGTTTTTAAGGTCAGCTTTGGCTTTGGGTAGCCCCAGCTTTTTGGTTATTAACTTATCAATCCCAAGCTTTTCGAGGAGGGCCGGAATTGCATAGACTGTTTGCACTGTTGGCATTGGCACTACCGCTTCTGGCTCGACATCAGTAAATAAGCTCAGTTTTTGGATAATACTCTTTGGTACTTCATGGTCGGTTCGCGCAACTAAAATATCTGGCTGAATACCGGCTTCGCGGAGGTCACGAACGGCATTTTGAGCAGGTTTTGACTTAACTTCTTGGCTAGCTTCTAAAAATGGTAAGTACACGACGTGCACAAACAACGTATTAGCGGCACCAACTTTGTGCTTTAGCTGCCTAATAGCCTCAATAAAGGCCGTACTTTCGTAGTCGCCTACTGTACCGCCAACTTCGACAACGTGCACATCAAAGCCTTCGCCGGCCGATAATATCGCGGCCTGCATAGCATTCGTAACATGCGGGATAATTTGTACCGTTTTACCTAAATACTTGCCGGCACGTTCATCTTCGATAACTTGCCGCAAAATGCGCCCACTCATGGTCGAACTTGCTTGCGTAAGCTCCACGTCTAAAAAGCGTTCGTAATGGCCTAAGTCGAGGTCTGTTTCGGCGCCATCTTTGGTAACAAATACTTCACCGTGCTCGGCCGGGTTCAACGTACCAGCGTCGACATTAAAATAATGATCACATTTTTGAATATTAACGTTTAATCCACGTGCTTTTAAAAGGGCCCCAATACTCGCGGCAGTAATACCCTTACCAACCCCACTTAATACACCACCAGTAACAAAAATATATTTCGTTGCCACGTTACACCCCATTTATCACTTTAAAATTTATGTATTTCACTCAATTAAATTTTGAGCGTGTTTTCTTAAAGTATGAGGCAATTTACTACGATTGCAAGGCTAAGCTTTTGAACTTATTTTTCTGGGCGACCAAAACCCAAGAAACCGTAGTGCTCTGAGTAGTAAAAGTTTTCACGCAGGCTTACCTTATTCTGAATATTTCCACCGATAAGTGTTGCCTGGCCCGGTTCTGAGGGGTTGGTAGAGATAACAATATCAGCGTGTCCGAGATTATCCTCAAAATGTCCTCGCCAAAAAATGACTATATCGCCAACTTGTGGCTGAATATTTTTAGTTTTTGCATCTTGTGCCGATACCCAAGTACCATTTTTTTCAAGATAACGAGCAATATCCTGAGCTTTGCCGATTCGCCAGCCTTTGCCTGAATTCAACGGGCTACCAGCCTGTTTGCTTACCCAACTTGCAAACGAAGCACACCATTGTATGCGCAAGCCTTCTGTGTATTTATCAATGTCTTCGCCGCAATTACAGTTTGGGGTTTTCTCTTTTATATTCTTTTTATATTCTCCGAGTGCGATACGTGCTCGCTCAAGCCCTGGCTGAGGAATGTCTTTTTTATTTCCTGCAGTAATTTCGGTATTAATTGCTGCTTCATAGGCAGTAGCGTTCGCAGGCTTATATTCACTTATGATAATAAAGGCATAAAAAGCGACACTAATTGCTACAAATGCACTGGCCATTAATGCTCTTTTTGAAATCTTAGTCATGGATTTGCTCCCCGAAAACTTCAAGCAAACGCTTCGACTGATGGGTGTGAATATTTACAGCCCCGATAAGCAAATATTCATCGTGCGGGAGTTCTGTTGTCATTGCGCTCCATAATTCGTGCCCTGTTGAGTGCCTTGCATAGGAGGTATTGCCAAGGTTAACTACCTTTGTTGCTTTGTTCGTCGCATTAACAGTTGCTGTAGCAGCTTTTTCATAATCACCGAACGTAAAGACGTAGTCAGACTTAATAGTACCCGATGCGATTTTTGAAAACTGGCTAACCCTATCAGGTCTATCGTGACGGTTATTTAAGATAACGGCTAATTTAGGCTTGTTATCGAGTGAATCATGCAATGATTTTACGGTAGAAACAAAACTTTCTTTATCGTTAATTGCAAATAAGTTTGCCCAATGAACAGTCGTTTTATTGGCTTTCATTTTCTTAAGCGAGAACGCTCCTGGGTCGGGCTTTGCTTGGTGCATACCACGGATTGCCACTTGCTCAGCTATGCCGACAGCTTTAGCAAACTCAAGAGCAATCGCAACATTTTCCTTATATTCATGATATGCAAAGTTCTTCATATACGCATCAGGCACGATTTGAGGCCTGGCGACGATTAGTTTTGTGTTCTGCTTTTTGCATACTTCTCGTAGTATCTTGAGCGCTTTTTGATTCCGCTCAGCTGTAATGAGAGTCCCGTTAAACGGAATGCTAAATGCTAGTGAACGTGCAATTTCTTCGATAGTCGAACCTTGTACGTCCATGTGATCCATGCGCACATTCGTTATGATACCAACCGTTGAGTGCATTATTTTACGCTCTAAATATGCTTGGTATATAGGGTTAACTGCCATACACTCAAAAACAAATGCTTTATAGTTTGAGCGCATATACTTATTGAGAACTTTTTTCTGCTCTGAAATATTGGCTTCTTTACGAGGCACTTCCCAATCTGATGAATGGCTCACAAAAACGCGTGCTGCTGTGCCTGTAGTTTTACCAACTGTCGAAACACCGGATTCGCGCAATACGGCTGCTACGAGTCTTGTTACTGTAGATTTACCACGAGTACCGTTAACGTGAACTCTATGTACGAATAGTTTTTTGATTTTTTTACTAAACAGATAGTTTGATATTGCATTCCATGAAAAATATGGGATAAAGGCAAGAAGTAAAATAATAGTAACTATCATTATTGCCACTTCCAAATTAATAAGAACAGACAGTTTGTTGCCAGCACCATGCCCGTATTAAGCGCCAACTTGGCATGGTCTCGTGTCAGATTGAGCTCATTTACCCAAATGCTAACTATTATCGGTAAAAGTAAAACCGAACGCGCAAATGAACTATCAATGTTTAGATGATAAGCGATAGACTCAAGCGCGGTCGTTATCGCGACCGCTATAAGGGCAGTTGCTGCGAACCGCTCTACTCCAATAATTGCGGTGTAACGGAGCAAAAGTTGAATTACGGTATATGTAAGCGCCGTTGCAACGAAAAACAAAGCCGCTTGAATAGGGCTCCAAATAAGCATGAATGCAATAAAAGTCGCGATAATAATACCGCCGCTCCGGACATTGGTTATTTTATAAATTGCGTATGAAATGAGAGAAGAAATTACAAGTAAAATCGGCAAAATGCTCATATTAAAACTCGTATCGTAACCACTCTGAATGGAGCTCAACTCAGTTGTAAACTGATATGGGATAAGTTTTGCCAGCATAACCCCAGTTGCGTAGGTTGCGATGACACAGAAATTTAGGCCAATGAGCACGTCTTTAACATTATATTTACTGTACATAAGCGCGATAAGGCCAGGTACGACGTATCCGGGCAAAAAAAGCTCAAAATTTTCGTTTTTGAACATTAGCATATGTGCTATTGCCACGAAAAAGACCGACAACATTACATGGGTGAAGGTTTGCTCGCGAGTAGTTAATGCCTTGGATTTAAATACAAACTTATATGTAATTGCGACAATTGCAGATAAAAAAAGAAGCGTAAAGAACCAGGCAACAGATTGATCAAGCGCAATTGCCAGTAAGGCACCGGAAATGATACCGCCAGGAGTGACGTGGGTAAAGCGCTTGTAGAAAACTGCGTAGAATAGCCCAGCGACAAAAACAAGCCTCGTTAGCTCAAGAGAGTAAGAAAACTCCATAATACCGATCTTATTTAGCAAATATTATTCGATATTATATAGTTTTTTTGATTATTTGTCAATTTATAATCATAGAATGGAAAGAGTGGGGCGTGATTTAAATCACATACTGTTAAACAGTCAGGATAAAGCCGATAGGAGCAATGTAACTTAAGACGGCAGCAATAAGCAGCACGGCATATTCGACCTTACGATCAA
>JBBRSL010000023.1:0-17616 GCA_038245435.1 Saccharimonadales bacterium (SeqCode)
ATAATGAATAATCTCCTTAAAAACTTTTTATGGCAGAACAGAGGCGCTTAAATTAGTAGCATCCCAATAGCCAACCCGATACGTCGGCATAACACTACCGTTGGTAGCTGCACCCTTTACATGGTTTTGGCTACCTACGTTAGTTAGACTTGTACCAGTTAGATACGGGTGAAGATTTGCTCCACAAAGCGGTGAAGTTGCATTTGGTAGTAGATTTTTACCGGGCCCACCCTTGTGATAGTTCTGATTAAGAGTAGTTACGTTTATGACCCAGCTTAGTGCGCCGGAAACATTGTAGCCATAACAACTACCTATTGTAGTAAACGCGGCTATGCTATTTGGACCGTAGCAGGGCCTAGAGTTAGAACAGTATACCGCGCCAGCTGTAACCGTAAGGCTTGTGCTGTTCGAGCCTGTACCGCCTGCGTTTGTACAACTGAGTGATAGTACGTATGAGCCAGCAGCTAACGCAGAACCAGTTGTTTGAGTATTATTACCTGCAGTTGTTGATTTTGAGCCAGACCAGCCTCCGCCGGCAGTACAGGATGAAGGGCTGTTTGTAGAGCTCCAGGTGACGGTAGTATTGTTACCGGTGACAATACTAGCAGGTGACACAGAAATAGTGACTACAGGTACTGCAACTACGGTGACGGATACTGAAGAAGATCCTGATCCTGCCGAATTTGTGCATTGTAGCGTAAGGGTCGTTGTACCTGCTGTATTGAGCGGGCCAACAGAAACCCCAGAGCCACTCGCTGCTTTAGCGCCCGACCAACCACCACTTGCTGTACAAGAAGTAGGGCTATTAGTTGCACTCCATGTGAGCACGGCGTTTCCACCTACACCTACCGTAGGCGATGCAGCGTTAATTGTAACAACCGGCGGTGAACTAGCTACACCGCTACTGAATGTGACGCTCGTACTTGATTGTGTCGAACCAACAGTATTCGAGCAAGTGAGTGTATAACTTGTAGTAGCACCTAATACACCGGTGCTTTGTGAGCCGCTAGTGCTTTTAGCGCCCGACCAACCACCACTTGCTGTACAAGACGTAGCATTGGCAGTAGTCCAGGATAATGTAGAGGAGCCCCCGGTCGTAACAGACGTTGGGCTTGCGCTAAAGTTGGTTATTTGCGGAGCCGCAAGCACAGTAACCGAAGCAGACTTTGTGGTTGTGCCGCCCTCATTACTGCAGGTAATTGAGTAATTATACGTTTTTATCGAATTGAGTGCTCCAGTACTTTGCGAACCGCTTGTACCAATAGCGTTTGACCAGTCGACTTTAGCTGCGCATGTTGTTGCCTCAGTAGAACTCCAGGTGAGCGTAGAACTACTCCCGACTGCAACTGAGGTTGGGCTGGCCGTTATTGCAACACCAGGTGCATTTCGTAAAACAGTAAGTTCAACAGAGCTCGACATAAGATCGCCCGCACTATTTTTGCATTCCATTCCATAAGAATATGTTTTACTCAGAGTACTCAGAACTCCTGTCTGCTCTGAACCACTTGGGCTACGAGTTGTTGCCGTGCCAGCCCAGTCACCGAATACGCTACAACTCGCAGCGTTTGTTACGCTCCAACTTAATGTAGCGTTTGTGCCTGGTACAACACTTGGGCCTGGCGGGTTAACGCTCAGTGAAATTATGGGTACTCCTGGGGGTGGTTGCAACACCGCAACTGTGGTTGTAGCAAAGCCTGAACCGCCACTGTTCGTGCACGTTAAGGTATAGGTATATGATTTTACTGTTGTGAGCGCGCCCGTTGATGCAGAGCCGCTAATTGGCTTTGATCCTGACCAATCGCCGCTAGCAATACACGAAGTTGGATTATTTGAGACACTCCAGACTAATGACGTCGCCTGACCTGAGTAGATAGATGAAGGGCTACCCGCAATAGAAACAGTTGGTCTGGTGGCTACGTTGCCCGTACCACCTTGATCGGTTGCGCTAATACTCACCGTAGAAAAGCCGGTACCAGTATCTGTTTTACAAGTAAGTGTAAAAAGATACGTCTGTACTTTATCGAGAGTTGGGCTCATCTCAGAGCCTGTTGATGCTCTTGGCCCCGACCAATCTTCACTTGCTACGCACGACTTAGGGTTATTGGTAACTGTCCAACTTAACTTAACTTTACCGCCCTTAAGCACACTACCAGGGTCTGCCTTGAGCGTAACTTTAGGGCTATTTTCACCACTCGTACCACTAACGCCCGTGACTTCGGTGCCTCCTGGTAACGCCTTGTTGCTTTTTGTAGTTGATTCTGCGAGCGCTTTACTCTGAACGTCTTGAGCAGTCTGGATATTACGTGATGCCTTGAACTTGTTGTTATTTGCGAGCGTTGTAACGAGCGCTATCAGCACCATACTCGTAACAATCACAATTGCTGCAATTGCAGTCAGGATTTTTGTTTGTTTTGGGCCGAAAGATGGTAGTTTTGGCAACTTGCTAAAGAAGGGAGACTTGGGTGGTTCAATATTTACGATTATTGGGTCAAGCGACATGATTATAGCTCCCCACAAATGGGCAGATTATAGCCAACATAAACGTATGAAATGGCAATGTGTTTTTTCGATGTTTTTTCGAACTGTAATTTCTTGTTTTTTTCACCCAAATTATCCTATGACTTAGTAATAATTTTACTATGCGCTTACGCTTTTCGCTAATTAATTGCTATGGCTATGAGTGCGCCACTCCAAACAGCGTCTATGTACAATTTTTGCGATTCGTTCATATCTACCAAATAGCTTAATTGACCGGTAATTTTTTCGTGAGGTAACAAATCGCCAGCACGAAACGGATTTTCAAGACCGTACGGTGTTAAGAACGAAACTACGCCTTCTTGGTTTTTCATGTAAGTGTCATTTGCGGGCAAAATCGTAATCGGCTTATCAGACGTATTTTCAACTGTAAAATCAAATATCACATAGTGCTTATTGGGCGGTGCTGTAAAGCGACTTGTTCCATCGCTGTAGGTAAGATTATTAATACTGAATTTTGCCTGCCCATTGACTACTTCTGAACCAGCTTGGTAAACCGCTTGGCGTGTTTTATGCGGTACACCGGCATAGAGTGCTGCTGTCAGTAGTATTACCGAAACGGCAAACAGCACCAGACTACTCACAAACATAAAGGTCGTTTTTTCTGATTGTAAAACTTTTTTCGGCATTTTATGTACTTTCATATAATTATGGCTTTGACGAATCAAAGAACCCTATCAAGTATGGCAATTCGTTCGCATTCGCATTCGACTTTGTTGAGCTTAAATGATTTTTAGTTTGACCACCCGCCGAAACAGAACCTGCAAGCGATGGTGCAAGATCTTTGCCACAGACACCGCTCACTTCTATAGTGTCGATACCCGTCTTTGCTTTATGGAACCCAGCGTCTAGCCCGTTAATATTAATCACACGGTCTCCATTCCAGCCCCAACAGTTACCAGAACTACCATGCGAGCCAACTTCGCGGGTGCCATAACAAGGTGTTCTGCCTTGGCAGTATACGGCTCCAGATGACGCACTTGCTGTCGTTTTGGAAGTAACCACTTGCGCGGGTGCTTTTGCATCGCCAACAGTTATCGTGGCTGTTGCTTCATTTGACCCGGTGCTATTGGTGCAAGTAATCGTAAATTTATAGTTTCCTGATTTAGGCAAGCGGCCAGTACTTTCTGAACCATACATTGTTTTAATGCCAGACCAGCTGCCTGAGGCAGTACACACCGAAGGATTACCGGTAGTGCTCCAGGTTAGCCCGCTTGAGGTCCCTGCAGGGATTGATGAAGGGTTTACTTCAAGAGTAACCGTCGGTGGTGGCACCGGAATATTCTGAGCTACCTGAACTGCGGGTTTGCGGGTATCTTCGGCAAAAAAAAGGCCGTACACGATAAGCCCGTTCATAATCACGAACGCCATAATCATACTTACGCCCACTAATCGTCTAAGCCACATATAAATCCTTTAAGCTAATCATTACGACATACCAAATTCTTCACTATGGATGCTCGTACCTGGCACTAACTTGTCGCGGAACTGTTTACGCATCGACGCCATCATTGGTGGTGGCCCACAGATAAAGATGTCTTTGTCTTTTAGCGTAAGGCTTTGTTTTTCGACATAATCAGCCGATAAAAATCCTTCTTGTTGGTCGGCGATAAAAGGGAACACCCTAAAACGACCCTCTTTTAAGCCACCGATTTCTTTAAACATTTCCCAATCAATAAGCTCACTCGCCGTGCGAGCCGAATAGTACAAATCAACTACATAGTCGTTTTCGGGCAAGCTTTTTGCCATAGATAAGAACGGAGTAATACCAATTCCGCCTGCAACCCAAATTTGGTTTTTGTTTTTGAAGTTTGTATAGGTGAACTTACCATAGGCACCCTCGATGTCAGCAATCGCACCAGCTTTTAGTTGGGCAATCGAGTTTGTGTAATCACCAAGACCCTTAACACTGAGTCGTAAATAAGGGTCTTTAGGTGCCGAAGAAATCGTAAAAGGGTGCCATTCTTTACTGATTGACTCGGTACCTGGTTGTAAAAATCTTACAAACACAAATTGGCCTGGCTTGTAGGGCATAAGGTCTTTGGTTGGTTGCATATTAACGTGGGTGACATTACCGGCAACAGTTTCTATGCTCACCACGTTGTACGTATAGTGGCGAATCATAATTCGGCCAATGATTGAGCGGTAAATAAATGCGATTATCCCGATGGCCGTCATTGTTAGTATGTAGTATTTCATTGGCCCATTTTTTGAGGTATCACTTGCAATAAATAGCACGTGTAACCCGCCAATAAAGAATGCTAGCCCCAAAAACTTATGCGTGAAAAGCCATAAGTGATACGGAATTTTTATAAAGAAAGTTACCAGTAGCAAGCCAACCATGCCCCAAAAGGCAATAATGCCAAAGAATATCGCCCACTGCGCCAAAACTTCTGTGTGGATTTCTGCTTTTGTATCAAATAGCGCCGATATGGGTGTTAGGCCGTTGGGAATCAACAATAGTGATGCTTGTAGCACCGATACTTGAATGTAGCGCAAAGCTAAAAATAGTGGATGGAGCGTCAAGAATATGAGCGCCAACCCTCCAAGCAGGTGGTGCGCGATATAGACGCGGTTTAGGCCACCAAAGAGTGTTTCCAAAAACCGTAAACGCGTCGCATACACAAGGTTAAGTGCATACATAACCATTCCAACGAGCCCTGTTACACGGCCTAAATTAAGCATAATAGCAGGGAACCCATGAATAGTACTGAGTGGGTGCATCTGAACCCAAAAAATGACCGGTACAAGGCATAAAAAGAACGTCAAGCCCCAGCCAAGCAGGTGCTCTAAGCGAAAACTTACAATAATGGGCCGGTCACCACTTGGTTGCATATATTTATTTCAAAACTCTTAACTTATATAAATAGTAACAGACAAAAGCATTAGCTCAATGTGAAAATGCAGTTAAATGAACAAGAAACAGTTTACGAAAATTTGTAAATAAACATGGCAGCGAATGCGAGGCCCCATAAAACCCAAAATAGGGTATCTGCACCGTGTGATATTGCGGTGTTGAGTCGTTTGGTATTTTTTGCAGATAGCGGCAAATCGTTTGCATTAATACGAACCCAGGCCCAGTTAAGCCCAATAACCCCGGTATAGCAAAAGATACAGAAAATACACAGCGAACCGATGACAAACGTACTTTGTTGCAGGTACCAAGCACCAAAGAGTAAAAAGAACACGCTAAAAAAGTGCATAGTTAGGCGTAATCCTTTTGCGAGCTTATCGCTAAATATGCCGCCTAAGCCTATGCCAAACAACATTGCAAAGAACGCCAGGCACATAATGGCGTTATTAAAACCAAATACCGACGATTGCCAACCAGCAAATACGTTTGTGCAACTAAAGACACTATTAACATCACAAGCGAGCGCGACACTCGGGTTTTCGGCATACGTAATTCGCTCAATAATTTGTATAAATGATGCAACCGCACCAAGAGCAGCACTTGCCGCTAAGATTACCCACACGTTTTGAAGTGATTTTGAAGATGTTTTCATAGTTCTATAGTACGCCTCAAAACCAATCTTGACTGTGAGCTAAGTCACGTACGTGAAATTATAGTTTGTTTCGCCGTACCCACTCGTACAAAATAATGCCGGCGGCTACGCCAACATTAACCGAACGGGTTGAGCCAAACTGTTCAATGGCGATTATCTGGGTGCAGTGCGCCTGCATCTCAACAGACAAACCGGGGCCTTCTTGCCCAAAAACCAGCACCGACGCTACTGGTAGCGTACTTTCGTGCAAATCCACACTATTTTCAAGGTTATCGATGCCAATTATGATTTTTGCATTTGCGTTTGCCCAAGCTACAAAATCATCAACAGTTGAGTGTTCGTAAAGTTGTAGGTATTTTTCGGTGGCCATAGCACCGCGGCGATTCCAGTGCCGTTTACCTATAATATGCACACCGGCCACGTTAAAGGCATTGGCGCTGCGAACAATGGTGCCGATGTTATAATCGTGCTGATAATTTTCAATTGCAACATGCACATCAAATGCGCCGGCAGCCATATCGAGCTTTATAGCTTCAACAGTCTGGCCTTTGTAAGCATCGATGAGGTTTCGGGGGTCGTCCATGAGCGGTAGTATATAGTACCCACACTTAACTGGCGAAATGGATATATTCAGCGTACACTACTGCTAAATCAGCGAAGGAGTCTAAAGGTGTTTAATAAAGCTAAACGTAAAACAAGTGCCTATTTTGCCAGGTTTAATTATGTTGGGCTGCTCGTAGCGCTTATATTATTTTGTGTTTCGTTATTACCATCTTTACTTCCAAGGCCCGGGTTATATCAAGGCCTCATTAGCGGCATAAACGTGGCAATAGGGTACGGGCTAGGCACTCTAGCAAGCAAGGCATGGCGCTGGCTGGGGCTGTGGGAGCTACCAAAAAAGGCAAAGTCGATAGCCTGGAGTTTGCTTGTAGCGCTTGGCCCTGTTTTTGCTATTTCGTTGCTATTTATTGGGGCTGCGTGGCAAAACGAGGTCCGTCAACTTGTTGGCGAACAAGCTGAATCAGGCACCCATTTGTTTCGTATTTTACTTATTACAGCGCTTGTTTTTTTGCTGCTCGTTAGTGCGGCTCGGGGTATTCGAAAGCTTAGTAAAGTACTTCGTCGCTTTTCAGAAAAATGGCTACCACGGCGTGCTGCAATAGGGCTGTCAGTTGTTGTTGTGACAGTGTTTTTGTATTGGCTTATAAGCGGTGTGCTGGTGGGTTCATTTGTAGATTTTAGTAATAGTTTTTATGGCAAAAAGAACAATACGACACCAGTAGGTATTGCTCAGCCAACAAGCCCGTATCGGTCTGGCAGCCCACAGTCACTGGTGCCATGGAGCACAATTGGCTACCAGGGTCAGGCATTTGTGGCACGTGGCCCAAATCAACAACAAATCAAAGATTTTACCGGCGGGCAACCAATGGAGCAGATTCGTGTGTATGCGGGTATTAACAGTGCAAACGATGCTAAAAGTCGCGCCGAACTAGCCGTTAAAGAGCTAGAACGAACCGGTGCCTTTAGCCGTAAAGTATTGATTGTGGCCACGGCTACTGGCACGGGCTGGCTCGAACCACAATCTGTCGATAGTATTGAATATATGTACGGAGGCGATAGCGCTATCGTTAGCCAGCAGTATAGTTATTTGCCAAGTTGGATATCATTCTTGGTCGATAAGCAAAATGCAACCGAGGCAGGGCAGGCGCTATTTAACGCTGTATACAGCAAATGGGCTACGTTACCTGTCGATCAGCGACCAAAGCTCATACCATATGGGCTGAGTCTTGGCTCTTTTGGTGGGCAATCTGCCTTTGGTGGTGCCAGCCAACTACAGTTTTTGACAGATGGTGCGTTATACATGGGTACCCCAAGCGATACCGCGCTTTGGGGCACCATAGCCAACACGCGTGATGTCGGTTCGCCAGAGTGGCAACCTGTGTACCAAAATAGCAAAAATATTCGCTTTGCAGCTGCAAACGATACTATTTTGTCAAATCAAAATACCTGGCAAAAACCACGTACGCTGTACATGCAGCATGCATCTGACCCGGTAGTGTGGTTTAGCTTTGACTTATTGTTTAACGAACCAGATTGGCTTAAAGAAACACGAGGGCCTGATGTATCACCAAAAATGCGCTGGTACCCAATTGTAACGTTCTTTCAGGTTACGGTAGACCAGTTCTTTGGTGTAACGGTGCCAAACGGTCATGGCCACAACTATGGCAACACTATTGCGAACGCGTGGGCTGCCGTTGCCGCGCCCCAAGGCTGGACACAAGATAAGTCAGATGCTTTGCAAATAATAATTAATAGCTACAGTAACGAATAAGTAGCAAAAGTTTAGATATTAAAAAAGCCCGCTGTTTTGGCGGGCTTTTTGTTAAAACTTTTCTTTATAGTTTAAATGCTGCAACAGAAACGTTTAGGTTACCTACGTTATCTCCGTACCATCCAGGATTTTGAAAGTTGTTCTCCCCATCAAACACGCTTAAGTTTAAGTTTGAGCCAGTACCAACAACCCAATAGCTATAGGTATGTCCGCTATTATACGAACCCCAGTTTACGAAATTGCGGTTTAGTTGTACTTCAAGCAATGAATCGGCATATCCTACGACTGGTCCATTCGTGTACGACAACCAATTGTTTTGTGATACGTAGCTGGTGTCAACTTGATCGGCAGGTGAACGATTGTTGATCCAGGTCCCAGATACAGTTACTTTATATAGGGTTTTACTGCTAGTAGGGACGTTTGTGCCACTAGGCTTAGCGCTATCCAATGTGTAGTTACTAAAAGTGGTATTCTTTTGGTTCTTTGCAAAGAAACTTACACACTGCCCCTGATTTTTGAATGCATTGCCGTTTTCTGGGTTAGGAATTGTTTTCCATCCATCATTCTTACATTCATCTTTGAAGTCTCCAGAATTTATTCTGAAAGCTACTGTCCCATTTGGGCTCCAGCTAGTGTCTTCCCTGAACGTATTCACTCCTGCAGTACCGCCGTCAGCGTAGAAAGGTGCATAGCTAGTATTCCAGAACAAGGAATCAGTATTAAAGTCGCTCCCGACTGTAGCATTTTGGTTCGACGGCACGCCTACGTTAAGCGAATTATATGGCCCATCTTCTCCAATAGGAGAAAGTCCATAACTCCCAGTGTTATATGACACGCCAAGGATAACTTCTTTTGGCAGAACAACGTTTAAATCACTCAAATCAAAAGAAAGGTTAAATGCGTATCCATTATAGCAATTGCTATCTGACGCTCGCCATGCAGTACCTCCGTTACAGGTCGGATCTGCTGCGGGTCGCCACGGTATCGTTGCTGTGATGGTTTTTGTGGCAAGCTTATTGCTGGGCACTCCATTTACAAGCTCAGTTCCGTATATGTTTAGAGTTATAGGGTGGGTCCAGCTTGTTGGATTTCCGCTATATCTATTGTCTCCCGTGTACTGTGAATACAATGCCCAATCACTCATCGTGACAGTTACGGTACTTGCTTTTGATCCAGCGTATTTAAGCACTACGTGGTCACCAAGTTCGAACGTAGATGTTGCTTGGAACCCGACGCTAGCTACGTTTGGTGGTAAGTTCGCTGGTACCGCATCATATAACGCTGATGAGTCAGCCGCCAGAGCGCTCACCGGCAGCGTTGCTACCACTAGGACGGCCGCCAAGGCACTCCCAAATAAGGTTTTTACTCGCATAACAAAACCCTCCTTTAGTTGTACTTCTATTATAGTCCTATGCAACAAGACTGTTGAGTCGTAAAAATGGGCAAGCCCCGGGCAGATGAACGTATAGTCCATCCGCCCGGGGCTGAGTTGCTAGTGGTAGCGAGCTATCTTCAGTTCTGCAACCTTGCCGCCCGGCTTGGGTGTAGTGGCCGGCTTGACGTACAGGGTGACCTTGATGGGGGCGAACTTGCGAACGAAGTAGTAGCTCAAAGCGAGCACTGTATTCTCGTTCGTTTTTGCGCGCAGCACACCCCAGATGAGTGAACGGGTTGTCTTGTAGAATAGCCCACCACCCTTGATGTGCCTTAGAGCCCGAATGGCCTGGTCTTCGGTGATGCCGTCGGCCAATTCGATCGTGCCGCTGTGGTCTTCGGTGAACTTGACGACCGAATGCACAAGGTTCGCTGTCTGCGGGCTCTTGCTTGTAGTGATCCGGCCCTTGTTCGCCGGATCAGAAGCATATGCCATCGCCACGTCGAACATGGCATCGTGCAGCCGCTCATGAGGAGCTCTTGCCTCCTTGTACGGCTTGTCGATGTTGGCCACGGCCTTGTTGCGGTTGAGCTCGAGTTCGTCAATGGCGCGACGTTCTTCGCCAATTCTGAACATGAGATCATCGAACTCCTCGGGGGAGTTCGGCGCATCGATGACGATTGCGTCGGCGTCATCAGGCATTTCTGAGCTATCTTCGTTTGTGACATTAGTCACACTGCTCACCTCTCAAGATTTGTAGGTACACCAGCAAATACTAGCTTTGTCAATTATACAGCGTATAGCAAAAATATAAAATAAAACTATTGCTATTCTTTAAAAAAAGTACATAATCAATTTCAAGAAGACAAAAAGAACTAGAAGTGTGGGGCACTTTAGTTTTTTAATTAATGGAGGAATTTAGCTATGCGAGAGGCTAAAGGTATTTTAAGTAGACTCAAATGGGTGCTGGCTGCTGCGGTGATTGTAGTATCACAAGTGTCACCAGTGATGTTTGCTAGTGGTACCGCAAGTGCTGCAAGCGTGTGTGTGAACGATTTACAAGGTGCAAATGACGAGCCTGGCCAAAAAGACTTAACTAAGATGTGCTCTGATTTGGCGAACGCTGTTTCAGGCAACATTACAATAAGTTTTGATTGGGACGATATTGCATGGTCTGGCAATAATTCGGGTGATGGTTGTGCTCTTTTTGACACGAATAATGAAGGTAACGCAAATTACTCGCTTTGTGTTGTTGTTAAAGGCAAGCCAGCTACTTACAATAGCACCCGTTTATATTCTTGTAATGATGCAAATTCCGACCGTTGTGGCGGATCTACGCTGATTAGTCCATTCGCAAGTGTTTGTAGTGCTGCGGTTAGTGGTACGGTCGCGAATCCTGCCGACCCATTTCCAGCAGGTCACGACTTTCCAAAAGACACAGTTGCAAATTGTACAATTCAGCTTGCAGATGTAGGTGGTGCAGCAATAACTAAGCTTATTGATGTTTGTTCGTATCCTTCACAGCAGCCGAACTCCGATCCTTCTGATTGTGTAACCGCTGCTGCTAAAAAGGGTAAGCTCGAAGTAGTAAAGACCCTTATCCCATCAAGCGACCTCGGCAAGTTTAACCTTTCTATTGATGACACAGATTTTGCAACAAACGTTGGCAACAACGGCACCACACAAGAACAGAGTATAAGTACTGGTTCGCATATTGTTGGTGAAACAGCTTTTGAAGGCACAAGTCTTGTTGGCTATACAACGTCAATTACTTGTAAAGACGGCAACGGCACAGGCAACACTATTGCTACGGGTACTTCTAGTGATCCGTTAAATCGGACATTGTCTGTAGATATTGCTGATCAAAGTGATGTGGTTTGTAAAATCACAAATACAAAACTTTCAGGTACGATTAAGGTCACTAAAGTTGTCGAAAACCCATATGGCGTTGCGGCTTCTGCGAGTAGCTTCCCACTTTTTGTAAATGGTAATTCAGTTACATCTGGTCAGACTAATACCTATAATCCTGAGCAATATACCGTAACTGAAACACAGCAACCTGGATATACATTCAAGAGCTTCGAAGGTTCTTGTGATGCAAACGGGGTGATTAATCTTGTTGCAAACCAAGACGTAACCTGCACTATCACCAACACAGCTATTCAACCTCGTATCAAAGTTATCAAGCATGTTGTAGACGCTTACAACGGTGGCAAGGTTGCTTCCAACTTTTTGATGAAAGTAACAGGGGCTGACGTAACTCTAACACCGGGCAGCACTGGGCTTGCAAGCCAAAGTTTCGCAGGTAGCGAAACGGGCACCTATGTATATATGGACGCTGGTAGCTACGTTGTAAGCGAAACTGAACTAGCTGGCTACACAAAGAGTATGTCTCCCGAATGTACCGGTTCTGTATCGGTTGGAGATGTGGATAAGGTTTGTACTATCACCAACACAGCTCAGGCGCCATCTTTAAATGTCACAAAAAACGTGATTAATGATAATGGTGGCAATAAATATGCATGGGATTTTAAACTTTATGCCAATAAAGTACTCCTAAACGATCCTCGAAAAGGTGGTGGCGATACTAGTAATAGTAGTGTGACGTATTTGCACTCTAACGCAGATGACAAAGAGCATACATTGGCTGGTCAATATACACTTAGTGAAGACACAGTCTCAGGTTATAGCGCCAATAATTGGAGTTGTACCGGAAATAGCGTTCCATTAAGTGGCTCAACCATAACTATTAAGCTTGGTGAAACTGTAAATTGTGAAATTACCAATAATGATGACGCTGCCGGTCTAAAGCTTGTCAAAGCTCTTGGCACAAATCTCTATGGCGCAATAGTGAATGAATCAGACTGGAAACTTACTGCAACCGGGCCTACGCTAACTGATAGTTTTAGCGGCAACGGTACTGCGATTGGTACGGATTTGAGCACCGGTACTTACGCCCTTACCGAAACAAGTACAAAGTGGACAGACC
This sequence comes from Saccharimonadales bacterium (SeqCode), assembly GCA_038245435.1. Taxonomy (GTDB): domain Bacteria; phylum Patescibacteriota; class Saccharimonadia; order Saccharimonadales; family CAIOMD01; genus JBBRSL01. The sequence goes on from JBBRSL010000023.1 coordinate 12,738, forward strand.
CTAAAAGTTTCACTGCAAGTGACTGGTCTTGCCTTGCTTTCGGAGCAACTACACCTACGGTGATAAAATCTTCAATTGCCCTTGCGCTCGGTGATAACTACACCTGTACCATTACGAACACTGCAGTACAACCAAAACTTACCGTCATCAAGCACGTAGATAACGGCAATACCGGTGGCACAAAGACCGCAGGTGAATTTACGATGAACGTAACAGGTAGCACTGTCAGTACTCCTAGCTTCGCTGGAAGCGAAGCACCTGGCAAAACCGTAACGCTTAACGTCGGAACTTACGGTGTTGATGAATCATTTGTAAGTGGGTATTCAAAGACTTTGGGCACGGACTGCTCTGGTAGCGTGACTCTTGGCGATGACAAATCTTGCACCATCACAAACACTGCTATTGCGCCTAAGCTGATACTTAAAAAGACAGTTGTTAACGATAACGGTGGTACCGAAACTGCAGATAAATGGACACTTAAAGCTCAAAACGGATCAAACCCACCTGTTATTAATACGACTGGTACTTTGATAGCGAACACAAGTAGCCTACAAGCTAAAACAGCAGAAACGACCGTTATGGCTAACACGGCCTATACTCTTAGCGAATCTGGACCTACCGGCTACACGTCAGGTAGCTGGTCATGTGATGGCGGCAACTTATCAAACGGCGCAGTCACGCTTGCACTTGGTACAACAGTCACTTGCTCTATTACGAACAACGACAACTCTGCTGCACTTAATCTTGTTAAAGCTCTTGGTGCTAACCTCTACGGCGCAACAGTAAGTGTTAATGACTGGACACTTGCAGCAAATGGCCCAGGCACGGGTGCCCCTAATGACTTTAGCGGCAACGGTACTGCTAGTGGCACAGGTTTAAGTGCTGGTAACTACACACTTTCAGAAACAAGCACGAAGTGGACAAACCCAGCAAGCTTCACAAACACAGGTTGGTCTTGCCAAGCTGTTGACCAAAAAGTGCCAGTAATTGTTAGCTCATCTATCGCCCTTGCGCTTGGTGATAACTACACATGTACTATCACTAACTCAGCAGTACAACCAAAACTTACCGTCATCAAACACGTCGATAATGGTAATACGGGTGGCACAAAGACAGCTAGTAACTTTACGATGTATGTCGAAGGTAAAAGTGTTTCTAAGACTTGGTTCCCTGGAAATGAAGCAGGGACAAACGTTACGCTTAATGTTGGTGGATACAGTGTTACTGAAGGTGACCAGACTGGATATACCATGGACGCATCGGCAGACTGTACTGGTACGGCAACTCTTGGATATGACAAAACCTGCACGATTACAAACACCGCAATTGCCCCATTATTGACTCTTAAAAAAGAAGTTATTAATAACAATAGTGGTAAAAGCAAACCTAGCAGTTGGACATTAACCGCAACAACAAAAGATGACGAGCTAAAAACTATTAGTGGTAACGGCGAAGATGGCGTAGATGGAGTAACCGCTGTAGCAAACGTTGTGTATACACTCAGCGAATCTGGTCCAAGCGGTTATACTGCTGGTAACTGGTACTGTTACGGAGAAGGCGGATCACTCGAAGGCAACAAGCTCACACTTTCGCTTGCGGCAGACGTAACTTGTGAAATTACAAACGATGATGTGCCACACCCATCAATTAAGGTTGTAAAATCTGGCCCTGCTACTGCCAATGCCGGTGACACAGTTACTTACACGTTCACCGTTACGAATACTGGTGATACACCACTTGGTTCTATTACAGTTGCTGATAATATCGCCGGCAAGGGTGTATACCAATCAGGTGACGTTAATAATGACGGCATACTACAGGTTGGTGAAACATGGATTTACACGGCACAGTACACTATCCCTGCAGGTACAAAAAATCAGGTAAATAACACTGTTAAAGCTTGCGGATCAGAACTACAAATCCAGCCAGAATTTAGCGACGAAATCCGTGTTCTGCGACTCAACTCAGATTCAATTGCACAACAAACCAACGAAACTGCTCCAGTTTGCGATGACGACATGCACACGCTCAGTATTCCTGAAGTCCTAGTTAACACGGGTACTCCACTAACACTTGGTTGGGCAATTGGTTCAATCATGCTCTTTGGCGCAATGTACCTAGCTTTGCCTAAAAGACAAACTACCTCAGCTCGCAAATAGAGTATTCTAGTTAAATGACGCATCGCAGAGTTAATCATGCATTAACGGTAGCTGTTGTAGTGTTGGCGCTCTATATCTTATTGGCGCCACTACTGCCGAACATTGGCTATTGGTGGGACGGTCGACATCCGACCGCTCCACCGGCTTATGTGGTGGCAGCAACGGCTGGCAAACCAGTGGTGCCGGCAACTACTCCCGTACCAAGTGGCAATCGCATTGTTATACCTAAAATTAACTCCGATTCGCTTATTTATCAGGGTGCGACAGATGAGGTGCTTAACCAAGGCCCGTGGTTACGACCAAAAACACCCGCACCTGGCACGGGAGGTAACACTGTTATTGCCGGGCACCGGTTTTCATATAAACCAGGCGTAGTGCAACCGTTTTACCATCTCGATAAGCTCGAACTTGGTGATAACATTATTATCGTTTGGGATGGCAAAGTGATAGCTTACAAAGTAACGCAAAAAAAAGTGGTCCCCCCAACACAAACCAGTATTGAGGCGCCAACATCACAAGAACAGCTGACACTGTATACCTGTACTACGGTATGGAACCCGGTTAATAGGCTCGTAATTGTGGCAACGCCCGTGGAGTTAATGCAATGAACAAAGAGTGGCTTAGAACAGCACTACTTATAACCCTACTTGTTATAGGCGTCGTGTACTTAGTATTTATGGCAGCAGCGCAAAATCCGACCCGCTAAGTATTAGCGACGGCGGAGTTGTAGACGTAAGTTCGTCAAGTAGTGCGATGGGTTCACGTTACGGTGAGTAACCAGGTAATCAACGTGGTTTTCGACAAATGGGATACTATTATTTGGCCATTGTTCGGCATTAGCCCTAAACCCGGACACAGTAATAAGATCTGGGTTAGCAAGCATTGCTTGTAATTCAGTAAGTATTTCTTCTTGTTGCACCGTGAGCCTCACTTCGTATTTTAGACACTTCGTTACCTATAGTATGTTCCTATATCTGTTTTTTGCCTAATTGTTTGCTATACTAGACGAGTTAACAACTAACTATCAAGAGTGCGGTAAGGGAATTGGCCCTACGACCCGCCAGCAACCTACTTATACAAAGCAAGGTGCTACATCCAAGCTGTAACCACAGCAAGATAGGCGACCTATATACCCCTTTCTTGCGCGTGCTCGCAGCGATAGAAAGGGATTTTTTAATGGCAAAATTTAAAACAGCGGAGTGCGTCAGCCCTAAACATCCAGATAAACTCTGCGATCAAATAAGCGATGCAATACTCGACGCCTATGTCGCAATAGACCCAAAAAGTAGGGTTGCAGCAGAGGCCGTCGGTGGTCACGGTAAAGTCTTTATTACCGGTGAAATAACATCAACGGGCCGGGTTGATATTGTACCAATTGTTAAACGCATTGCCGGTGATGTCGAACTTATTGAGCATTTAGTGCAGCAAAGCCCTGAAATTGCACATGGTGTCGATGCGGGTGGCGCAGGTGACCAGGGCATAATGGTAGGTTATGCTACTAACGAAACACCAGAACTGTTGCCGCTCGAATACGTTTTAGCCCGGCAGCTTAATAAGTTTTTATTTAAAACCTGGCCGTATGACGGTAAAACACAAATCACAACTAAGGGCGGCAAAATAGTGGCCGTCGTGGCAAGTTTTCAGCATGCTAAAACAGATGAACTACGGGCCGCGGTTGAAGAGTGGATTGTAACTAAGCCAAAAGGCTCTAGCGTGGCTGTGCACGTTAATCCATGTGGAGACTGGCAACAAGGCGGTTTTGATGCAGATGCAGGCCTAACGGGCCGTAAATTAGCTGTAGATAACTATGGGCCGCACATACCAGTTGGCGGCGGCGCTTTTAGTGGTAAGGACCCCAGTAAAGTAGATCGTTCGGGTGCTTATATCGCCCGGCGCATAGCGGTCGATTATTTGCGGAGGCGTGATGCAAAAGAGGTATTTTGCTACCTCGCCTATGCAATTGGCATAGCTGAGCCAGTTGAGGCAAGCGTCGTTATCGATGGAAAGCATGAAATTGTCGAAGGTTACGACTTAACACCAAAAGGCATAATTGATACCCTTGAACTGCGAAAACCGCAGTTCGAACAGACTGCCAAGTGGGGCCACTTTGGCAACGGCTTTGTCTGGGATGCCTAGTTTAGGGATTGGGAAATGGTAGTTGGGTAATGGGGTTAGCTGCATTCCCCATAACTTCTATCAACTATTGCTAAAAACCTCAGTAACTTGTGGCTAGTATGCTATTGCCAAGCGGCGTATAATAGTAAGTACAATTTAAAAACAAAAAGTATAATGGAACGAAAACAAGATATAGATATTAGTCCAGAACACGTAGAACAAATTGCACGAACTGTCGCAAGGTGGATCGTTGCGCTGGAAAGCGGTGCCTTGACGACCGATGATAAGGCATATGTTGAGGAAATGCTACCAAGGTATCAAACCGAACTTGCATTGATACCTACAGTCAGGCGTAATCTAGACCGAAGCTACCATTCTCGAGCAGCCTAAAGCGCTTATGCTACAATCTATCTAAACTATGGCAAAATCAAAAAAACCAGTTAAGCGCGAACCAGTCGAAAAGGACAGTGTCTACTTTTTAAAGCTCGTACTGTTCTTTGTTTTAGGTACGTTGTGGGTCCAGTTTGGCGATGCCAATGGTGTTGGTATACCTGTTGGGCTTATTTTTGGCGTACTGCTGGCCAGCCACGAGCATTTTCAGGTTG
>JBBRSL010000024.1:0-15542 GCA_038245435.1 Saccharimonadales bacterium (SeqCode)
AACTACCATTTATAGAAAAATTTTTGCCGATTGACGCACCTTTTTTATTAGGTGGAAAAATTGCCATGGTTCTAGGAGTTATTGGGCTAATTGCAGCACTTACCTACTTTAAAAAATGGACCTGGCTCTGGAAGGATTGGCTCACATCGCTTGATCACAAAAAGATTGGCGTAATGTATCTTGTTATCGCTGCAGTAATGCTGCTACGAGGCGTAGCTGATGCCACTATGCTCAGGGCAACCCAAGCTTTTGCGCCAGATACGGCTGCTGGCGTACTATCGGCAAATACATTTCAACAGGTCTTTTCTGCCCACGGAACAATAATGATATTTTTTGTGGCAATGGGGCTTATGTTTGGGCTTATCAACCTTGTTTTACCACTATTGCTCGGTTCGCGCGATGTGGCATTTCCGTTTCTTAACTCGATAAGTTTTTGGCTATTTGCCGCAGGTGCAGTGCTTATAAATGTATCACTATTAGTTGGCGGAGAATTTTCTGCGGCTGGTTGGCTTGCTTATCCACCACTTTCTGAACTTGCTTATAGCCCTGGCCCTGGTGTTGATTACTGGATTTGGAGCATTCAAATTGCGGGTATCGGTAGTCTTTTTTCGGGCATAAACTTCTTTACTACAATTATTAAGATGCGCGCACCAGGTATGACGATGATGAAAATGCCTATTTTTGCATGGTCGGTACTTGGTAGCATGATTTTAGTCATGCTTGCGTTCCCTATTCTTACTGCGACGCTTGCTATGCTTTCGCTCGATAGAACATTTGGTATGAATTTCTTTACTTCTACGAATGGCGGAAACCCAATGATGTACGTGAACCTTATTTGGGCATGGGGGCATCCAGAAGTATACATATTAATCTTGCCGGCATTCGGTATGTTTTCTGAAATTGTTGCAACGTTTAGTAAGAAGAGATTATTTGGCTATAAATCGATGGTTGTTGCACTTATGGCAATTACCGTTCTATCGTTTTTGGTCTGGTTACATCACTTCTTTACGATGGGCGCAGGTGCAAACGTAAATGCGTTCTTCGGCATAATGACAATGGTCATTGCTATACCTACTGGAGTAAAAGTGTTTAACTGGCTCTTTACAATGTACCGCGGACGCATAAAACTAACGACCCCGATGCTTTGGTTTGTAGGATTTGTCGTCACCTTTACCATTGGTGGTGCGACTGGCGTGATGCTGGCTATTCCGCCGGCAGACTTTCAGTTCCATAACAGCTTATTCTTAGTTGCTCACTTTCATAACGTAATTATTGGTGGTGTTGTCTTTGGCTACCTTGCCGGCTTTACCTACTGGTTTCCTAAGATGTTTGGTTTTAGGCTTAACGAACGGTTAGGCCGCTACGCGTTTTGGTGCTGGCTGGTAGGCTTCGTACTCGCGTTTGTGCCACTGTATGCACTAGGGCTTATGGGCGCAACGAGACGGCTCAATACCTATGATGCGTCGCTGGGTTGGCAGTGGCTCTTTATCGTCGCTGGTGTTGGGGTGCTCATTATTGCGCTTGGTATTGGGTTCCAACTGCTCCAGGTTGGGTATAGCATTTATAAGCGCAAAGAAACGGTAGATACTACTGGTGATCCTTGGGACGGTAGAACGCTTGAGTGGTCAATACCATCACCGGTGCCTGTATATAATTTTGCGATAATACCGCAGGTTACGAGCCGTGACCAGTTTTGGGAGGATAAGCGTTTGGCAAAGAAAACAAATTTTGAAAAAACTGTATATAGCGCAATTATGCTACCTAAGAATACGGGCGCAGGCCTTGTTATCGCCGCTTTTGCGTTTACCTTTGGGTTCGCGGCTATTTGGCATCTTGCCTGGCTTGCGCTCATTGCTATTTTGGGTATTATCACTTGTTTAATTGTTCGCTCGTTGCAAGATGAAACCGAGTATTATATTTCAGCTGCCGAAGTGCTCGATATCGAGACCCGTGCCCGAAAAAGAAAGGTAGTAGCATGAACAAAGCTGTTGCCCTGAAGGCGCATACCGAAGACGACGAAGCAAAAACGTATTTTGGTTTTTGGATTTACCTAATGACCGACCTGGTACTGTTTGCGAGCTTGTTTGCAACGTATGCCGTATTACGCAATAACACAAACGGTGGCCCAACAGGCGCCGAGCTATTTAGCTTACCGTACGTTTTTATCGAAACGTTACTACTGCTTACGAGCAGTTTTACGAGTGGCCTGGCCCTACTAGCTATTCATAGGAATAATAAAAATGCGGCTCTAGTTCTTTTTGGTATAACTTTTGCTCTCGGTGCGGCATTCTTAGGTATGGAGCTGGTAGAATTTTCGCACCTCGTGAGTGAGGGTAATAGTTGGCGCAGTAGCGGCTTTTTATCGGCGTACTTTACGCTTGTAGGCACGCACGGATTGCACATTACCGTAGGGCTTATTTGGTTAGCGGTTATTACTGGGCAGCTGATTTGGCGCGGCATTACGCCTATTGTGACCCGACGCACTGCCCTTTTTAGCTTGTTCTGGCACTTTCTAGATATCGTTTGGATATTTATATTCAGCGTCGTATATCTGTTAGGAGTATCGCAATAATGAATAAATCTTTGAAATCTACAAAGCTAAGTATGGCTGGAAGCGTTAGGTCGTATGTAGTTGGCTTTACACTTTCTATTTTGCTTACGCTCGGCTCTTTTGGGGTTGTTCAGCTGCATCTCAGCTCAGACCATCAAACTATTTCGCACGTTGCCCTATCTGCCGCAATATTCGTGTTCGCTATGAGCCAGCTTGCTGTACAGCTTCTGTTCTTTTTACATCTTGGGCGAGAGCAGAAGCCTCGCCAGCAATCGCTCTCATTCATATTTGTGGCTTTCATAATTGCGTTCTTGGTTGTTGGTAGCCTATGGATTATGGCAAATCTTGACTATAGACACGGCGGGATGAACAACACATCACCAACCGAAACCGATACGCAAATTATCCACGATGAAGGTCTTGCTAGATAGTTTGGAAACCTTAAAAGCTTACTATACCCTCACGAAGCCTGGCATTATCCGTGGGAACGTCATGACTGCAATTGCTGGTTTTTTGTTTGCATCTCAAGGTAATATCAATACCTTATTACTCATTACTACACTTGTTGGCGTAACCCTCATAATTGCTTCTGGTTGTGTATTTAATAACTATATTGACCGTGATATCGATAGTAAGATGGAGCGCACTAAAAAAAGAGCCCTTGTTACCGGTGTTATACGACCAATACCTGCACTTGTGTTCGCGAGTCTTTTGGGTATGTTGGGTCTAACAGTGCTCATCGTTTATACCAATCAGCTTACGGCACTCATCGGAATCTTAGCGTTTGTGTCATATGTCGTTGTCTACGGGTACGCAAAACGAGCTTCGGTACACGGAACCTTGGTAGGCAGTATTCCTGGGGCACTATCGCTTGTAGCCGGCTATACGGCGGTTACGGCGCAGCTGGATGTGACTGCGCTCCTTCTTTTCTTAATTATGGCTTTGTGGCAAATGCCGCATTTTTATGCAATTGCCATTTATCGCATTAAAGACTATCGAGCAGCTGGGTTACCTGTTTTAAGTATAAAAAGTGGAATAGCGGCGACAAAAAAGCAGATTCTTATATATATTGTGGCTTTTGGCTTTGCGAGCGCGCTTTTGTACATATACAGCTACGCTGGCTTTGTCTATTTATTCGTAATGTTGGCAATGAGTATCTATTGGTTTTGGTATGCGCTCAAAGGCTTTAAGGCTAACGACGTAAACCGTTGGGCTAAAGGCGTTTTTGGTATTTCTCTGCTAACTTTGCTTATTTTTAGTGTTCTTATATCGATAAATAATTTTCTCGTGTAGCTGCTGAGCATAAAAAAACACTCAATCTTGAGTGTAATGTATACATTTGGTGGAGAAGATACGGTTTCCCGCAGCTCCCCCATAGCCGTTCGTAATCACAAACGTACTTATTATTTTGACAGAAAAATACTATTGTTCAAGATAAATCGTAGTATTATGAAGTCAACCTAACTGGAGATACCGCAATGATGTTTTTTGGAGCCTTTACACTACTTGTATTACCGCTATTTATGCTCGTTTGTGCAAGCATGCTTAAGCAGAGCGAATTTAGCAAGACGATAACCGGTAAGGTGCTTGAAGTAATCTTTTATATTATGGCAGTTGCCGGTTTTGGTACTTCGATTTACCTAATCACTCAGATTTAACATTACTTATTATGGCAGGGTATTTAGCAGCTCGTCCGTTACAATAGAGCAGTATGACTCAAAACCAAGCGCTTGCGATACTTGAATCCGGACAATCGGTACTTTTAACTGGTGCTGCTGGAGCCGGAAAAACCTATACACTTAATAAGTTTATTGCGCGTGCCCGTGAAGATGGAAAAGTTGTAGCCGTAACAGCAACAACCGGACTTGCGGCCACCCACCTCAATGGGACGACACTTCATGCCTGGGCCGGTATTGGCGTGCATGATGAGCTACCGAGTAGTTTTGTGCAGCATATGGGTAAGCAACGACGCGATATTATTGAAAAAACAGACGTGCTCGTCATTGATGAAATAAGCATGCTGCATGACTTTCGCCTCGACATGGTTGAGCAAGTTACTCGCCAAGTTCGCGGCATCGATAAACCGTTTGGCGGGCTTCAGGTAATATTAAGTGGTGATTTTTTTCAGCTGCCACCTGTTAACCGTAATGACTCTCGTTCAGGCAGCTTTGTCACGCAATCTGATGTTTGGCAAACTGACTTGTTTACTGTTTGCTACCTCCATGAGCAACATCGTCAAAAAGAAGACCAAGCCTATACTGACATATTAAACGGTATTCGTGCTGGCATGCTGATGCGGAGCCAACTCGATGCACTGCAAGCTCGTAGCAATAAAGCGCATAATCCTTTTCTAGCGACCACTCGCCTGCTAACGACCAATGCCGATGTCGACACGATTAATGCGCAGCACCTCGAAAAGCTCGATGAACAAGCAGTCTTTTATGAAATGCAATCTAGCGGTAGTAAAAAGTATATAGAGCAGTTAAAGCGCTCGTGTCTTGCACCAGAGACACTTATTCTGAAAAAAGGCGCGCATGTCATGTGTATAAAAAATGCCAAAGATAAAAAATATGTGAATGGTAGTCTTGGAGTTATCACGGGCTTTGATAAGACAACCAATAACCCGATAGTTGAGCTTATTAGTGGTAAAACGATTACCTTGCAGCCTGATAGTTGGGAGCTGATGGACGGAGATAAACGACGTGCTTCGCTTACGCAAATTCCCCTACGACTTGCCTGGGCAATTACGGTGCACAAAAGCCAGGGCATGACACTTGATAGCGCTCGTATTGATTTAAGTAGAGCATTTGTTGAAGGTATGGGCTACGTTGCCCTTTCGCGTGTGAAAGATCTTGATAGCCTTGCGCTGGATGGCCTCAACGGCATGGCCCTTAAAGTAAGCCCACTTGCAAAACAGATTGATGCGGAACTTCGTGCTAAAAGTGATTCTGCTACAGAAAATAATGATGCGTATTTTGCAAAATGGGAGCTTAAGGATGCAAAACGGCCAAAAATTATCGTAAAAGCGAAAAACGCTAAGCCAGGTAATTGGGCCGAAAAGCTCGAGAAGATGCGCCATGAATACCCAAACGCCTATACGCCTTGGACTGATAGTGATGATGAACAGTTGCTTAAGCTCTTTGGTAAGGGTAAAAAAGTCACTGAACTGACTCATGAGTTTGGTCGCCATCCCGGCAGTATCCGAGCGCGCCTCAAAAAACTCCTCGGCGACGAAACTGAAGTTTAGTTTAAAGTATTATATACGAGGACCCTTAAACAGGAATATGCATTAATGAAAAGCGAAACATCAATGATCAAATTTTATGCTTCTCTGACTCAAAAATACAATGAGAGTGAAAAAGAAAAAAAGGCTAAAGAACTTCAATTTGCAGTTTTTCGAAGCTATATCTGGGGTGAAGATGGTTTATCAAAGTTACTAGAAAAAATTGATAGTGGCAAATATGGCGCGGACTTAGAGTTAATCTTACTCCAATACGAGGTTTTTCCAGACAGAGAAGCAGAAGCTAATTTAAGTGAGATTGAGAGATACAGGCCAAAGGAACGCTCTATTGGAATTCCAGTTGTAGTGAACAGTGAAAATTTTTTCGATAAAAATGAAAATGAGAGACGTAAATTCCTATTTTGTCTGTGCTGATATAGCATGCAGTTTACATGTTCGAGGACTCACTGAAGTGTTAGACTTTGCGAAAGCTCAAATACGCGAAGATATATCAATTGACGGTCGAATTTTGAGGCTAGTTACAAAAACTTCTTCAATCTTTGAGACAAATGGCTCCCGCGAGCTAACTTAAATCGAAACACCGACAATTTTACCAATGGCTGCTGTAATTGCCATGGCTGCTGCACCGCCAATAAAGACACGCATTGCAGCTTTGAACTTGCTACCACCACCTACATAGGCACCGACAGCACCTGTAATGCAAAGCGTAATAAGCGCTGCAACGACAATGGTTGTTGACTTATACCCTTCCGGCGCGAGTACTGAAGCAAGTATCGGTAACGATGCACCAAGCGCAAACGATACTGCTGATGTCCAGGCTGCTTGGAAGGGATTTGAAAGCTCTTCGGTATCGATACCAAGTTCATCACGCGCGTGTGCACCGAGCGCATCATGATCGTGCAGCTCTTTAGCTACTTTTGCCGCAAGCTTGGCGCTTAGGCCGCGCTCAATATAAATGTCGGCGAGTTCTTTAAGTTCTTCATCTTCATAGTGTTCAAGCTCTCGCTTCTCTATCTCTATATCGGCTTGTTCGCTATCTTTTTGCGAACTCACTGAAACATATTCTCCAACCGCCATGCTCATCGCGCCAGCGGCAAGTGACGCGACACCTGCTGTGAGGATCGCGGCATTAGAACTACTAGCAGCTGCAACGCCGAGCATAATACTGGTTGTTGAAATAATACCGTCGTTGGCACCTAAAACTGCTGCACGCAGCCATGGTGAACGATGTGAGCGATGGTCTTCGCGTGGAACGTGATGATGCATTAACATATTAGTTTATCGTAGCTGAATAGTACGCTGTGTGCAACTTAACTGAATTTTTACTAATTCTGACATATAATACTGACTATGAATGAAAAAACTGTATTTAAACGAAGTGAAATGCCGATGATGATTCAACTAATTGTAGTTGGGATTAGTGGCATATTTTTATTTATATTTGCTTCTCAATTATTTAGAGCATTCGACAATGTTCTGCCGTTCGACACAAGTGCTCTGACTGCTTTAGCGCGATTTATTATGTTTGGGCTTTTGCTCGTTGCACTTGGCATCGTTTATCTAAATTCAAAAAAAGTTAGTTATTACATGACAAAGGATTCAATCGCAGTCGTAAAAGGCGGATTTGGCTCAAAAAACAAAAGAATCTATGGGTTGGATAACGTCACTGGTATGAGTATGGGGCAATCATTTTTAGGCACTAAAATGAACTATGGTTGGGTGACTGTTGAGCTAAGCATGATGACGAGCGCCGAAACGATTCAATTAACGAATCTTGAGAATCCTGATAAAGTACTTAAGCTAATTCGAGAACATACCAATATATAGTTTGATTATTGTATATCACGTCTGCGAAATCGAATCACTGCGACGAATACTATTGCTAACCCAATCGTGAGCAGAATAGCAACATTGGTTAATTTGAACGTTTTCGACGATAGTCCATTTGAGTCGTAATAGTGTAGAAGCGATACTATTTCGTAGGGTTTGAGCCAAGCAACCGTTGAGCCGAATGTCGAAAGTATAAAGCTGCCTATAGTTAGTAGGAGTGAGATGCCAGTAGTTGCAGCTCTTTGCCCAATTGCGAGCCCCAAGCCAGTAACAAGCACGATTGTGGTTGTACCGAAAAGCCACGAAAGTGCGAAAAGCTGAAAGATTAAAATGTTTGGCGGTGATTCGTGAATTACAAAAATACCGATATAGAGTGCAAGCACAGTTACGAGCGAGATGGCGCCCATGATAAATAATCCAGCCGTAAACTTGCTGAGAACTACTTTGGTACGACTTATTGGAGCCATAAGAATGGTTCGCATTCGCCCAGACTCTTCGTCGCTGATTGACAAACCAAGACCTAAGACGATGGACATAATCATAATGAAAAGCGGAATTCTAATATTGAATAACTGCTCGGCAATGTAGCCATGGAGTGTCGTCATACTTTCGGGACTACCGATAAGCCCCTGTAGAGCAGGAGGAAGTTGAGTAGATAATTTATCAATTTGAAAGACCGAAGTAAATGAGGGGTAAAAAATAACCATTACAAACGACATGAACCCAAAAGCCATCGCCCACCCAAGTGTGAACCAACGCTTATCGTAGAGAGTTTTCGTAAGTAACGATCGCATCATTTTTGCTCCTCAATAACGTACAGATGTTCAAATAAATCGTCTAGAGTTCTATTTTCTACTGTAAAATCAGTCACCTGCTGTTTTGACAACCATTTTTGTAACGTGCGCGAGTCCCCTTCGAACACGAAAGACGAAGTATTACTGTTAACCGTAAGTTCGCTCGACCCCTTGGGTAGGTCAATTTGCTTTATGATTTCACCAGCTACAGTCACGAGCTTGCCGTCCTTACCCTTAATTTCACTTAAAGGTTGGTTGACTATAATATTGCCATCGCGCATAAAAAGTACCCTGTCTGATACCTCGCCAACTTCACTCAATATGTGCGATGACATAAAAACTGTTGCACCACGTGCTTTTTCTGCAAGAAGAAGCTCTAGAAATGTTTTTTGCATGAGCGGGTCGAGTCCGCTTGTAGGTTCATCCAGGATAACGATATCAGGTTGATGTTGAAGAGCACCAATAATGGCTATTTTCTGCTTATTTCCGCGCGAAAGGTGTTTCAATGCAACATTTAGTTTTGGGTTAAGTTGTTTTATCAGATTTGCGTAAGCTGGTGCCCCACCGTACTGATTTGCGAAATAATCTAGATACTGCGTACCAGTAAGATTATCAAATAGTGCCATATCTCCCGCAGCATACCCTATACGAGTATGTAGCTTATGGGCATTTTGAGGCAGAATGTTCTGGCCATTGATGCTCACAATGCCTCTACTGGGCTTTATGAACCCGAGTAGCATGCTAATGGCTGTTGTTTTGCCAGCTCCGTTCGGCCCAACAAATCCAACAATTTCACCTTTAGCGACACTAAAACTGATGTTGTTAACAGCTGAAAATTTACCAAATTTTTTTGTTACATGTTCAAATTTGAGAGCGGTCATATTGGTGCAAGTATAGCCCTTATTGACTTCATTTGTACATAACATAAGCGATATGTCATAATGTTGTTATTATGAACGCATCAATTGTGCGTTGGAAAAAAACACACAGCATAATAACCGTCTTAATAGTTCTGAGTACACTCATTGGCGTATTTTTATGGCAAACCGTTTTGCACACTGTTGCCCAAGGGACACCTACCTGCCCAGCAAACTATTTGATCAATGTTCCTGGGTCAACTACTGGTACTGCCATCTCTGGTGTTACGCAGATTCAGTTTGGTGCGCCAGTGCTTACTAACGGGATAGCCGCAACAAAAGTTGATATTTATTCAACTTCGAGCGGTTTTTTAGGTAGCTCTTTACAGCAGAGCTCTGGCGCGAATGTTTCGTACTGGAGTTTGACGCTATTTACACAGCCCCTACCCAATGCAACACACTTTATATACGCAAATGTAAGTTTAAGCGATGGTAGTAGTTGCAACACGAGTACGCAACTAAACAGTATTATAACCAATAACCCCCCTGGTGCTATCGTCAAAACGACTGCCACACCAGCAAGTTTTATTGGGCCAACAAATACCGTTGCGTACATCGATGTTGATATTGCTGTTAACGGCATATCGGTACTGCCTTTTGCAAATATTAATTGGGAAACTAATGTCGGTACAATTCAAAGCCAATTAGGTGTAAGCGGCAGGGCTCGACTTTTCACAGGGCCACAGGTGTTGAACGGGCTCGTTAAAGCAACAATACAATACGGTGGAAGAAGTCAATCTGTACTAATACCCATTACTGTTGGTGCCGCAGGAACACCCATTACAACTACTCTTCCACTAAGCCCGGTAACTACATCTACAGCCACCGCAACCCTTGCAACGCAACCGACTGCGGCTGCGGCACAAGCTAATACTGCTGCACCGTCGGCAACTACACCGCAAGGAATCGCAACGGTTAGCATCCAAGAATGTGCTGTAGTGGCACTTGGAGCAGTAAGGGCAGCTGAAATCAAGGCTGGCACATCAAGGCCAACAGCTGATGAGCTTGTTAAGCTTAAGTCATGCTTAGCCCAGACAAACAATGTAATACCGAGCAATTACGCACCTGTTGCCCCTACAAAAATTGGTGAGCTCACAAAAAGTACTTCAACTACTATTGTTGACCTATCGAATATTAAAACTGCTGCAAAAAAAGAAGCGCTTAAGATTACAGGTAAAGGCCAGCCTAATAGTCAAGTGCTCGTTTACGTTTTCTCTGAACCACTTGTCATAACGACTAATACTGACGCGCAAGGTAACTGGAGTTACACACTCGAAGATCCGTTGGCTCCTGGTAAACACGAAGTGTACGCAGTCGTTGATAAAGGTGATGGCAACTACCAAAAAACAGACCCTTTCAGTTTTGTTATCGGTAAAGCCTCGGCCTCGGCAGAAAATCCAGCTGGGCTTAGCCTTGCACTTCAAAATGATCCGACGCCCATACAAAGTAATCGCAGCCTGTATATATATCTTGCGGTATTTAGTGTAATTATTGCAGGAGGACTACTCTTCACAATTTGGCTTTTTAAGCGTTGGAGCAAGCATAACCGCATGCCACCACCCTCAAGTACGTTTATGCCGCCCAGTCCACCGACACTACCTAATTATAGTGCATAAAATATATGCAGCATACTGAGGTTGCGACCGATGAATAAAGAAAAACGAGAACTTGTATATTCGGTACTTATCATTATTGCAATACCGGTACTCGTTGTGGTTAATACGCTCTATATTTCAAAAGGAGTAAGAGCGTCGTATAATACCGAGTTACGTCGTAAGGCTGATGTTTTAAACGCAGTAATTGCAGAAAGCTTACGCGAGCCTATAACAAGTGGAGACACTGCAAGCGTGTCTAAAAAACTATCTAACCTAGTAAAAGAACGCCCCGAGCTTGCTGAACTGATGGTTTCAGAATATAAAAATGCCGTACTCACCGTAATTGCTAAGTCTGATGATGTACCAAAAACACTGAGCCCATCGACCGAATTCCTACAAAAAGTCGCTTATGATAAACAGTCGTCCATTGCAAAACTATCGACTGTACAAACCACCAACGGCGCACAACAAGCATGGAGTGTCGCGACTCCACTTATTTCAAACGAAACGAAACAACCTATAGCAGTTGTATCGAGCAGCGTACTGACAACAGATGCAGAAGAGTTAATCGCAAAAGTACTCCAGACCTCACTGTTTGCACTCGTGGCGACAATTATTATTATTGTTGCCTTACTGCTTCGCCACATGCGTTTACTGAGTTATGGCCAACTTTTAGCAAAGCAAAAAGAGATCAACCAAACTATGGGTGATTTTCTATCGGTGGCAACACATGAACTTAAGGCGCCAATGTCGATTATCAAAGGCTATATTTCAAATGTTATTGAGGATACTCAACCACCGCTGACTGCTGACGCGAAAGAACAGCTTAATGTTGCTTTGTCGCAAACTGATAGGCTTAATGGGCTGGTACAAGACCTGCTCAATGTCAGTAGGATTGAACAAGGCCGTGTCGCATACAGTTTACAGCCTGTTATTCTAGACGAGATACTGAATCCAATCATCAAAAATTACCATGTACTGGCAGCGGATAAAAATATATCAATTTCGTACGAGCCAAAACCAGATTTGACTGTTTATGCCGATGCGGGCAGAACGCAAGAAATTTTTACGAACCTCATTGATAATGCAATTAAATATTCGCTACAAGGCGCTGTTACTATTACTCAAAAAGTTGATGGCAAGCGCGTCGTTACGTCAATTCGTGATACTGGTATTGGCATTGGGCCCGAAGAACGCAAACGATTGTTTCAGCGTTTTTACCGAATAAAAAATGATAGTACTAAAGATATTAGCGGTACTGGCCTGGGCTTGTGGATCATTAAGCAGTATATCGAGTCGATGGGAGGAACCATCGAGGTTGATAGTATGGTGGGCGTTGGTTCGGAATTTACAGTCAGTTTACCGATGTATGGTGTACAGGGTAAACCAGCGTAAGATAATAGCTATGGTAACAATTGAAGTATCTGAATTTGAAAAGCTTGTAACCGAATCGATTGAGTCTTTGCCGAAAGACCAACTTGATAAGGTGCAGAATATTGTGTTCTTAGTTGAGCCAGAGCCTAGTGAAGAACAGCGCCATAAGTTAGGGCTTCGACCTTGCCAATCTCTTTTTGGGTTGTATGAAGGAGTACCGTTAACCGAAAGACGTGGAGGTTACGCTTTCACTTTGCCTGACCGTATAACCATATTTCAAAATACGCACGAACTATTTGCCAACACTCAAGCAGAGCTCATCGCTCAAGTCAAGAATACGGTTTGGCATGAAGTTGCTCACTATTTTGGGCTCAATCATGACCGTATCGCTGAGCTTGAAAAGGGCCATAGTCACTAAGTTCTATATTATTAGCGACACTAATTGAATATATAAATAAGCTATACTACGTTGAATGAAAAAAAATAAACCCAAACGAAGTATCCGCACGTACCTGAGCTGGAAGAACGCGCTACGTGTAGGTGTCCTTGTGGGAGTAGCATTACTTTTGTTAGTTGAGCGCACATTTTGGACACCAGATACCCTTTTCATCGTACTCATGATCATCTTTGCTGTTTTTGGACAGGCTCGCCCATTTTTACTTCGATTTGCGCCACTTATTTTGCTACTACTCGCCTACGAAAGTTTCCGTAGCTTAGTCCCGGGCCTCAATACGAATGTTCATTACTGGGAGATGATTCACTTTGATAAATGGTTTGGCGGGGGTGTATTGCCTACAGGCTGGCTCCAGAGTTTTATGTGGAATGGGCATCTTCAGTGGTACGATTTTTATTTTTATTTTTTGTATACGATACATTTTTTGATGCCTATCGCGCTTGGTGTGCTTATTTGGAAGAAAATTGGAGACAGTTTGTACTGGCAATTTATGTTGGCGCTTATTTTGCTAAGCTATAGTGCCTTTTTAACCTATTTGCTGTTCCCTGCTGCGCCACCTTGGATGGCAAGTCAGCTGGGCTACTTTGATCCTATCCATCGCATTTCAAGCGATATTTGGTGGGCAATGGGCATCAAAGATTTTTCAAGTTTTTACGCCAAACTATCACCAAACCCTGTAGCGGCAGTGCCGAGTCTTCACTCTGCATACCCCGCTCTTTTTGCGCTTTTTATAAATCGTATGTATAGCTTTAAAAAAACGTGGTGGGTATGGTTATACCCAGCAAGCTTGTGGCTTGGTGTTGTATATCTTGGCGAGCACTACGTTATTGATGTATTACTTGGCGTACTCTACGCTGTATTAGCATTTGTAGCGGCTGATAAGTTCTTTGCTTGGCAACGCGCTCATAGTTGGCCGCTACGAACATGGTGGAAGACAAAAATTAATAAACCCCTTACTCGTTGGTATGGAAAACTGACAAAAGGTTTGAAAAAACATCGGTAAATTGTTACACTAGCGGTAACGAATGGGTAACATTAGCTCAAAAATTATTGCTCGCTGTGCGCTAAACATGTTAGGTGTTGGCTTGTGATTTTTGCGCAATTTGCGGCTGAAGGTACAGGTGTACCACTCGCAGCAGAGCCGATCTTCACTATCGGCAATTTTGCCATTACTAACTCCATGTTGTTTGGTGCATTAATTGTTTTTTTTGTATCATCTATCTTTTTAATCGCAGCTGCAAAAAGCCGCGTCAGGCCGGTAAGCCAGTTTGCTTATTTCATGGAAAACGTAACTGAGTTTATTTTAGATACGCTTACAAACAACTTTAGCGGTGATGAAAAGAAGGCGCGAAAATTTTTACCTCTTTTTCTAGGTTTGTTTGTCTTTATACTTGTTAATAACCTATTTGGCTTATTACCAGGCATGGGTGGCAGTGTTTACGTCGAAAGCAACGGTATCCAGGGGGCGCTACTCCGACCGTTTACGACTGATTTGAACGGAACATTTGCCCTTGCCCTTATATCCATTGGTACAGTGCAGTTTTTTGCCATAAAAGAGCGCGGATTCTTTGGGCATATCAAACACTATTTTTCAATAATGACTCCATGGTGGAACCCGATGAACTTCTTTTTGGGACCACTCGAAATTTTAAGTGAAATTATTCGCTTGTTGACACTTTCACTTAGGCTTTTCGGTGTTATCTATGCTGGTGAAGTGCTGCTGCATGTCGTTGCAGACTTAAGTGGAAACTTTGCTTGGGCTGGTGTGGTGCCAGTTATTTTGATGGAAATATTCTTTAGTACCATTCAGGCTTACCTGTTTATTATGCTTACTTCTGTATACCTACAAATGGCAACCACCAATGACGAAGGTCATAATGAACAATCGCATTCCCCAAGTGTTAATCAGTTAAACAATGGCGAAGTAGTAACAAGTAATTAATAGGAGATATCAAATGGAACTAACCCCAGAATTTGTAAAAGGTATAACGGTCGCTATTGGTGCTATCGGACCAGCGATTGGCCTCGGCATGGTCGGTGCTGCAGCTGTTAATTCGGTTGGTCGCAACCCAGAAGCGCAAAGCAAGGTGCTTTCAATGGCGCTTATCATGGCCGGTCTTGTTGACGCAATCATGATCTTTGTACTACTTATCGTTTTCACAACCAAATAATATATAAGGCACGCTACACCGGATGAACATTTCGCTACTCGCTACAACAAACAACGAAGCTACTGGCATTGCCGCTTTGGGGCTTGATCTCAAAACGATAGTCTTTCAGATTATTTCTTTCGTGATTGTTGTCTGGATATTAAAAAAGTATGTTTTGAGTAAACTATTTGCAGTTATTGATGCGCGACGAGAAGAGCTTAAAGCTGGCCTCGACCGTTCAGATGAAGCAAAACTAGAACTCGAAAAAGCAGCCGCCGAAGCAGTAAAAATCTTCGCAGCTGCTCACGATAAAGCTGACGAAATTACTGCAGCAGCGCAAGCAGAGGCTGCTAAGCTTGCCAGTGATATAGAATCAAAGGCTGGTAAAAAAGCTGAGAGAATAGTAGTCGAAGCCCGCGAACAATTGCACCAAGATGTTCTTGAGGCTAAAAAAGCACTTAAAAAAGATACTGCCCTGCTTGTCGCAGCAGCCAGCGAAACAGTGCTCGGGCAGAAACTAGATTCAAAAACTGACAGTTCGCTTATTGAAAAGGCGCTCGAGGAGGCCGCGAAAGCGTAATCTATCATGCCAACACGAATGCAAGTTGCACACTACTTGAGCGATAACATTGCTGG
>JBBRSL010000025.1:0-15298 GCA_038245435.1 Saccharimonadales bacterium (SeqCode)
AAGCAAACTAGGGGTGTGGGGGTATGTCAGTCCCACTTAACTCCATAGTCTGTGTTAGGTTGTAAGCCATACTAATCCTGTTTAATAAAAGGGTGGACGTCTTTCTCCCCGCCCTAAGTCCGTGGTAAGTCAGCGTGTAACTCCCTCATCTCACTAATCGTTTACGTGCAAGCAGGTGTTCCTGATAAGGGATAGCTAAAATCTCACGCCACATACTTAGTTCTTCCTTAATAATGTGTAACTTTTTACCCACGTATTGCACCAAAAAGTCAGCCCCACGTAAGTGGGTTTTCTTTTTAACTAGGTATTTAAGGCTCAAGGCGTATAATGAATCAAGATATTCAATTTAAGGGAGTAAAATACCATGGCAACAGGCTACTGCGTTAAATGCAAAGAAAAAGGTGTAGAACTAACAAATGCTGAAGTAGTGCAAACTGCTAAGGGTGGCTACATGGCTAAGGGCAAGCACGCTGCTTGTGGTACAACAGTTTGTGCAATGATGTCTAAGGACAGCGCAGAAAAAGCTGTTCAAGAAGGCGCTAAAAAATCTTACTAGATTTGTAAGCACTAAAATTAGAAAGCCCCACCAAAGTGGGGCTTTATTTTTACTCTTTGCTTGGATGATTGTGCAATCATGTTGATGAGTCCAAAAGGACGACAAGCAAATTATTTGAATCACCCTCAGATTCGAGCCTGTTTTTGCTATTATTGGCACAAATGAAAACTGGCTGCACAACAACCATTTTGGGTTTTGGTAACATGCTGCGATAGAAATTCTGCCCAAAATTTAGCCGAAGCCAAGGCGCTCGAAACCAAAACCCGCCGCATTGATAAAATTGTTTCTACGCTACAAGGCTAAGGCAGTACATAATTATGCAAAGTAAGTCTGCCTAAACTGATACGATATAGGTATTACACGGAACACTTTAAGTAAAATCGGTAGGGTAAAAATGGTTCTTATAATAATTGCTGTCATTGTTATTGGTGAACTTATAGCGCTCGCATGGTTGGCATCTACTTTGTCGACATATAAAGATTATTGGGCCCAAAAAGCCAGTGAATCTGGTGAAATTACGTATTTGGCCTTGGGTGATTCTGCTGCTCAAGGCATTGGCGCAACTAGCCCAATGCGTGGCTACGTTGGTTTAGTTGCTAAAAGGCTCGAACAGCAAACCAGTAAAACAGTTAAAATTGTTAATATTAGCAAAACTGGTGCAAAAATGAGTGATTATTTGGCCGAGCAAGCACCTCGCATCACTGATATAAAAGCAGATGTCGTGACTATTGAAATAGGAGCAAATGATGTTTTGGGCTTTGACGCAGTTGCATATCGCGCTAATTTTAAAAAAGTTTTAGCAACATTGCCCGACGGAGCATATGTAGCAAACATGCCGGTGTTTAATAGCCGCCCTGGTAGTAAAGCTAAAGCAAAACAAGCTAGTGACATAATTAGCGAAGAACTTAAGGCTTATCCAAAGTTGAACTTTGTGGATTTGCAAAAGCAAACAAGCGATAACCAGAGTATTTTTGGCTTTGCGCCAGACTTGTTTCATCCAAATAACTTAAGCTACAAGCATTGGGCAGATGCTTTTTGGGAGCCCATTAGCCGAGCAGAACTTAATAAGTAATTTGCTAATATTAAGTGATGAAAGCAGCAGTATATTCAAAATATGGGCCAAGTAGCGTACTGAGCATTACTGATGTTGCAAAGCCTGCACCTACTAGCACTGAAATTTTAATTAAAGTGCACTATGCAACCGTAAACCGTACCGATGCGGGTTTTAGGCGAGCCAACTATTTTATATCAAGATTTTTTACCGGGCTCATTAACCCAAAACACCACGTATGGGGTAGTGAATTTGCTGGCGAAGTAGTGCAAATTGGCACCGATGTTACTGATTTTAAAGTTGGCGACAAGGTGTTTGGATTCCACGACCTTAGAGGTATGGCCCATGCCGAATACATGGCATTTGATCAGCGCGACCCAGTTGCAACTATTCCTAAAGGTTTTACCTGCAAACAACTTGCCGCTGCGGGCGAAGGCGCGACATACGCATTAAGCGACATTAATGCCGCAGGTGTAAAAAAAGGTCAGAACGTTATGGTGTACGGGGCATCAGGTGCAATTGGTAGTGCCGCCGTACAGATTTTAAAAGATATGGGTGTTCGTGTAACGGCTGTGTGCGGTACAAAAAATGTAACACTGCTAAAAAGCCTTGGCGCAGACGAAGTAATTGATTACCAAACCCAAGACTTTACTAAAACTAATCAAAAGTTTGATTTAGTGTTTGATGCCGTTGGTAGGAGTTCATACGGCGCATGCAAAAAAATACTAAAGCCAGCAGGCAAGTATTGTTCTACCGAACTTGGCAATGGTGGCCAAAACCCATTACTAGCTATATGGTTCGCAATTACGGGCAGTAAAAAAGTTAAATTTCCGATTCCTAAAATAGATAAACAAAAAATCGAATACATTCAAAAACTTGTAGCAAAAGGCGCATATTTGCCAGTTATCGATAGAGAGTACGCGTTAGACGATATCGTAGAGGCCGCATGCTATGTTGACTCGGGCCAAAAATTAGGTAACGTAGTTATTAAAATTTTGTAATGTTTGTGCATTGTCTTTTGATACCAGGTGCAAATCGGCTATAATTTGTGGAGTCTTATAGCTCAATAATTGTCATGGTGCGTTGGCCGAGAAGTTAGGCACAGGTCTGCAAAACCTGCTAGACGGGAGCGTTACCCGTACGCACCTCCAATTTGCTATAATTGGCATTAGTAAACGGGCGAGTGGCGGAATTGGTATACGCTGCGGACTTAAAATCCGTTGCCGCAAGGCTTGAGGGTTCAAGTCCCTCCTTGCCCACCAACTAAAAAACCTAGGTAATCCTAGGTTTTTTAGTTGGTCTGGAGCTAGGCAGGGACTTGAATGGTATGCCGGTGACATACCCCGCCCGAAGCCCAAATGAGGGATAATTTGGGTTGTAGCAACAAATCTAATTTTGATTTGTCTGCAAGGTCAAAGGCCCTCCTTTAAAGCTGTCGATAGTCCTTATGTCTAACATAGCATTTTTTAGATTGCTAACAGTGTGAAAACGCGTATACTAAAACCATAACCTAAGGAGTAAATATATGATTGTTTTGTGGATTTTGCTTGCGATTGTTGTACTTCTTGTTATTTACATCATCGCAACGTATAACGGTCTTGTTAAATTGAATGTCCGAGTTGATGAAGCCTGGAGCGATATTACCGTTCAGCTTAAGCGTCGATACGATCTTATTCCTAACCTTGTTAACAGCGTACAGGGCTATGCAAAACATGAAAGTGGAGTATTCACTAAAGTAACTGAAGCTCGCGCGAACGCCTTAAACGCTCAGGGGCCTGCACAGGTAGCCGAAGCAGAAAACATGTTGAGTGGCGCACTAAAGAGCCTATTCGCCGTTGCAGAGGCCTATCCAGACCTTAAGGCAAGCGAAAACTTTAGGCATTTGCAAGAAGAACTTGTTGATACCGAAGATAAAATTCAGGCATCACGCCGCTTTTATAACGGTTCAGCACGCGATTTAAACATTAAGATCAAAGTATTTCCTAACACTGTATTTGCAAAAAGCCTTGGATTCCACGAACGCGAGTTCTTTGAACTAGACGAAGCGCAAACTGCTGAAGTACAAAATCCAGTCGAAGTTAAATTTTAAGTAAGGTAGATTAGTGTATTCGCAGATAGACGCCAATAAGCGCAAAACTTTCTTTTTGATGTTTGGTTTTTTTCTGCTTGTCAGTTTGCTGTCATTCGGAATAGGCTGGTACTTTGGTTCGTATGCTATTTCTGTTTTTGCGATTGTGTTCGCCTGCGGCTATGCACTCTGGAGCTATTACGCATCAGATAAACTAGCGTTATCGATTAATAATGCTAAGCAAATTCAAAAGAGTGATGCACCAGAGTTATGGCGCATCGTAGAAAACTTGGCCATAACGACGGGGCTACCCATGCCAAAGGTATATATCATTAACGATCCGGCACTAAACGCCTTTGCAACTGGGCGCGACCCTAACCATGCTGCCGTCGCCGTGACAACAGGCTTGCTCGAAACCATGAACAAACAAGAGTTGCAGGGAGTACTGGCACACGAACTTGGGCACGTACAAAACTATGATATTCGAGTATCGATGCTTGCTTTTGGGCTTGTCGCGGCGGTATCGCTTATTAGCGATATGGTGCTTCGTATGATGATTTGGGGCGGTGATGATGACAATAATAATCCAATTGCCATGGTTGTAGGTATTATCGCGCTTATTTTAGCCCCACTTATAGCCTCTATTATCCAACTGGCTATTTCGCGTAAGCGAGAATACCTTGCTGATGCAACGGGTGCGCTCACCACAAGATACCCCGAGGGCCTTGCAAGCGCTCTCGAGAAAATTCGTGACAACGCAAAACCTATGCAAAAACAAAGCCCTTCAACAGCGCATTTGTTTTTTGCAAATCCGCTGAGCGGTAAGTCGTTTAATAATTTGTTTAGCACCCACCCCCCAATCGAAGATCGTATAGCTGCTTTACGCGGAATTGAAAAAGCTTAAAATGAAACCAATCAAAAAGACAAAAACTAAAAAAATTAAGCTGCCATCTTTTTTGGTATTAGCTTCCCGAACTTGGCAAGAACTGACAACGTTCTGGAAACCTCTAACAGGGGTAGTCGCTGTGTATGGCGTACTTTATTTTATGTTAGTAATGGGGTTCAGCATCGCGTATTCGTACCAAGATATCGCCGATAACATTAGTGCAGGTTTTGGTGGAGCAGGCTGGCTCGCAAAAAATTCGCTCACTATTGTTAACTTATTTGCCTCAAGTAACCAATCCGATGCCGGTGCGATTGTGCAGTTTTTATTGTTTGTCATCGCTATGCTTGCGTTTGTTTGGGTTCTTCGTAAACTTCGCACGCTTAAACATATACGAATGCGCGACGCTTACTTTGATGGTACGGCCCGCATAGTACCGACAACAATTGT
This sequence comes from Saccharimonadales bacterium (SeqCode), assembly GCA_038245435.1. Lineage (GTDB taxonomy): Bacteria > Patescibacteriota > Saccharimonadia > Saccharimonadales > CAIOMD01 > JBBRSL01. Next base: position 5,009 of record JBBRSL010000025.1, read on the forward strand.
CCTTGTACTACTACTGCTAACATTTATTCCCGCATCAGTTGGGTCAGCTGTTGTGGGCGTTTTGCAGGCCGGAACAGGTATTGAGTTAGTAATCGCCGTACTCATAGCCGGCGGGCTATTTTTTGCTACTTTTTATTGGCTTTGTGCGTGGTTACCGGCAATATATATTGTTTCGCTGCCAAAAGGTACACCAATAACTTCGATAAAATCTGCAGCAAAGCTTACAAAAAAACACCGGTTTTGGATGCTGCGCAATATACTTCTCTTTGTATTTTTGACCGTACTTATTGATTTCGTCGTAATGCTGTTGTTTGTTTGGATTGTACCTGCTGCTTCTGTTGTGGCTGCATATGTCGTAAGCTTTATAACGTTTGGTATCGTACAAACTTACTTATTTATTTTGTATCGGGGATTGTTGGATGAATCTTAAGGATAGATCAGATGAGCTTAAAAAACTCTTAAATGAGTATTCGTATCAGTACCATGTACTTGATAATTCAAGTGTGTCTGATGCTATTTATGATGGCTTGATGCAAGAACTAAAAAAAATTGAAGCAGCACAACCAGAGTTAATTACCCAAGATTCGCCGACCCAAAGAGTGGGCTCTGAACTTATTGGTGGGTTCCGAAAAGTAACACATAGCTCGCGAATGTTAAGTTTGAATGACGTATTTAGCAAAGATGAAGTTGAGGCGTGGGTGGTTCGCATGGAAAAGCTCCTACCAAACCGCAAGCACGAATTTTTTACTGATGTAAAAATGGATGGTTTGGCGTGCGCCTTAGTGTACGAAGACGGGTTGCTTGTACGCGCCGTAACACGAGGTGATAGTTTTGTGGGCGAAGATGCGACCGCAAATGTCCGTACTATTAAGAATGTACCACTTCGCTTACATGCTCAAAAAGGTTTTGAACAGTTCTTGATTGGCATGACTGAAATTCGGGGTGAAATCGTCATGCTGCTGAATGATTTTAATGCTCTAAATGCACAACGGCGTGCCGCTGAATTGCCCGAATTTGCAAACCCTCGCAACCTTGCAGCGGGCACGATTAGGCAACTTGACCCAAAACTTGTAGCAGAACGACCCTTAACCTTTATTGCGTATGATTTATTGCGAGAAAACCCGAGTGATGTTCCGACAAATATGTATGCCTATGAAGCTATAACAGCACTTGGTGTAAGGCGAAATATGCAAGCAAGTATTTTTGATAGCGTGCAAAAAGTCATGGCTTTTGTACAGCTCTGGGACACCAAACGAAAAGAACTCCCCTTTAATACCGACGGGCTTGTAGTAAAGGTGAACGATAGGGCGCAGTATGCTGAACTTGGCATAGTGGGTAAGCAGCCACGTGCCGCTGTTGCTTACAAATACGCAGCCGAGCAAGCAACTACTATCGTAAAAGATATTGTAATTAGTATTGGGCGAACAGGTGCGGCAACACCAGTTGCGGTATTTGACCCAGTTGTTGTTGCAGGTTCTACCGTGCAACATGCGAGTTTGCATAACGCCGATGAAATTGCTCGTAAAGACGTACGAATTGGTGACACCGTTGTTATCTATAAAGCAGGTGACATTATTCCTCAGGTTGAAAGCGTTGTACTAGAGCTCCGCCCAAAAGATTCATCAGTTTTTGATTTTATGGAGGCGCTAAAACACCAGTATCCAGAACTAGAATTTGAACGACCCGAAGGCGATGTCGTGTATAGAGTAAAAGGCGCTACGGGGCCAATACTACTAAAGCGGGCACTAGAGCATTTTGCATCAAAAGGTGCACTTGATATTGACACCCTCGGTGAAAAAAATGTGGTAGCTCTGGTTGATTCTGATTTAGTAAAAGACCTAGCCGATATTTATGCACTCACAAAACCGCAACTTCTCGCGCTTGATAGATTCGCAGGTATTTCTGCCCAAAAGCTACTTGATGCAATTGCTACAAAAAAACAACCAAAACTTGAACGCTTTTTATTTGGGCTTGGTATACGACACGTTGGCACACAAACGGCCATTGATTTAGTTAATCGTTTTGGCTCAATAGAATCCGTGGCTTTAGCTACTATTGACGAGCTAGAGGCTGTTGATGGCATTGGCGAGGTTGTGGCCGAGAGCGTGGTTGCGTGGTTTGCAGATGAAGACAACATTGAGTTATTACAAAAGTTTACCCACCTTGGAGTGCAGCCAGTATTTACGCCTCGAACCGGTAAATTATTAGGTAAAAGTTTTGTTATTACAGGAACACTCCAATCAATGGGGCGCGATGTGGCCGCAGACAAAATTCGTGATTTAGGCGGGACGTTCCAGAACGCAGTTGGTAAGGATACAAACTATTTAGTTGCAGCTGGTAAAGTTGGTGCAAGTAAGCTCGCTAAAGCTGAAAAATATGGGACGGTCGTTATTGATGAGGCAACACTGATGGATATGATAAATGGCTGAAGTTACGCCAGGTATATATAGACACTTCAAAGGTGCGACCTACGAAGTGCTTGATGTAGCTACACACACTGAAACGTTGGCTAAACTTGTTGTTTATCGAGCATTACAGGGCGAGCAAGGTACTTTGGTAAGACCGCTCGATATGTTTGTTGAAGATGTCGAAGTTGACGGTGAAGTAGTGCCGAGATTTCGCTTTATTGACAAAACATAAACTTAGCTTTATAACTGTAGTTAGGTGGTTCGCGCGGAAACGCGCGGCTAAAAACAAAAAATACCAAAAACCCTTTAGCCGCAGGGTGGGCCCGCGCGAAATAAAAATATCCCGATGTATCGGGATATTTTTATGGCTATAAAAGACATTATGGTTCGAATGTATCTGCGGGTTCTAGTTCTGGTTTTTGGTCTTTTGCAGATTGGCTTACTACCCAGGCACTGCCATATTCTTTAGCAAGCTCATTAGCAGCCTCTGGGCCCCATGAACCTTTTGCATAGGCATGTAGGTGGCTTTCGTTTTTTTGCCAGTTATCGAGTACTGGCTCAAGTATTTCCCAGCATTTAAGAACTTCTGCACTGGTTGCAAAAAGGCTTTGATCGCCGATTATGGCATCTACTAAAACTCTTTCGTAAGCATCAGGTTGTACGCCCTCAAATGATGACTGGTATCGAAATTCCATGTTTACCGGCTGTAAATCGTCATTAAAGCCAGGTTTTTTTGCTTGCAGCTTTATGCCAATACCTTCATCAGGCTGGATGCGTATAGTAAGCAAATTGGATTCAACTTTACGTTTTGTCCGGTCTTTAAAGACAATATTTATTTCGGTCATTTTATCGGCTAAGGCTTTACCTGTTCGTACAAGTACTGGCACGCCACCCCATCTTGAGTTAGCTACTTCGAGGTGCAACGCTGCGTACGTTTCAACATTTGATTCTTCGTTTTCGACTTCGCTGCGATAGCCTTCGTACTGACCACGTACTGCAACTTCATTGACATGATTTGGCTTTATTGGCCGTACCGTTTCAAGGAGTGCTAACTTTTCGGCATGAATATTATCTGAATTGAGTGGGTAGGGGACTTCCATCATAGTAAGTGCAAGGACTTGCAACAAGTGACTCTGCACAATATCGCGGAGTGCGCCCATACCTTCATAGAAGTTTGCACGTCCTTCAATATCTGTTTGCTCGGCCGCAGTAATTTGGATATGGTCGATAAACTGCCTACCCCATAGATCTTCGACAAGTGGGTTGTTGAAACGAAACGTCAAAATATTTTGAGCAGTCTCTTTCGCGAGGTAGTGATCGATACGATATACCTGGTGCTCTGCAAAATATTGACCAATATGGTTCACGAGTTCTTGCGCACTTTGCAAATTGGTGCCAAATGGCTTTTCAACTAAAACGCGCCGCGCCGTACCGTTTTCTTCGTTATTGAGCCCAGCATTACCAAGGCAAGCAATGACAGTAGGGAATATCGCAGGGGGAATAGCAAGGTAATAAAGTCGGTTATGGGCAATGCCTTTTTCTTGGTCGATACTGTCAAGCATATCTCGGAGCTTATGGTAGTCATCCTGACTCGTGCTATCCATCGTTACAAGCCTCATACGTTCTTTGAGCTTGTTCATTATCGATTCATCCTCGTCATGCTCACGCCTAAGAAGTGCTATTTCGGCTTTTTCGGCAATAGATTCTATTGTGGCTGTTTCGTCACGTACAACACACACAATCGTAAAGTTTTCGGGGAGAAAATTGCCTTTTAAAAGGTGATAGAGCGCAGGTAGCAACTTCTTTTGTACTAAGTTACCGGTCGCTCCAAAAATTACTAAAGCAGTTGGTGATTGCGTTTCTTCGTCCATTGAGTGTTCATCCATAATTATTTAGGGTTATTGATTTCGTGGCCACCAAATTTATTTCGGAGTGCTGCAAGCAACTGCGTAGCATATGATACTTCACCTTGCTGACTTGCTACACGCACGTTTAGAGCGTCCTGAAGAGTTGGCATTGGTACTTGTGCATTTCGCGCTGCGTCTAAGGTCCAGCGGCCTTCACCAGAATCTGCCACAAAGCCATCAACGCCTTCTAGATTGGCATTTTCTTTCATTATTTCGGCAATCAATTTATTGAGTGTTGACTCAACAATACTGCCATGTTGCCAAACTTCTGATGCATCTTGCAGTGGAATATTTGGAAGTGGCCCTGCTTTAAGTAGGTGATAGCCTTCGGCTAATGCCTGCATGATGCCATATTCAATACCGTTATGAACCATTTTTACGTAGTGACCATAGCCATTGGGCCCCATATAACTATATGCCCCGTGCGGAGCAACTAGCGTATCGAGCAGTGGCGTAATTTGCTGATAGCGCTCAAACGGCCCACCGACCATAAGGCAGAAACCATTTTCGAGCCCCATAATGCCACCACTTGTGCCAATATCTATGAAATCACATTGCTTACTTTTAAGGAGCTCGGCATGGGCGATAGTTTGGTTGTAGTTTGTATTGCCGCCATCAATTAGCGTGCTGCCTGCAGGTAAAATATCTGCAAAAGCCTCTATTTCTTGTTGCGTATACTCAGCAGGAATCATCAGCCATACAATTGGGTTCTCGCCGAGTTGTGCTACTAAGTCTTCGCGGCTTGTTGCGGCAATTGCACCTTGTTCAGTAAGCTGCGCAATCGCTTCGCTGTTTACATCGAATACGACAATCTCGTTACCTGCAGCCAAAAGTTTTTTAACAATTTGACTACCCATTTTTCCTAAGCCTACAAAGCCTAATTTCATAATGCCTCCTCGTTATATAGTACTTCCCATGATTTCGTTTTTTTAAGTAATTGTGCCGGATAAGCTATTGGGTCAAGTTCACTATTAAGCAGTTCAACCGCGGGTTTTTTATCAGGGCCTTCAGCGTACAAGTAAGCATAATCGATATTTTCAAAAAATGTTGGCGTAATCGTGATTCGCTCAAAACTATCTGTTTCGTAATCGATGACAATCGGGCTTGAAGAGTGCGCCGCTACACTATTGGGGAGTATTCCTGCTGTGTGGTTATCGGTACCAATCCCGAGGATTGCGACAATACAGTCTGCTTCTGACTGTGCAGACGCAAGTGCTTGTGTAAAATCTGCAGTCGTCGTTTCGCGAGAAGAGGGTTGGGTTTTTAAAACCGTCAGTTTTTTAACCGAAATATCATTCAGTCCAAAACTTTCAAGTAGGTTCCAGTTTGAGTCCGGACTTGAAGTATCTACAAAGCGCTCATCGCTTAATGAAACTGTCATATTATTGAGTGTTTCTTGAGGTAAAAGCTGAAGGGCCTTAACAGCAACTTTGGCACTTGACCCGCCGCTTAATAGCAGTAGGGTATTTCCGGTGCAATTTCTAATAATAGTGTCAGCGATATGTCGTGAGCTCTGAAATATGGTCATAATATAGCCTTAAGTATAATCATTTTAGTAACAAATAATACATATTTGTATAAATAGTAACTATATAAAGTATAGTCACTAAATGGATTCCGTGCAATAGTTATATAGATTACCCCGCTTAATATCAACCGAATACAAAACCCTACATAAAGTGGGGTCATGTATTTGGTGGAGCATATACTTTGTATAATTGCGCTTCGTTCTCAAAGCAAGCTTTTGCGAGCGAAGCTTTTTACCGGATACGAACCTAAATACCTTCAGTATTTGTTCGAACCCACATGTTTACCAAATAAAAAAGTTCAGGATGACCTGAACTGTTTTATTTGGTGGAGCATATCGGATTCGAACCGATGACCTCTTCACTGCCAGCGAAGCGCGCTAACCAACTGCGCTAATGCCCCGCGTCGCAACCTGCGGATTTGTTTTGTTTTGCCAAGAATGGCAAAAGCTTCAACTTATTCCTTGGTGGCTCCTTCTAAGTTTTGCAAACTGCCTTTGGCTTGGTTTGTAAAACTTGCGAGCTGCAGAACAAACAACAGGCAGAATTATAGCGAATATGCCACCAGATTAAAAGCTTTAAAGCTGGTACAATAGGGTGATGGCAAAAAAAGTATTAAAAAAGCAGGCTACCAAAAACCAGATTAACTGGATGGTTGCAATTACGATAATAATTGCAGGATGCTTACTGTTTTGGTTTTGGTATAACCAGTCTTATTTAAAGGCCTCTAATGTATTCTGGGGAACATTAAGTAGTAATTTATCTGTAGATTATGTAACTCGGACAAGTTCAAAAACAGAGGGTACGCAAAAACTAACTCAAGTAAATGACCTGCAATTTACACCGGCGCTAATTGCTCGTTCAACCGTTAAGCTCGAGAATACCGAGACGAATGAACGCGTAATTACCGAGACAATCGGCACCTCAACGACAGATTATTTAAGATATGCAGAGATTAAGAGCAACAACTCTGCTAAGGCAGATAAATCAGCAATTGGGCAATGGGCAAAACGCGAGGCGGCTCAAGGCGAGCAGCCACAAATATTAGCCGATTCATTACTTGGCAGTGTTTTGATGTTTGGAAACCTTAGTGCGATACAACAAGATCAAATTATTAGTCAACTCAAAAGTACAAACGCATTTCAAAAGTACGATTTAGTTTCAAAAAAGAGTGAAAATGGCAGGATGATCTATACGTATAACGTAAGCATAGATCTTGATGCATATAGCAAAATATACGCAAACTATTTAATAATGCTTGGGCAAGAAAAACTTGCTGCACAAATCGGTCAACAACAATCTGGCTCGAAGTATGATTTCGTATTACAAATTAATGCCGGTTCAAGAGTGCCAACTAAATTAGGTGTTCCCGGGAATCAAGATACAGAAACCTTTACAAATGTTGGTTACGGTCCACGTTTTGTAGCACCAAAGGCAACCCTTTCTATTGCAGAATTACAGGCCAAACTCAGCGGAAAATAAAAGATGGCAATAAAAAGCTATGTAAAAAAAAGGCTCGAAAAGCTTTTTACAAATCAAACAAACAGAATTGTTAAAAAGTACAAACCAATAATTGTTGCAGTAACTGGGAGCGTGGGTAAAACGAGTACTAAGCATGCAATTGCGACAGTTCTTGCAGAAAAATATAGAGTTCAGTTTCAAGAGGGCAACTACAATACCGAAATTTCAGTACCGTTTATATTTTTAGGTCGCCCATTGCCTAATTTGTATAACCCGTTTGGATGGTACGCGGCATGGTTGCACGGCCAAAAAATATTGCGTAACGGGCTTGCGTACGAGGTCGTCGTTGTCGAAATAGGCACTGATTATCCTGGTGATGTTATTCGGTTTCAAAAATTTTTACGCCCGAACATAAGCATTGTTACTGCGGTAAGTGAAGAGCACATGGAATTCTTCCCTGATTTAGAGGCTGTTGCAAAAGAAGAATTATCTATTGCCAACTATTCAGATGCGTTACTCGTGAACGCCGATGATATTGCCGAAGAGTACTTGCAAAAATATATTCCTCGTAATGTAGAACTTCACTCGTATGGTTTTAAGCATTCTGAGTACAAACTTTCAATTAATAAAGATGCAAAACAAGTGATGCAGTTTAGCGTTATTCTTGGTAGTGGGCAAGAACTAACTACAAAAGCTCGTGTACTTGCCGAACATAGCCTAAAGCCAATTGCAGGTGCTATAGCAGTAGCCGACTTGTTGGGTCTTGACGAAAAACAGATTATTAACGGAGTACATAATTTTAAGCCAGTACCAGGCAGGATGCAGGTATTGAATGGAATTAAAAACTCGATCATTATTGACGATTCGTATAATTCAAGTCCGCTGGCGTGTAAGGCAGCACTTGATGCGCTATATAAGCAAGAAGCGCCACAACACATAGCTATTTTGGGTATGATGAATGAACTTGGCAATTTCAGTGAAGCAGCTCACCGTGAAATTGGTGAATATTGTGACCCGAAGAAACTTGATTTAGTCGTGACAGTTGGTAAAGATGCAAAGACGATTTTAGCGGATACTGCCGAGGCTAAAGGGTGCCATGTAGCACGCTGTGATAGCCCGTATCAAGCCGGTAAGTTGGTTGCAGAGCGCCTAAAAGAAAATGGGGTAGTCCTTGCCAAAGGGTCGCAAAATGGCGTATTCACCGAAGAAGCAGTAAAGCAGTTATTGGCTGATGGTGGTGATGTATTTAAGCTCGTTCGCCAAAGCGATTTTTGGATGGCCAAAAAACGCGCACAGTTTGCCGACGCCGAATAAAGCTAGTCTATAAGTTCTCGACTATATGTCTGTAGTATAAGAGCTATCATTATTTGCATGGAACGACAGTATGAACACCTCGCAAGCACGGAAAGATTGCCAAAGCACTTACAGCAGGCACGCCTTTATTATCCATGTAACGAACCATTATCTGAAGAATTGACTCGTAAGATTTCGATGTTGAGCGATGAATTTGGAATGAGAATATGTTATTTTCCGCTTACACCCGACCCTGGTTATTCTAATGGGTATGAGTTGATGTTCGATGATGGGCCATGGATAGAGCGGCCTTTTAGTACAAGTTTTACTGAGTCAATTACTGAATTTGTTGAGTATTTAGTCGAAAATTATTGACTCAAAAGCCTTGCACTGTGTAAAAATTATTATATTATTATGCTCTAGGTATGGAACAACTACAATATACAAGTGCACACGAGGTATTAGAACGGCTTAAGGCACCACAACCTATTGTGGTGAGCCCAGAAGGTGGGCCATGTAGCGGAAAAACTACATGGGTTGAGCATGCCATTGCGTATGGGCAAAAAATAGGCAAAAACGTTGTGGTGCTAGAAGAAGCGGCAGGCAAGCATATAAACGCACTGCCGGGTGGTGCCGAAGAATTTGTGCACTATTTACAAAATGATCGTGCCCGATTTGTAGAAATTGAAATCGCAATATTGACTGACATTATAGAATCAATCAAGGCTGCGCGCGAAACGTACAAAAACACTGATACGCTTATTATTACTGATAGGGCAAGTATTAAGGCGTATGTTTCTGATGAAGAATACCAGGTGATTCTCGAGGCGGTGGGGCACTTGCAATCGCCACACGTTTCGCTCGTTGACATTATGATTTATCTGCCCAGTGTTGTACGCGAAAGCGAAGAAAAGTACGAAGAGCTAAAACGAACCAATAGTGCACGATATGAAACCGCAGAAGAAGCACGGCGCGTATGTGAGGCAAATTTTGAAGCAATAAAAGACCATCCAGAGCTCCATGTGTTTTGGGGAGGTAGCTTCGAAGATAAAATTTTGAGTGCTACAGAGCTTGTGATGAACCCAACGCGAGAAATAGAGGCAAAGTTCGAGGCTGTTAAAGACAGCGCTGTCGAGTCAATGCTCGAAGCAAAACTAGAGGCAGGTGATTACATTACATCTGCGAGGATTGAGCAGTCTTATCATGTGTTGGGTGATATAGAATATAGGCTTCGTAAAAATACAAACGAGAATGGTGCGGTCGTATACTACTGCTCTTTTAAGACAATAATTTCGAGTGATGAGAAACAAGAAGTTCGCCAAACGATTTCGCAAGCAGACTACGAACTTTTAGCGCAAGAAACGTGTATTGGGAGGCTTGAAAAAACTAGGCATAGTTTCTTTCACACTGATGAAAGCACAGCTAAAAAAAGAGTTTGGGTCGCAGATGAGTACAACTACGAAGAGCGACTCTGGAACTTAGAAATAGAGGTTAGTAGCATCGAAGAGCTTGAAGCAATTGAGCTACCTACGCCTGGCTTAGAGCGAGTTAGCTATTCCGCTCGTGATCTTGCTATTGTAAGAGCTGCGTAACTTTAACAACAAAAGCTTTTGCCTTTTCTATTGAAAACTCTGAATTTGCAGGATTATCACTCGAAAAATTAGTTCGTAAACCCGACTCTGCAGCGACGCTTAA
>JBBRSL010000026.1:0-15212 GCA_038245435.1 Saccharimonadales bacterium (SeqCode)
CAGGGCCAGTAGCTGGGTTTTGCCCGTGCCAGGGCCCGCTACAACGAGCACAGGGCCATCAATAGTATCAACTGTCTGTTTTTGGGCTGCATTTAACTGTTTATAGTTCGATTCAAAACTCATTGCTACTTATTGTAACCGATGGCTCGGTAATAGCAGCGATACTTAGGAGCTAGATACGGTGCTATTTTTGCGAAACAGTGTAGCTGACGACAACCTGGTTGTTGCTGCTGCTGTCGGGCTGCGCAACAGATAAGATGACAGTATAAGTGGTGTTATCGTAAGAATATAGCGACGTGCCATTGGCTTCATAGCTCGAATTTGATGTCCAGCCAGAATACTTGCTTGGCAGACTCGCTATAACTTTGTCGTATGAATCAGAGGTAGTAGTCGCGAGGTGCCAAGTGGTTTTACCTTCGCTCGATGCTTTGTACGACCCAGTGACGGTGTATGGCGAATACAGCGGTACGCTTGAAGGCCAATCTGTTGGTAGCTTTTGCGAAGAACTGTAGGTCGAACCATCACTGGTTTTTACCGTCACCTCTTTACCATTGGAGTTTACAGCAACTTTGCCCCCTGTTGCTGTGGTTATAATACCGGCCGCAGTTGTGTCGGCTACCTTATTTTTTACAAAGTTAATGCCTACTCCTGCCAGAATAAGTATTAGGAGCCCAGCAATGCTAATTACTATAAGCAGTGTTTTATTATTTGTTTTTTTAGAACCAGTTTTAGCTGGTTGTCCGGGGGCTTTTGATTTTTGCTCTACGTCATTATTTTCATCTGCCATAAGAACTCCCCTTTATGTATAGATTAATCATCCGCCTAGCGTACGTAATTTGCAACAACTCCCAATGGGCCACTATTAAAGCACCGACGCATTGAATTAGTAGCAAAACCTATAGTAAGCTGGCGTATTTCTTGGCTAAAACAGCCTATAACTGTATAATTGCAAAGCGTTAATAAGGTGTAACCAAGCAGTAAGGCACCAGCTATCAGTTGCTTGCAACTGAAAAATAGTAAGCGGTACTGGCAGGACCAAAATTGTCAGCAAACGTTAAAAAGTAAGTAGATTACACACAATAGTAGGGTGTGGCCAAGTGGTAAGGCACCAGTTTTTGGTACTGGCATTCGGGGGTTCGAATCCCTCCACCCTAGCCAAATTAAAAAGTCCCAGGTTTATCTGGGTCTTTTTAATTTAGTTTGTGTTAAGAAGGATTCGAACGGGTATGCCTGTGACATACCCCGGCACTTTTGGAGATTAATCGACAAAAGCGAATCCCTCCACAGCCAATGCTTTAAAAATATGAAAAAAATAGTTGACGACTAATTTAACATTTGGTAAATTATTGCGTAGGAAGACCAAGTGAAACAGCACATTAAAGTATATGTAGCCAAACAAGTTCAATAGTTCGAAATAAGTTATTTAGTTCGTAGGCTACATCTGTGGGTGCAAGTCTTCCTTTGGTTTTAAAAGAGGCACATTACGTGCCTCTTTTTTAATATAGATTTTTCGATTAATATAATGAGCGCATTATCGCTAAACAGGGCGATTGGCGCCGAAGTGGTTGCAGTCGACAACAGTCATAAATTTTGTATCACTTTCGCGAAATCTTACTCCCCGCGCTGAAATGTCAGTTTCGGATTCCCAGGTAAGTTCTATTTTGTTACCTGAGCCAACAATTCTATAACGTCGGGGTCCGCCACTTTTTGCTTTCCCGAAACCAGAAAGTTGGTATTGTACTATATCGCCAAAGTGAATTGGCTTACCGCGCTTATCTGTAATGCCTGTTTCGAATTCTTTTGCCATAATGCTAGTATTTTAACCTACACTTTGGGTTTTGGACGTATATATATTTACTCTATGAAAAAAAGACTCACTGATGTGAGTCTTTTAAATTTACGTAAAGACTTTTAACTAGCTACTGCTGTTGGGGTGTCGGTGGCAATGACTTGTCTTTTAAGAACAACACGACAAAAAGCGTAATCCACCAGAAGAACAAGCTAACTAAAAAGAACAACCAAAAACTGTAACCTTTTTTCTGGGCTAGTGTAGCTGGCCAAAGTGCGACCACAACCCATATAAATAAGATAAATGCCATCCAAATAGTTGTGATGGTAAAACCTAAAATTGTTGTTGCAAACATGATGTACCTCAATTATTTTTTTAAGTGACTAAGCTTATTGTCTGCCCAAAGTGACTACTGGTCAAGGATTGGTTTGGGGCATATTGCGTGGTTTTACTATCAGGGGCAAATAATGTGCCTAAGTTTGATATTATGAGCGTGCATGAAAAAACGGATACGCAAAATTATGACGAATACTAAAAGCAACCAATTTATGAGTACTCTGGTGCTGGTTATGACGTTCTTATTGGTGCTATTGGGCACCTATACGCTGTATAGCTTGTTTAATGAAATGCTTACTGGCCCAGGACCGTTTCATGGTAATCATCATGACTTTCTAGCCTTTTATGGCGCGGCTATTTTGACATTGCACGGGAACATAGCGCAAATTTATAGCGCAGATGCATTAATCGATTTTCAACGACAGATTATTAACCATCCTGTTGGCGCAGCTGGCTATATGGCTTATATGAACCCACCGTTCGCGGCGGCTTTATTGACACCGCTTGCGCTCGTTTCTTTCGCGGAGGCGCGGCTACTTTGGCTATTGGTTAATTTAGTTGTAATTACAGGGATAGCTGCATGGCTTACTAGGCCACTCGATAAGCGCTTTAGAGTGATTGGGGCATTCTTACTTGTTTCATCGTTCCCTGTTTACCAAGCATTAATCGAAGGGCAACCTTCGATACTATTGCTACTTGGCTGTGTACTCGCCTATATTGCAGCAATAAAGCACCGCTATGTTCTGAGTGGTATCTGCTTATCGTTATTATTTATAAAACCGCAATTTGCACTATTTACCCTAGTCGGTCTTGCGCTCATGAAACAGTGGCGCGTGATTTTGGCGATGGTTGGGTCGGCAACAGCCATGATGCTTGTATTGTTGCCAATTACTGGCATACACCTCTATGTTACGTATACACACTATATGCTTTCGGTCGTTACCGATCACTTCAACGGCGCAGGTTTTGTTGTACCGGCTGCCTGGTATGGTGCGCTTAATACCGCCTCTGGATTGAACGGATTTTATACTGCACTTTTTGGGCAGACTCAAGTAAACATCGTAAACGCGCTGACTGCAGGGAGTACCCTACTGCTGCTTATACTATTTGTACTCGCCTTTACCAAGCAAAAGTTTAGTTTAAGCGTATATAGTGGGCGGTTAATGCTTGCGGCATCAATAGCTATGGCGCTTTTGATTGACCCGCATTTATATGCGCAAGACGTCGTACTCTTATATGTGATACTGCCGCTTCTCGCGGGCTTTGGAAACTATTTCAGAAGTATTATTAGTGTTGTTTTAGTCTGCAACCTTATTCGTCTCGATCAAAAAATTTCAGTACATCTATTCACTGTTGTTTTATACATTTTTGCTTCGGCTGTGTTTGTGCGCGCAATTCGCCAAGGATTCGAAAAAAAGTCACCAAATTCACTAGATTTCTGAAAAGCTAGACGACTTCAGAGCCAGGGAGCTCGAGACTGACATCTTCGGTTTGCGTAGCCGGCTTAAGAATATTATCAACGAGTGCGTCGAGTTGATCGTTTGATAGGTTCGCCTTAACTGCATAGCCTTCGATTCCCTTTTCGCGTAATCCAGCTGGCGCATCGGCTTCGTTAAGATTCGATATAATAAGGACTTTTATATCTTTACCCCAGGTACTTGAACGCATAAGACTTAGGATTTGGTCGCCCGCTATTTTTGGGAGCATAAGGTCAAGGAGTACTAAATCAGGATGCTCTTTTTCGATAACAGTAATTGCTTCGATACCGTCATAAGCGGCAAAACAAGTGTAGCCAAGTATTTCGAGACGTGTTTTATAAATATCTGCGAGAGCTACGTTATCTTCGACGATAACTACTTTTGATGATTTACCGAATGGATCCATAATACTTTTGATTTTAGCGCAACCCGCGTAGTTTTACTATTATGATTTAGGGCTAGAGGTGTATTTATGCGCAACTTTTTTTACGTACGATGTGTTCTTTGAATTGATAGTACTTACTTGTTGCAGCACAGACCTGATCTTTCATCGGTGTTCAATATATTAATAGTAATCAAGGAACTCTGACAGGGTTTTGATTCGCATAGAAATGCGCTAGAGTTAGTATTTATGAAGCAAAGCGTAGTGAAGCCATATAACAAGGCAAACGAATCCAAAAAACAAGAAGTAACAGAAATGTTTGATAACATTGCTGGCCGTTATGATTTGCTGAATCATTTGCTGACGCTTAATATCGATAAACTGTGGCGTCGCAAGGCACTCAACATACTTGCAAAGAGTAAACCCGCTACGATATTAGATATTGCAACTGGTACAGGTGACTTAGCGATTGCCGCACTACGGCTTAAGCCTAAAAGTATCATTGGCCTTGATATAGCACCTAATATGATTGAACTGGCCAGGATTAAAGTCGCTAAAAAAAATGCTGAAAGAATTATTTCACTTGAGGTTGGCGATTCAGAGGCGCTGCGCTTTAATGATGACAGCTTTGATGCGGTGACAGTTGGGTTTGGAGTTCGTAACTTTGGCGACCTCGAAGTTGGTCTAAGCGAAATGCTACGAGTGACAAAACCTGGCGGAACGGTTATGATTCTTGAATTTTCGAAGACAAGAGTTTTTGGCGTTAAACAAGGGTTCGCACTTTACTCACGTTACTTTATACCCTTTATTGGCCGCACTATTTCTAAAGATCCAAAAGCTTATAGTTACCTGCCGGAGTCAATTGAAGCGTTCCCCGAAGGTAAGACTTTTTTAGATATTCTCACAAAACTTGGATACAAGGATGTTAAGTCGCGGCTTGCACCTGGCGGGCTTGTAACGATATATACCGGGAGCAAATAACTCAACAAAAGCGATAAGCTAAATACTGTGATGTTTATCACAGTATTATTTTTGTAATTGAGCTACTATGAGGCGATAAGCATAACCGCAGAAAGCCCCGTATGAAATCGACTACTGCTAAAAAAACTAAAAAAGGTCAATCAAGTGCAAAAACTATACAGAATGTCCTAACGAAATTAATGATTCAGGATGTCCCAAAGTTTGGAAACAAGTTTTTCTACTCTTTGGGATTTTTATCAATGATCTCGTTCTTGATGCTACTCGGTACAGGCATTGTTATGGCTATTTTTGGAGCAAATTGGTGGCTAACGAATTCTGTTGGTCAGTTTTTTAGAAGTGTTCACCTATGGTCTACCCAAGCTTTTGTACTATTTATAATCTTGCATCTATTCGTGGTATTTTCTACCTCAGGTTATAAAAAACCTCGTCAGCTGACATGGGTGCTTGGTGTATTAATGTTTATATTTGTACTTCTCGAAACAGAGTTTGGCTACGTTTTAAGAGGCGATTTTTCTTCTCAGTGGCGTAGCTTGCAGGGTGCTGACTTTTACAATGGCAGTGGACTTGGGTATATTGTCGATACTTTGAACTATAAGCAGATGTACGGCTTCCATATTGCCCTTATACCGTTTGCCATTATAGGCTTATTGCTTTTTCACTATGTATTAGTGCGAGCCTTGGGGATCGCTAATCCTACAAGAAAAAATGCAAAAAAAGCTACCGTCGAACCAGCAAACCATAACCTGTTGTTTATTAGAGGTGGCGTATTAATCGTTGCAATCGTAGGTTTGGCGATAGTCTTCCCTTCACCATTTTTGAAACCTACAACAATCAAAGAAATAGCGCAGGCAGATTCGACGCTTATGGCAAAGACATTAGTAGCAGAATTTGCAGAGAGCTCGGACACCGCAGGCTATATGGACACGATTGACCCATATACTTATGATATTAGCGGTGTATATATTGTGGGCCCTTATAATCAATTGCTCGCTCTTCGCCCTGGTATGAAAGATGAGCTAAAAGTATTTACTGCACAAACAGATCAAGCAAAAAAAGATCAGCTTAAAGCACTTGAAGATTACTATGCTAGTGATAGCCCAGACCCTGCCAAAGCACCGACCGGATCGGCCGCATCGGTTGTGAACTCACTCGTCGAAATGGCTAGCACAGGTCTCTACGAATCTGCACTTTCTGGCTCTAATGACTCTGTGCCTGCCGGCAATCAAACGACTTATGTAGTGAGGTTCTTGGCAGATACAGGAGTACTTGAAGAACGCGCTACAGCGTTAAATTTAACTACAGAACAATATGGAATGCTTCGAGAGGAAGCTAAGACTAACCCTGTGGGTGCTTGGTGGCTCGCACCAATTGGTGTCCTGAATCACACGGTACTATCAGGCGATGAAAACGGTGATCGTGATGCAGCCGTCATATTCGGACTATTCCTTTTTCTCATGATCGCGTTTCCGTTTATCCCCTGGGTAAATGAAATACCCGAAAAACTGCGCATGTACAAACTTTTCCAACGATAGTTTATATGGCTTTATCAATATACCTTGGGGTTTACCCCAAGGTATATTTAATTGCCAGTTTGGACGCTCTGTTGTAACTGACCGTTAACTACTCTGAGTTGCAACTGTGTTTCGCTACCACCGCATTTAAAGGTTATCTCTACTTGGGCGCCACTTCTCCCACCTTCGTAGCTGCACCCGGCTCGCGGGTTAACAGCAATAACGTAAATTTGTGATGCATTATATTGAACCGATACAGAACCGCCTGAAATAGTGATTGTTTTAGACTGTAGCGTTGGTTGGCTCTGTACTTGTGAGGTACTTCTGGATGGAGAAGCGGTGTTGTTCGATTGCGTGGTAGCGGCATTTTGTGGAACTACAGGTGCCGGCTTGGGAGCTGGGGCCGGAGGTACAATAACCTCAAAATCTTGGTATGGTAAGGCATTATACTGCTCTACTATTGCTACGATACGGTATTGACCTGGCTTTAAAAACATCGAAGCCCAATCTTTAAAGCTACCTTCACGCGTGGAATTTGCCGCAATTGGTTCTTGCCTGTTTTTTTCTGAGCATTCATTAATATTTGTATCAGCATGAATCCGTAACCACACCCCACCCTGTTTGTAGTAGACGGCCAAAGGTTCCGCAGGGCATTTATTTATTACGTAAATCGGGGCATTTAATTTATTGATTATTTGGAAACTAATAGGTTCGCCCACAATGTACTGCGAATGAGGAATATTGAGTTCTATCTGGCCAACTGGAAGTGTATGAGTGCGTATTTGGTTTGCTGCTACATATAGACCGGTAATAAACATCATGAATACAAGCACGTAAATGGCAATCCAGAGCACGAGACGCCTTGTGCGGTGTTCTTGACTGCGAAGCTCGGTGTTCATGTTGTACGCGCCCTATAGAGTCTATGAACCGTAGCGGCAACCAAAAGATAGCCTGATATGATCCACACCCATCGAAACACACCATGCACAAGATCAGTACCTAAATACAGCGCGTGGATGAATACGAAAAGCATGATGATATATGACAATAAGTGCAACAGCTTCCAAAGCTTCGGCTTTTTTTCGAGCCAGATGTATGAACTAATCATCACAATAATTACTCCATAGAATGCAAGAACACCGAGTGCCACATAAAGTGTCCCGACATGAATACCGAATACTGTAGCGGGTCTGTAATCGGATAGCCAAGGTATCAAGACCTGCCAAATGGTAAACGGGGCAAAGTGATCAAATAAAAGTGCAAAAATATGCAAGAACACTGCAATAGCGAAAGTTATGCCGAGTGCGCGGTGTGTCGCCCAAGCTGTAAGTGGTTCTAAGAAACGAAACGTATAGCCGGTAACTTGGCCAATACCTGATAGTAACAATATAACCAACGAGGCAGCCGCTACAAGGCCTGAGGCGCGCGTGACATACCATGGCCATGAAGCCTTCGTACGCTCGGCTAATTTTTCACCAACCGTTGGCCCGGGTATTGGTTGAACGATTATATTACTTGAGCCATTTGATTCGGCCATAACAGGCTTGAAAGCAAAGGTTGAGCCTAGCGTGCCAAATATTGATATAAGCGCCCAGGCAAAAATAATTTTACGCATACTGGCCCACCTTTTTGTTAAGTGCTTTACCGAACGATTTTTCAATAAATTCACCATCCGGTGAGGCGCCTTTCATAAGCGCTGCTTGAACTTCACATTTCTTAAGTAGTTTAGTGCCTTCAGCCGTACCAAGAATGATTGCACAAGATGCTAGTACGTCTGCTTCTATGCCAGTAGTACTGTAGACGGTTGCTTGGCTAATATCGCTTGTTGCAGGTTTTTGTGTACGGGGGTCAATAATATGATGCCAATTATGGCCTTTTCGCTCTGAAGTCCCCGAAGTCGCTACAGCGAATTGCTGACCGGAAGTATTTATCACCCAGTTACCTACCTGTTCAAGCTCAAATGTATTAAATACCGATATGCGCCACGGACTATTATCAATATCGAATCCTTCACCAACAATATCTCCGCCAACCGAAAACCAGTAGCCGACTATCCACGCATGGTGAGCCATTGCTGCCAGTTGATCTGCAAGAAAACCCTTTCCGCAGCCGCCGAGGTCGATTGCTGTTCCGTACGGAATCATCGCAAAACTACCTTCTAGCTCAAGTAGCGTATGTTCTACAACTTGGTAGGCAGAATAATTATCATGTTGGTCATTGCTGTAACCTTCGGCGAATGATTGCGTATAGCCTGCTCGTTGTAGTGCAGGCAGCACGAAAGGATTATAAAGTCCGGCTGTTTTTTTGCTCATTTGTTTCGAGGCTCGCAAGATTTCGTTGAACTCTGACGATATTGGTATTTTGCACCCAGCTGAACGGTTGAATAACGAAAGCTCACTATTCGGCAAAAAGCGACTAAACCGCCGCTCGAATTGATAAACAGACAGCCATAGTTTTTCGAGCAACTCATAGGCATGTTTACTATCTGAGTCATCACAAACTATTGTCAGTACTACCTCGCTGCCAAGCGCTAAATTAGTTTGGGAGTAGTGCTTTAACATATTAAATACATGTCTTTACTCCACTTGGGCTTGTGGTACACACAGGAGTACGAACAGGCGTTGGTGTGGGTGCGGCTGTTACGGTTGTAGTTTTTGGAGTTGAGGCACTACCGGAGCTTGTTGACGAAGTACTTTGTGATTGCGTAGTAGCAGCGACGGTAGCAATTGGTATCGCAGCTTTTTGCGCGGCAATGACAGCATCTGATGGTGTGCCTGGGCTTTTAGCTGACGCAAGTCCGTTTACGAGTTTGTCTAAGTCTGCCTGCCGAGCGTTCGCGGGAGATGCAACTTGGATCGGCTGGGTAGCTTCTATTATGGAAGCTGGGGGTATTGTTTTGAGTAGATCAAGTAGCATGACTAAGAAACTCCCCATCGCCATACCTACTGCACCAAGCATATATATATTGAAAGGCCAGCTTCTAATTTTACCTGTCTGTTTATGAGATCCCTGCCCAAAAGCTTCGGTTATAATGCGCGATTCAGAAACATTTTTACTTTGTAGATTTTTTAGCATTCCATTCATAAAAGGCGGCGGGCCGCATATGTAAAACGAGGTGTTATCGTATGCTCTGTTTGTTATAGCATCAATTGCTTCTGGTGTAACGAAACCGGTACTCCCATGCAAGCCAGCAAGCTTATCGGTATTTCCGTTTGCAATTACATAGAATATGGTTACATTTGGGTTCGCTCGTTCGATTTGTTTCAGCTCATCAAAAAATGGAATATCATCTTGGCTGCGGCAACTATAAATAAGACTAATTTTATTGAGCGATTCTACTTTTGTTGCAAAGCGAAGCATGCTCATAAAAGGCGTAATGCCAATGCCTCCTGCTAAGAATACTGCGTTCTTATCGTTCACCCAGTCAAATACAAAACCACCAAATGGCCCTCGAACATCAATTGTTTGCCCTGGCGCAACTCTACTAATTGCCTTTGTGAATTTACCGCCTGTACGCATGCTGAATTGGAGTATGCCAGGCTCGGTCGGTGAGCTGACGATGGAAAAACAACGTGCTGCTGTTGGGCGTGAATGGTTGTAGAAGCTAATCGCGGCATATTGGCCTGGTTCAAAAGAGAATGGCCTATCCATTCGGTCCTTTTGGAGCGTAAGAATGGTTGTTGTGGGGGTGAGGTCTTCATTTGAAACCACCGTATACTTATGCATGCCTGTCTATTTTACCATTAGCAACATAGGTAATCCTACATCGGCAGAAATCTGTAGTGTTGGCGGTAACCTGTAACGGCTACTGATTTAAAAGTTATTTAAAATGCTATGCGAGCAGTTAAGTTGCTGTTACTATCAAATTATGGTCAATCGTACTAAAGTTGAGACAGATATGCGAGAATTCTACTTAAAGTACCCTCTCGTTTCCTTTAAAAAGGATCAAGTGATTACTCGAGCGGGCGATGTTCCCGAAGATATATTCTTTATTGTTCAAGGTAAAGTTAACCAAATTGATATAGCTCCAAGTGGTAACGAAGTGGTTGTCAATCAGTTCGCTAAACCCTCATTTCTATCGATATTTTGGTTGTTTAGTGGTAGCCAAAATCGCTTTAGCTATAAAGCCGCCAACGCCGTAAAGGTTCATAAAGTACCGCGTCTAGATTTTCAAAAGTTTATGCTAAACAATCCAGAAGTAGCATTTCTTACGCTTCAGCGAGTAGTTCGTGGCCTTGATGGCTTTATGATGCGCATGGCAATGCAACTATATGGATCTGCGGAAAAAAAGATTGTGATTGAGCTACTGATAGAAGCAAGACGGTTTCATAAACTTGATGAAACTAACATTGTATTAGATGGTAATTTGAACGAGCTGACTGCACGTACAGGGTTAGCTCGCGAAACAGTGAGCCGGCAAATCGCAAATTTGATTCGTCGTGGGTTGATTTCGAAAGATGGCAATAAATTAGTAATTTCTAATATCACTGAACTTGAAACATTCATGGGCTCAGAATAATTGCGAGCGGTTTTATAGTTCTAATTGTAGCTTCAAGCAGCCGGTATTTTGTTATTATTAGCACATGGCCGTTTGTTCGTTCGCTATCGCGCGCAAAGACGATAAAATTCTGTTGGTTAAACTTGCAGAAGTCTATAGTTATGCGCACCATTGGAGCTTTCCTGGCGGTGTCGTAGAGCTAGATGAATCCTTAGAAATAAGTGCAATGCGCGAAGTCAAAGAAGAAACGGGCATTACAGTAGCTGTTGGTAAATTATTCGAATCATTCATCTATGGCGAAAACGATATTTCAATATTTGAGGCTTTATATGAATCTGGTGAAATCGATGTTCAAGAATCAGAGCTGTCTGATGCTCGCTGGTTCACTCTTGCTGAAGCACTGGAATTACCTTTAGCATACGATGTGAAAGGTACCTTACTCAAACTGGTATGATATACGTCGCGCTGTTGAGGGGTATTAATGTTGGTGGTAATAATAAAGTGCCTATGGCGGAGCTCAAGACTCTGTTCGAGCAACTTGGGTTTACTGGTGTAGTGACGTATATAAATTCTGGCAACGTTATATTTTGGTCTGAGCTAAAAACCGACGTTGAGATTATCGAAAAAATTGAGAGTGGTATTGAAGAAATCTTTGGCTTTAGTGTGAGTGTTATTGTTCGCAACTTTGATGAAATTCGCGCTACTATAGCTGCAATACCAAGCGGGTATACGAATAATGCTAAACAAAAGACTGATGTGATGTTTTTGTGGCCAGGTGTTGATTCGCCTAAAGTGCTTGATAGTATTGTCGTAAAATCTGAAATTGAAATTGTGCGGTATGTACCCGGCGCAATTGTCTGGAATATTATGCGTGAACACGTAACTAAAAGCGCAATGCTCAAAATTATTAGTACCCCGCTTTATAAACAAATGACGGTGCGGAATATCAATACTGTCCGTAAGCTAGAACTGCTTATGATTGCAGCTACGCAGTAATTTGCTACAGTACATCCATGGTTAAACTACCTACTGAAGCAATCACTTTTGAAAATTACGAACAAGTTTATGACTATTACGATGAGTTTAGGCCGAATCCAATTTTATCTAAAATTGGGCATATTGGGTTGGCGGGTTTTTTTTGGCCCCGTGTCGAATTCGCACCAGGAGTACAAGAGTTTATCGCTGAGCAAACCACGTTAGGCAACCTGATGGTGCTTATTGCGAACCATTCACGTTACGTTGACCATATGGTGCTTGATGCAGCCTATCAAAAAACGCCGACACTCCGCCCGCTTGTGGGAAACACAAGCATTTTGGCTAAAATCCCCTATTTCGAGCACCCTGTTACGCGGTATCTAACTGAACTTGGTGATGGTATACCTGTCGCGCGCGAAAAAGATGTTTCGCCGGAGTGGCAGCAAATGGCGGGCTTTTCTGTCGGTCGTGTTGCGCTACGTATGATTGAAACTACTGTAAAACGGATGCATAAAGGTATAAATATGTCAGGCTTCCCCGAAGGTGCACGCAATACGACCAGTGACTGGCAAAAACTTATGAAGCTTGAAGCTGGCTTTGCTAAAATTGCCTGTAAAGCTTGGAGAGAAAACATAGAAACGTCTGTGCTGCCAATCGGCATTGCCTATAAAAGTGAGACTAAGCGCGATGCGCGGTGCCCTGTCGTATATTTTGGCGAACCAAACACGGGCCCATTTGTAAAACCTAATGAAGTTCGAGACGAAATGCAGGTTTCGCTTCAAGAAGCGGTGAATCGAGCATATGAACACCATCAATAAGTAAAACTAGCGGGCATACCTATATCTACTATGTAGGGGCAGTTTCACTACTTAGTTCAAAATAAAGTTTAATATGTAGCGAGTTTAAGTTCTGCTTTTAGGTTGGGCATGGGTATGCAAACCGCTGAGTAGGTGCTGCACGGTGTGGCTAATTTCATTGACCGCTTGGTTAAACGCTACTTCGTTTGCTTTGCTCGGAGTTCGGTAGCCTGAAACTTTGCGCACGAACTGCAGCGCGGCAGCTTGAATGTCGTCATCTGTTGCAGATGGCTCGTAATTATAAAGTGTTTTAATACTTCTGCACATGTAGCAACCTCTTTTCTTATATGTAATACTACTAGTTATATGGAGCTACGCAAATATCGATGGTCTAAAGTTTATGAATCAGCCGAGGAAGAACTTTTGGCGGTGTTTTCGCACAAAAAAATTACTGCGGAGCGTTGGGACGCTGAACCGGGCGAAGTATTCGAGGCCTATGTGCACCCATATGACAAAACACTTTGGTGCGCCGAGGGGTCAATTACGTTCGTCGTTGACGCGGTGCGAATTTCGATGCAACCTGGGGATACACTTGATTTACCAGCAAACACAATGCACCAAGCCATAGCTGGAATGGGTGGTTGTATTTGTTACGAAGCAAGGTTTAGCGCCGATGGTAAGTAAATTTACATCATTTGTATACGAAAAACTTAAATTGCCCTATGCGCTACATATAGCGAGTGACGAAGGCGAAGGCCAGCCTGTGATTTTTTTGCACGGTATAGCGAGTGATAGCAGAACCTGGAACACGGTCTTGCCCCTTTCGCCCGAACTACGAGTACGTGCAATCACGTTTGACTTGCTTGGATTTGGCAAGTCACCAAACCCCGATTGGCCTGATTACAATCTCCAAGATCATGCGAAATCTGTAGCGCGCACTATTCGAGGGCTACGGCTCAAGCAAAAATCAATTATTGTTGGACATTCAATGGGCAGCTTAATTGCGACTCAACTCGCCACGTCGTATCCTAAGCTAGTCAAACAATTGGTGCTTTGCAGCATTCCACTTTACTCTGGCGATGATTTTGACAGCTCAATTGATGCCTATAAAGGGTCGGGCCGACAGCTAAATAATATATATTTTAGTGTGTATGAAAAGCTTATTCAAAAAAGAGATTTTACGCTTAACGGTGCAAAACAGCTTGAATCACTCAGCAAGAGTAGTGATCTTGATTTAAGTGATGCGAATTGGGGTTCTTTTACAAAGAGCCTTAAGAATGCGATTATCGAACAAGATACGCTTCATCAACTCGAAAAGCTTACTGCACCGATTGATATTATCTATGGTACGTTCGACCTACTCCTTTTAAGTAAGTATTACTCGGCGCTGGCAACAGTTAACAAAAATATTCACGTAACGAGCATCCCGGCGACGCATAGCATAAATATAAGTTATGCAAAAGTGGTTAAGCGCATTATTTCATCGTATGTAGAGCCTCAATAGTTGCCCATACCTCAAAAGCTTATGCTATATTTATAAGTAGCAATGGGCAAAAAATACAAAATAGTTTTTGGGGTACTTGTGTTAATCGCAGCAATCGTTGCTTTAGCGCTGTATTTAAAGACGGTTAACGTAGAAGTGTTCAACCCTAAGGGCATCATCGCTGAAAAACAGCGCAATCTTATCGTTTTTGCTGCCATTTTGTCGTTAGTTGTTATTGTGCCGGTATTTACCCTGCTATTTACCTTTTTGTTTAAATACCGCGAAACAAATAGTAAGGCAAAATATACTCCTGATTGGGATAGCAATAAATTGTACGAAGCAATTTGGTGGGGTATTCCGATAGTTATTATCTTTACGCTGTCAGTTGTTACCTGGAACAGCTCACATGATCTTGATCCGTTTAAACCGCTTGATTCGAACGTAGAGCCACTTGAAGTACAAGTCGTCGCCATGCAGTGGAAATGGCTATTTATTTACCCTGATCAGAACGTGGCAACGGTTAACTACGCCCAAATACCAGTCGGGAGGCCTGTAACATTTACGATAACTTCTGATGCGCCGATGAACTCGTTCTGGGTACCGCAACTTGGTGGCCAAATATATGCAATGAGCGGTATGTCCACAAAGCTTCATTTAATGGCCGATCAAGCAGGCAGTTACAATGGTTCATCAGCAAATATTAGCGGTGAAGGTTTCGCCGGCATGCGCTTTAAAGTTAATGCGACATCGCAAAATGAATTTAACAATTGGGCTACCTGGGCACGGCAGGGTCAGGACTACCTGGGAGCAGAATCATATGCGGCTCTTGCGCGGCCAAGCCAGAACAATTGGCCAGCAACCTACACGCCTGTTCAGTTGGACTTATATGCTACGATACTTGCGAAGTATATGTTGCACACAAACACGCCTAACGAAATGCACATACAGGATGGAATGTAGTATATGAACCTAGCTGCTCAAC
>JBBRSL010000027.1:0-13917 GCA_038245435.1 Saccharimonadales bacterium (SeqCode)
AAAAAACGACTTAAAATGCCTATTATGCACGATGACCAACATGGAACCGCAATTGTGGTACTAGCTGGCCTCATTAATGCGCTGCGGGTCGTTCCTAAAAAAATGGAGAGTCTTCGTGTCGTTATCATTGGCGCCGGAGCAGCAGGTACGGCCATTGCTAAGCTTTTGCACGCTTCACACGTTTATTCAATTGTAACACTCGATAGTCATGGCGCTATTTCGAGCGATCGAAATGACCTCAGCTCCTTCAAACAAGAGCTTGCTGCCTATAACACCGATAATAAATCAGGTGAGTTGGCAGAAGTTATCGTTGGCGCGGACGTCGTTATTGGCGTCAGTCGAGCCGGTCTCATAAAACCGGAAATGATTTCAAGCATGAACCGCGACGGTATTGTCTTTGCACTCGCAAACCCAGAACCAGAAATATACCCTGACGTTGCTAAAAAAGCCGGCGCAGCCATCGTTGCAACTGGTCGTAGTGACTTACCGAATCAAGTTAATAACGTACTGGCTTTCCCCGGCATTTTTAGGGGAGCGCTCGATACACAAAGTATTATTACCGAAACTCACAAGCTTGAGGCTGCCGAAGCAATTGCCAGTCTTATAAAAAAACCTACGGCTGACTTCATTATTCCAAGTGCTCTCAATTCTGATGTCGTTAAAGTAGTTGCTTCAGTCTTTAAGCGCAAGTAGTTGGCTAACCGTCACCGACTTATAGCCTTTATCGGCTAATTCTTTGAGAAGTAATTCTGTAGCAATTACCGTTTGAGCTCTATTTGCCGCCGCCGCATTATAGCCATCATGCAATATAATAATTGCCCCTGGTTTTATGAGTTTTTTGGCGTGTTTTGCCATCCATTCACCTTTCGGTTGGAATGGTTCAAATAACCCGCCAAAGTAGCCACCAATTGGCACACCAAAACCGTGTTTTTTACTACTACAGACCAGCCACGGAGTTCGGAACAACCAGGGGAAGCGTAGATGCTTTACTTTGACATGCTCCGCTGTAAGCCCTTGCTGCGCTAAAGCTATCTGCCGTTTGTACATTGGGTCAGTAAAGTATGAACGAAACTGATGCACGTAACTGTGGATACCGATTTCATGACCCGCTGCCTGTGTCTCGGCTACTTTGCCCGGAAAGCGCTCCATGTTTTTACCTACAACAAAAAAAGTAGCTTTCTGATCATATTTTTGTAGCAACGCGACAATTTGCGAAGTGTATGGCTCATTAGGGCCATCGTCAAAAGTCAATGCAACGACTTTTTGTGTCGTTTTAAACCGCCATACCTGCTTACCAAACCATGTTGTTTTGTTATACATGGTTAAATATGCAAGTATGCCTAAAATAAGTGCAGTAGTTCCGAAAATTTCCATATGTGTGGCAGATGATGTGTTGCAATACTAAAACCGGCAACCGCAACCGTCGCGACAATCGCCCATTGAATGGCAATCATGCGCCAGTGTGCTGTTCTCGATTCAGTACGGATAGCTGGCATGGCGCCTATAACACTCTCTCCACCTATGTGTTTGGTATGCCATAAATTAAAGAAGTAGTAGTAGCCCACCGTCACAAGAATACTATGCAAAAACCCTTGGTTGACTCTTCTTGATGAGGTACAAACTGAGTTATGAAGTGTTACATGTACTCGACCGTGTTTTGAAAGTTCTTTGAGGACCTCGGTTTCGTCGCCACCCTGTGGATGATTTGTATTGTAGGAACCTAAATATTTTTTGCGAAACGCCAAGTTAGCAGCCGAAACATAAATTGTTTTACCGAATACAACATAGATCAGCTTGACCCAAAAGGCTCCCATAACAGGCCAGAACTTAGCCCAGAGGGGCCCTTTTACAAAGTGATAGTGCCCGGCGAGCCCAGCCGCATCTGGATTTTCATCAAAGAACACTGCAATATTGTGTAGCCAGTCTTCAGAAAAATAGGTATCAGCATCGGTTGAAATTATTATTTCGCCTTTTGCAGCCTTAAGTCCTGCCTGCCTCGCAAAGACAACCCCTGGTTGAGGCTCAGAAATGAGCCGTGCACCATATTTTTTGGCAATACTCGGGGTTGCGTCATCACTATTGTTGTCGACAACAATAATTTCGTATGGTGGTGCATCAACTTGTTCTCGAAGCGAATCGAGACAACGCGGCAAAAAATTTTCTTCATTATATGCCGGGATAACGATGGAAAGCAGCGATTGTTTTTTCATTTACTAACTCTTAACATAATCATTGCCTTGTATTGTACCTTATTTAAGCAACAACACGAGCAACTTCCTCAAGACTCGTTTCACCTGCCAACGCTTTAAGAACTGCATCTTGCAACATCGTTATCATCCCGTCTTGAACGGCAGTATGCTCAAGACTTGTGGTCGTAATTTCAAGCGGCGGCCTTTTCAGCTCTTGCTGTAGGTTATTCGTCATAAGCAGTAACTCGCGAACCGCTAACTGACCCTTATAGCCAAATGGATTTTCTTCGGAATGACCAGCCTTAAATAATTGTATGTTTTCAAGACTCGGTCGTTCAAAATGTGGCGGAAGTGAATCGATGACAGATTTTACCCATCGCAGTGTCGATTCATCGGGTGTATATGCTTGTTTTGTACTTTCATCTAACTTTCGAATGAGCCGTTGGGCGGCCACTAGGCGGATGGCACTGCTAAAGAGTGGATTATCGCCAATTGTATCGAGTAGTCTTGTTAGAGCAGCAGCAGCAGAGCTTGCGTGGTAAGTGGACAACACAAGATGACCGGTCAGAGAAGACTGTAATGCAGTTTTTGCAGTATCTTGATCACGAATTTCGCCAACCATAATGACATCAGGGTCAAGTCGAAGGACTGCGCGAAACTTTTCTGCAAAGCCACCACTCTCGCCCCTCGAATCAACCGGAATCTGGGTGATACCTTTTAGCTGGTATTCTACTGGGTCTTCAAGAGTAATAATTTTACGCTCAGGGCTATTGAGCTCGTTCAAAATACTATACAGAGTTGTCGTCTTACCAGAACCAGTCGGCCCAACAAGCAGCACAAGCCCATTAGGGTGACTTATAATATCTCGAATAATATCGTTTTCTTCTTGGTTAAGCCCAAGGCTATCGAGGCGCATCATTTCTGGCTTTAGGTTGAAAAGCCTTAAAACTGCATCCATGGCATGCACCGTCGGTACTGTTTCAACACGCATATTAACGGCAACTTCACTCCCATCAGCCATCTGGAACTTTTTATTAATGTGCCCTGTCTGCGCTTCATTTGAGCTAGTTGAAATATTAGCGGCTACAGCGAGACTTGAAACAAGTTGACGATATTTTTCAGGCGTGAGTTCAGCAATAGGATGCAAAACACCATCTACACGAAAGCGAATCCGCACTGAGTTGTCATCTGTTTCGAGATGAATATCAGAAGCTTTTAAGGTATACGCCTGCTGCACAAGATAGGCTAACATATCGTCGGCCCGAACTTCACTCATTGTTTTCGACACAGTAGACAATTGGCTTGCCTGGTCAGTCGTCAACGAAATATCTTGATAGATAACCTGCTTTGGGGGGTCATAACGCTTCATGAGGTCTTTATAGCCGGTGTCAGAAATAAGTGAAAAAGTAACCCGTTGGTCTAAAAATCGTGAGCGAAGTGTCGCCATAGTTGACTGCGAGGTCGTGTTGGTAATGCCAAACTTAACATTATGCTCATCGATAAATAATGGCACAGCACGAATACTATACATTTCGGGTACAGCAAGCACGTCTGCAAAAAGCGGCGTTTCTTGTAAAGAGGTGTCGTCGTACGCAATATTTAAGAGACGAGCGCGGCGCAGGGTATTTTGTTCTTCAGATATACGAGCAGGATCTTGCATGACTTCACCTTAGTATATAAGAGCATAAGCGTTTTTTAAACTTTTTTACCTCTGTTTGCTATAGTTATAGTAATATGTTTAAGCTCGCTATCATTATTGCCGACGTTCGTTCACTCCATAATGTTGGCAGTATCTTGCGAAGCGCCGATGGTTTTGGCGTGAGTCACATCTATTATGCCGGCTATTCCCCCTACCCTATGCAACCTAATGACTCCCGCTTGCCTCACGAATCGCGAAAGGTTACTGCCCAAATTCATAAAACGGCACTCGGAGCAGAGCTATTGCCTTCAAGCCTGCACGCAACAACTGAAGCAGCGATACAGGCCGCTCGTTCAGATGGGTACCACATCGCTGCACTCGAGCAACAGCAAAAGAGCTTGTCGCTAAATACCTACACACCGACCCAAGATATAGCCTTGCTACTAGGGAACGAAGTGACAGGTATTCCTGATTCTGTTTTAAGCAGCGTAGATGTCATACTAGAAATACCTATGTTTGGCTCCAAAGAATCATTCAATGTAAGCGTCGCTACTGGCATCGCACTATACCAACTCCGTATGGGGAGTGCCGCTTAATGCATAAACATCGGGTTGGCCACAGCTTTTTTTTACTCGGTGCATTTTTGTTGCTCGCCAGTATTAGTATTCTGAGTCCTGCAAGTGAAGTTATTGTACGAGCATTCGGCAATAGTGACATTATTAGCCTCACAAACAACGAGCGGAGTTTGCTAAATCTTACTGAGCTCAAAACCAATACCCAACTCACGAGTGCCGCACAAGCTAAAGCTGATGACATGGCTAAGCAACAATTCTTTGCACATGTCGCACCAGACGGCACTATGGCGTGGGATTATATAAAAAAGGCCGGCTACACCTATGACGTTGCCGGCGAAAACCTGGCCATTACCAACGAATCAGCCGAGACTGTTATGAAGAGCTGGATGAATAGCCCAAGCCACCGTGAAAATATTACCAATACTGAATATCAAGATATTGGTATTGGTATTGCACAATATGGTGAATATCAGGGGCATAAGAACACGACAGTCATTGTTGCGCTCTATGCGAAATCTGGTGCTGTGCAGGTTATTGGTGCACCTACAAATCCTGGCGGCGGGGCGGCGGTACTGCAACCGAAATATACAATCTTGCCACCAGCGGCACTTATATCAGGTGCAGTCGTGCTTATTGCTGTAGGTGGCGCTCTTGAGCTTCGCCATATTCGACGGCTGCATCACAAGCTCAATTAACTCACTCAAGATCTATTGAAATTTTACGTGCTCTTTACCGATGATATTGCTTAACTCCGTTATCATTTCAGAGCTATTACCAACGGTAAGCGGTAATTTAATAATTTGCTTTGAGCCGCCCATCACAAGCACCGCTTCGTAATCACCTCGATAGCCATCGAGCACTTTCTTAATTTTTTGCAGCTCTTCGTTTGCCCCCTCATCGGGTACTCGAACGTACAAGCGTGATGCTTGTGGAATAGCTGTTGGCGCTGTGTTTTTAACCGGAGATCCTGGGGCGCCCCGTTTGCCGCGCCCACCATTTTTTAAGACAGTTTTCTTACCAGTCACCTCAAAGCTTTTGGCCTCTTCGACTGTCAACATCTCTACGGTATCGGCTAAGATTTTAGCCTCAGGCATCTGTGTACCATCTCGATCAATACCGTTAACTTTGCCCGTAACTAAAACGATTTTGTCTCGTATCCAAGCGCCTTCGTAGTCTTTAAATGCATTCGGGAACACTACAATTTCTCGTTCATCACCCGCAAAATCTTCAAGCTTTACAAAAGCCATGGGTTGGCCATTTTTAGTCATAATCGTACGAATTTCTGAAATTGTGCCACCGACTGTGGCGACCTTGCCATCATTTATCGCCGTAATCTCTTTAAGCGGGACAGATTTTTCATCCAAAATAGCCTGAAAAGCCTCAAGTGGGTGTTTTGAAAGATACAACCCTAGCAGTTCGCGCTCCCAGAGCAAAAAATCATGGTCGCTATACTGCCCAGAGCTTTCGCCAATCTGTAAATTAAGTGCCGGGGCGGCAACACTGTCGTCACCGCCGAATAAATCTGTTTGACCGGTCTTCATTTCTTTCGTTAACTTGGCTCCAACCGCCAAAATAGCGTCAATACTTTCGAGTAGTGCTCCTCGCTCAGCAAATTCTTCGTAGGCACCGGCTTTAATAAGACTCTCCCACACCTTGCGGTTAACCAAGCGGCTACTGACGCGCGTGATAAAATCACCAATGTCTTTGAACTGGCCGTCTTCGTCACGAGCGCGAATAATTTCCGCAACCGCACCATGACCGACATTTTTAATGGCATCCATGCCAAAGCGAATTTGGGCTGGCTCATCTTTAGTGTGTGGTACAACAGCAAATTCATGAAAGCTTTCATTCACGCTTGGTGGCAAAACAGTTATGCCCATATGTTTACACTCAGCAATTTCAATTGCCAGTCTATCCGTATCATCGTAATCACTCGTCATGACCGCAGCCATAAATGCAGCTGGGTAGTTAGCTTTTAGATATGCAGTCCAATACGCAATAAGCGCGTAGCAAGCTGCGTGGCTCTTGTTGAAACAATAGGCAGCAAAGTCTTCAAGGTTTATCCAAAAGGCCTCCATATCGGCCCTATCTGCGCCAGAAACCTCTACAGCTCCATCAATGAAGTCTCTTTTAAGCTTCTTCATGACTTCAACCTGTTTCTTACCAATCGCTTTACGCAGAGTATCGGCTTGGCCACCCGTAAATCCACACATTTCTTTACTGATTTGCATAACCTGCTCTTGGTACACCAGTACGCCGTAAGTACTTTTGAGGGCCGGTTCCATGGCTCCATCAACATACGTAATGGCCTTTTTGCCGTGTTTACGGCTAATAAAGTCATCAATCCACTGCATCGGGCCTGGTCGATAGAGCGCCACCATAGCCACAATGTCATCAAAAACTGTCGGTTTGAGTTCTTTTAAGTAGCGTTTCATTCCAGCCGATTCCAGCTGAAAGACGCCAGTGGTATCACCGTGACTCAGTAACCCAAACGTTGCAGGGTCATTTAACGGCACTTTTTCTATATCTATATCTTGGCCATAAACTCTTTTCACAATACGCAGCGCGTTCTTAATTGTCGTAAGGTTACTGAGGCCTAAAAAGTCCATTTTGAGGAGGCCGAGTTCTTCGATAGGGTTCATTGAGTACTGCGTTGTGACAACGCCTTTTTGGGCCATCTCGAGTGGCGCAAATTTCACAATGTCATCTGGTGCAATCACAACGCCTGCAGCATGCACGCCGTGGCTCCGAATCGTGCCTTCGAGTCGAGTTGCCATATCGTAGACTTGCCTCGCAATGGGATTTTTTTCATACTCCGCTTTTAGGTCTTGGTTCTCAATTAGGCTTTTCTTAAGAAGAATATGCCTACCCTGTACTGGTGGCGGCACGAGCTTTGCCAAGCGATCAGCTTCGGCATATGGTACCTGTAATACCCTGGCTACATCGCGAATTGCATTACGAGCGGCCATTTTACCGAACGTTACAATGTTAGCCACACGATTAGTGCCATATTTTTCAACACAATACTGGATTACCTCATCGCGGCGACTATCCTGAATATCAATATCGATATCTGGCATGCTGATACGATCGGGGTTCAAGAAACGCTCAAAAAGCAAATCATATTTTAGTGGATCAAGCTCAGTAATACGTAAACTATAGGCCACAATCGAACCTGCTGCGCTACCTCTGCCAGGCCCAAAAATGATACCTTGGTCTTTGCCCCAGCCAATAAAATCCCAAATAATCAAAAAATAACCGTTAAAGCCCATGTTATCAATAACGCCAAGCTCATAATCGGCTCGCTCAAGTTGGGCCTCTGGTATTTTTTTCCGAGCATCTTCAATAGTCAACTTCTTTGAGTCTTGATACTCCACACCCCCGTAGCGCCAGGCGAGCCCTTGAAAAACATGCTCATGCAAGTAACTTTTTTCGGTTTCTCCTTTTGGTACTTCAAATTTTGGAATCAAAATCTTCCCAAGATCAAGTTCTAAGTCACACCTGTCGGCAATGGCTTTTGTATTGGTAATTACTTCTGGCGTATCTCCCCATGCCTCGATAAGCTCGTCAGGCTCTGTTACGTGCAAATCGGTGCCTTTGAGGCTAAAGCGGTTGTCCTCGCTTAAAAAAGCGCCAGTCTGGACGCAAAGCAGTATTTCGTGGGCTTCTTGATCCTCATGTTTTAAATAGTGCGCATCACAGGTAAGCACAAGTGGAATATCGAGTTCTTTTCCAAGTGTAAACAGCTGATCATTAACACGTTTCTGCTCATCCCACTGTGTGCCATGATGCTGAATCTCAAAATAGTACCTATCCCCAAAAATTGATTTATACCACTCGGCAATTTCTTTTGCTTTACGGTAATCGCCATTGCGCAGATTTTCACCAACTTCACCACCAATACAACCTGAAAGAGCAATAAGCCCTTCGTGATATTGCTCAATTAAGTCATGATCAATGCGCGGTTTATGATAAAACCCCTCAAGGTTCGCAATGGTACTGAGCTTCATAAGGTTCTGATAACCTTGCATGTTCATCGCCAGTAAGACAAGATGAAATCGCCCTTTATCTTTGGCTGGGTCTTTGTTTGTATGCTTGCGGCTCGCAATGTACGTCTCAATCCCAATAATTGGCTTAATGCCACGACTTTTAGCCTCTTTATAAAACTCAATAGCGCCGGATAAACTGCCATGATCAGTTATGGCAATCGATTCCATGCCGAGCTCTTTGACGTAATCGAGCATTTCGGGTATTTTTTGTAGACCATCAAGCACACTATAATGCGTGTGATTGTGCAAATGCACATAGTCTGATGCTACAAGGGTAGCCTTTTGTTTAGTCGTCATTTGTCTCCTTATAAAACATGACCATAAGGAACAACGCGTAATTGGTTGTTATATCTAGTATATAAAAATACCCCACCATGCGGGGTATTTTTATGCTGTAAAATTGACGCTTTTACTTTTCAGAGATGAAATCTCGAAGTTCATCCTTTGCTACTTGTGCAGCTACAACAGTATCTTCAAATTGCTCTTCGGTAACATCACCATTTCTGACTGAGGTAATAAGCTGTTTAACGCGACCTTGTGCGTCGTGTGCAGCCGCTAAAAGAACATCAAGTTCTTCTTTACCTTTTTTATTCAGTTTTTTAGCCTGTTCGCTGGCGTTAGCGATAACGTCGCTCAAATCTTCATAGGTATTTTTTAAACGAGCCTCGGCAATTTTATATGCTTTGGTGCCAGCCTCTTTAATATCGCTGCGTGTTTCTTTGCCGCTCTTTGGTGCAGTCAATACGCCAAGTGCATAGCCAGCAGCAAGTCCGGCGATTAATGCAAAACCAACGTTTTTTACATCTTTATTCATAATAATTGTCTCCCTTATTTAACGCTTAAATAAACCCATAAGGGTTTGGACTGCAGCCACTGGGCCGGCATTCCGTTTGAAATTATCAGCGGCTGCTTCGATATCTGTAGCAACACGATCTGCCTTTTCAGTAATAGAATCAACATTCTTAAGTACTTTAATAAGCCAGGTCGTTGCGATAATCGCGAGAACTAAAAATATTGCGAGGGTAACCGATAGTATTACTACTAATATTTGAAAAGCTTGAGTGTCATCCATGGCAGTATTATACCATGAATTATTAGTTAAGTCTAGTATTTATATACTCTTTAAAAGCAGGGCCAATGTTGGGGTCAACGAGCGCATGATCAACCACTGCTTTCAGATATCGTAGTTTGTCCCCGGCATCATGATAGACCCCGTCGATAAACTTGCCATACACTTTACCCTGCACTGCAAGTTCATTAATACTATCGGCCAGAACTAGCTCGCCGCCGTGCCCGGGTATCTCCTTGGCCACAATTGGTAAGATATCAGGCGTTAGCAAATAGCCCCCGACAGCGGCAAAAAGTGAAGGTGCTTTTTCTGGGCCCGGTTTTTCGACAAGCTGCGCAACTTTAAAGGTGCGCTTACCGAGCTGTTCGGCAATATCGGCAATACCATATTTGCTTGTGTCCTTTGGCTCGACTTCAATAAGCGAAATTACTGAGCTACCAGTCTGGTTATACACATCGAGTAACTGTTTGGCGTGCGGCACTTCACTACGAAAAAAATCGTCTGCAAAAAACATGTAAAATGGCTCGTCCGCACCAAGTAGATGCGATGCATTAATAAGTGGCCGGGCATTACCCTTTGGCGTACCCTTTTGCCGTAAATAAATAAAATTGGCAAGTTCTGCAACTTTTTTAATCTCATTGGCTAGATCATCTTTACCTTTTGCCCGAAGTTCATTTTCGAGTTCATCACTACGGTCGAAATGGTCTTCAATCGCACGCTTGGTGCTACCGGTTACAATAATAATATCAGTTACTCCACTAGCGACCAGTTGCTCAACAATAATTTGGATAACTGGCTTATCGATAATCGGCAACATTTCTTTCGGCATGGCTTTTGTTTGCGGCAAGAATCTGGTGCCAAGCCCTGCGGCTGCAATAATAGCTTTTGTTGGTTGCTTCACAGACTAAGCTCCGAGTTGTTTTTTAATAAGTTCTTGCACTACAGCAGGGTTGGCGCGGCCTTGGCTCGCCTTCATAACTTGGCCAACTAAAAAACCAATGGCTTTCATTTCACCGTTTCGGACGTCTTCGGCTGCTTTTTCATTTTCGCCGAGAATCTGCTCAATAATCATCACAAGTTCGCCCTCATCAGATACTTGCAGTAGGTTCTTTTCTACGGCAAGTTGTTGTGGATCTACATTATTTGCAACGATTTCAGGTAAAAGTTCTTTTGCAGCAGTACTGCTGAGCTGTGCACCGTCGGTCATTGAAGCAAGTGTCACAAGATACTCAATTGCGGCAGTTACTTGCTGCCACGTAATCTGACTTTCGGTTTCAAGCCGTTGTAGCTCGCCCAAACACCAGTTTGCAATTGTTTTGGCTGTTTTTTGATCATACTTTTCAGCTGCATAGCGAATAACTTCAGCCATTTCAGGTATTTCAAGTACTGTTTCGACCTGCGCACTATCTAGCCCAAGCTCGCCAAATTTTTCACGTAGTGCGGCAGGTAGCAGTGCAAGTTTTTCCGCTTCTGCAGCTATCTGTGCTTTCGTGATTGTTACAGGTGGAATATCAGGGTCTGGGAAATAACGATAGTCATGAGCATCTTCTTTGGTACGCTGGCTAAACGTTTTTTGCTTAGCATCATCAAAGCCACGTGTTTCCTGGATAATTTCACCGCCCTTTTCAAGGATTTCAATCTGACGCTTAATTTCATACTCTACTGTTTTTTCGACAGATTTAAAGCTATTGAGATTCTTCGTTTCGCTACGGGTGCCCATTTTAGTGTGATCCTTGCTGACACTCACGTTGACATCAAAACGCATGTTACCTTGATACAAATCGACATCACTAACATCGGCAAATTTCATGAGTAGATACAGTTCATGCGCATACGCTTTAGCTTCGGCAGCATTATGGATATCAGGTTCGCTCACAATTTCGAGCAGTGGCGTTCCGGCACGGTTGAGGTCTACAAGACTGTAATCGACACCCTCTGGATGGGTACTCTTGCCGGCATCGGCCTCGAGATGTGCACACGTAATGCCAACTGTTACATAGCTGCCGTCTTCCATTGGAGCCTCAACAGTACCCTTGCCAACAACTGGTCGCTCAAACTGCGTAATCTGGTAGCCCAGTGGTAAATCAGGGTAAAAATAGTGCTTGCGATCAAAATGACTGACTTCGGCAATTTCTGCGCGCAGTGCCAATCCAGCACGAATAGCAAGTGTTACTGCTTGCCCATTGAGTACCGGAAGTACACCGGGTAGTCCAACACAAATCGGGCTAATAAGGGTGTTCGACTTAGCGCCGCGGGCATCATTACTAACACCTGCGAATAGCTTGGTGTTCGTCTTAAGCTGTACGTGGCATTCGATACCAATCGTTGGAAGATAGCCATCTACGAGGTAATCATTCATTAAAATACCCCTAAATCTTTAAAGGCACGGTAATACCCATTTAACGATCGTTTCACAATCTTTTCAGTCGGATGATAATTTGATTCATGAACTAAGCGATTGCGGATTTTGCGAGCGCTCCAGACTTCATCTTTATTCTTTAATACGTTTTTGGCTGAAACAAGTCGTTCGGCCATGGTGTCACCGGTATGCCCTAAGCACTTCAGTGCTTCATCGAGTAGTTTATCGGCATTGATAAGGCTCAAGCCGCGAGTTTTTTCATCCTGAAATTGCTCAACACAATCGTTCCATTCATTTTTAAAATGAGCGCTATCAATACCCTTACCATGAACGGATGATTTTGAGCTCAAACTAATCAGTACCAAAATAACGACGGCAGCAACAATAATAAATATTAAGCCCGATATGGTCATGACGGCAGCCCTTCGAATCCTGCGGCGAGCTCTAAAAGCTCAGCATCTTTTGTTTGCGGCGCCATAAGCTGAATGCCAACGGGCAAGTTACCTGCGAACCCTGCTGGAACGCTCACTGATGGAATACCCGTCAAGTTTGCAGATACTGTCATAATGTCCACAAGGTACATCGCCAAAGGATCATCAACATTTTCTCCGAGTTTAAAAGCAGTGCTTGGTGCCGTCGGCCCAATAAGAAAATCGACGTTCTTAAATACGGCATTAAATTCATTGATAAGTTTCGTGCGAACAGTTTGAGCTTTTTTATAGTAAGCATCGTAATAACCACTACTCAGCACATAAGTACCTATTAATATTCGACGCTTATTTTCTGCTTCAAAGCCTTCTTCACGGGCCAGTTCATATGACTCATTTAAATCTTTCGCCGTAGGCGCACTCAGGCCATAGCGTTGCCCATCGTAACGGCTCAAATTGCTACTAACTTCGGCCGGAACCAGCACATAATATACGGCTAGCGCCAGTGAGATTGATGGAATGCTCACTTCAATAACTTCAGCACCAGCGGCTTTGGCAGCTGCTATCTTCGCATCGATTACTGTTCTCACTTCTGCATCAAGACCTTCTCCAAAAAATTCTTTAACCAAGCCAACTTTTTTACCTTTTAAACTCGAATGAGTGATTTCGTAGGTTGCCTGCCGTTCAATGGTTGTGCCATCAAACGGATCTCGACCTGCGAGGGCATCAAGTACTAAAGCAGTATCTACTATGGTGTTTGCAAACGGGCCCAAAACATCAGTTGAGCTAGCCATAGCCACAACGCCATACCGCGATACTAGGCCGTAGGTCGGCTTATAGCCAATAACACCACAGTAGCTGGCTGGCAAGCGAATCGAACCACCTGTATCGGTGCCAAGCGCAAAAGGCGTAAGCCCAAGTGCGACAGCGGCAGCTGAACCGCCAGATGAACCACCTGGAACACGGGTAATATCATGCGGGTTTTTACTCGGCCCAAATGCACTATTTTCAGTCGATGAGCCGTGCGCAAATGAGTCTAAGTTTGATTTAGCGACTAAAATTGCGCCTTCAGCTTCAAGTTTTTCGATAGCCGTTGCCTGATACGGTGCTTCAAAATTCTCCAAAATATGGCTGGCTGCAGTGGTTGGTGCGCCAAACGCTAAATAGTTATCTTTCGCGATAAATGGCACGCCCGCGAAACGACCAACTTCTTTACCATCTTTTACGAGTGAATCAATTTCAGCAGCACGGCTTCGGGCGCGTTCACTCGTTGTTGCAAGAACGGTATTGTAATCAGTTGCAGCTTCAATAGCTGTTAAGGCTTTTTCTACTTGCTCAGTCGCAGTAGTCGCACCAGATTGAACCTGTTCGGCAATTTCTGCAATACTTGGCCACAATTCAAATACTTTCATTTAGCCAACCATCCGCTTAACTTTAAACTGGTTATCTTCAATACTTGGAGCATTTTTTAATAACTCTTCGGGCGAAACGCCATAGTTAATCACTGTATCTGGTCGCACAACGTCAGTTAAACCGGTAACT
The DNA here is from genome assembly GCA_038245435.1 of Saccharimonadales bacterium (SeqCode). Classification (GTDB taxonomy): domain Bacteria; phylum Patescibacteriota; class Saccharimonadia; order Saccharimonadales; family CAIOMD01; genus JBBRSL01. The sequence continues at coordinate 13,851 of JBBRSL010000027.1, forward strand.
TGGCTCGTAGGTTCGAGACCGGTCACGTCAACTTTTTGCAATTGTTGTACATACTCAACAATTGCAC
>JBBRSL010000028.1:0-13091 GCA_038245435.1 Saccharimonadales bacterium (SeqCode)
CCAGTATATGTGGCAGGGTTACTGCGCGGCGTACGACCAATCGGTGATTGATCAATAATAATAGCTTTATCAAGCTCTTTAATACCCTGAATTTCATCATGCTTACCAGGTACTGTGCTGGCACGGTGCAACCTGGCTGAAAGTTCTTTGGCCAAAATATCATTAATGAGACTCGATTTACCCGAGCCGCTCACACCACTAATAACCACCATTTGACCGAGCGGTATTGCGACGGTAACATTTTTTAGGTTGTGCTCGCGGGCACCAATAATAACAACAGATTTGCCATTACCTTTGCGGCGATTTTTGGGTAATGGGATCTTTTTAACGCCAGAAAGGTATTGCCCTGTAATACTCTCAGCAACTTTTTCGACTTCGGATGGTGTACCAGCCGCAACGACTTCTCCACCATGGATACCAGCACCGGGACCAATATCGAGTAGGTAGTCAGCAGTGCGGATAGTCTCTTCGTCGTGCTCGACAACGATAACACTGTTACCTAAATCACGAAGTCGTTTAAGCGTGCCAATAAGTCTGTCGTTATCACGTTGATGCAGTCCAATAGAAGGTTCATCAAGTACATATAACACGCCCATAAGACCAGAACCAATTTGAGTCGCTAGACGAATACGCTGGGCCTCACCACCACTCAAGGTCGTTGCGCCGCGCGATAAGCTTAAATAGTTAAGTCCAACGTCTTGTAAAAAAGTAAGCCGGGCATTAATTTCTTTAAGAATTTGCTGGGCAATTTTTGTATCGACTGCGTTTAACTTGAGTGTTTTAAAAAACGTAACTGCATCATCAATTGATAATTCACAGATATCAGTAATTGCCATGTCTTTAACGGTTATTGCTAAAACTTCAGGTTTAAGTCGTTTACCATGACACGCATAACAAGGGCGTTCTTGCATAAACTTTTGAATATCTCGGCGGATAAAATCACTTTCGGTTTCTTTGTAGCGACGCTCGAGGTTAGGAATAACACCTTCAAAAGTAGTATCAAAGCTTCTGCCAGAACCAAGCGGGACGGTATAGATTTGATCGTCTGTACCGTACAAGACTTGCTCAATTTGCTTTTCGGTCAGCTCGCCTGTAGGAACATGCGTACTAAAACCGTTAGCTTCAGCCATAACTTCGACTTTCTTAAGATACCAACTGTCGATACGAATTCGATTCCATGGGCGTATTGCACCCTCGGCAATCGTGAGTCTGCCGTTTGGTATGACCAGTTCAGGGTCGACTTCGAGCCTATTGCCAAGACCGGTACAAACCGGGCACGCACCATGTGGTGAGTTAAAACTAAAACTACGCGGTTCAAGCTCAGGAATACTAATGTCCGGGTGATCAATACAAGCATAGAGTAAAGAAAAGCTCTGCTCGGTATTGGCATCGACATTTTGCACAATAAGTCGCCCATCGGCAAGCTCGAGGGCTTGTTCGATTGACTGGCTTAAGCGACTAGCACTTTCTTCGTTAGCGACAAGTCGATCAACAACAATCTCAATACGATGTTTTTTAGCTTTATCAAGTTCTGGGAATTCGTCGAGCGCATATACGACACCATCTACGCGAGCCCTTGCAAAACCAGCGCGCGCAAATTGCTCTGGAATATGCTCAAATGCGCCCTTCTTATCAATGACAATTGGCGAAAGTACCATACTGCGCGCATCTTTAAAATCTTTCGCTATTTGGTCTACGATAACAGTTGGCGTTTGACGAGTTACAGTTTTACCACAAACAGGACAGTGCGGTATCCCAACACGCGCATACAAAAGACGCAAGTAATCATAAATTTCAGTAACTGTCGCGACGGTTGAACGAGGATTTCGACTGGTAGATTTTTGATCAATTGAAATTGCCGGGCTTAAACCGTCTATTTGATCAACATCCGGTTTTTCCATAAGCCCCAAAAACTGGCGTGCATAGCTACTTAGACTTTCGACGTAGCGGCGCTGGCCTTCGGCATAAATCGTATCAAAAGCAAGGCTCGATTTACCCGAGCCGGACAAGCCGGTAATAACAACAAGCTTGTTACGGGGAATTTCGACCGTAATGTTTTTTAGGTTGTGCTCGCGGGCACCTTGAACTCTAATTACTTCAGACATATTCAGAGTATAACGCTAGCACAAAAACCGAAGTTTTTCTAGTGTAGAAAAGGTCTTAAGTGCATACAAGGCCTATGCACAGGGGTTGGAATCTATATCACTTCCTCAAAAAAATCATCATCCTCAATCGGGCTATCTTTTATGCGGCGTAAGCCATCATAGGTACCAGAAAGTGGTGACTCAATTATTTTAAGCTTTGCCTCAACTGACGGCACACGTTTACGAGCAACAATACTTAGCGCCCCAAAACAAATACTGCTCGGAAATAGCTCTTTTTCAATCCTAAAACCGTCTGTATCAACAGCATTAAGACCATCGGCGATGAGTTCATTCAAGCGTGGATTTGGATCGCGAACAAATTCAGCTTGCTCTTCGCCAAGGCCAAGCATATGACGCTGAACCTCCCCTACTACAACTGCTGGTGGCTTAAAATAGGTTATGTTGTCTATTTCATCCTGGTTTACATCTTCGAGTATGTCGACCAGCGCACCCAGTATGTTTTCCCTATCCTGCGCAAGCTGTGGGTTCGAATCATTGAGGCCAATGACAAGCCTGTCGTACTCATCGATGTGAAATGGTGCATCGGGATTTTCAAGCTCAAGATTTAAATCATCAAAATCATGTCTATCAATTATTTTACTGAGTACTTCGTCCATTTTTGTCATTGATGTAACGACTGACTTCTTTGAGCGAGTGCCTGGTTTCGTAACCTTATCGAGCACTGCCCTTTTGAGTGGCGGACCACCAAAAATTGGAAACGGAATCTCGCCAATACTTATTGGCTTTACCAAACCACCCGTATATTCACCCAAGTTATCTAATGCGACTCGAACCAAGCGAGAATTTCTTAAGCTAATCTCGCGAACAACCATAACATCAAGCTCACCGCACGATCCATCTTCGTGCAATGGCTCAACACGTCGTGGATACTGACGCATCGTTCCCCCTTGTTTGTCTGTTTTAGGTTCTGAGTTTTTGCCTCTTAAGTTCACTTTACTCCTGCTGAAAAAGTTTTGTCAAATAAAGTACAATAAGCCCATATGAGTAAGTTTAAAAAATACCTCAAAAGATTCGGAACTGATGCGGCCGGCTACGGGCTTATCATTCTGGGATTAGCTCTTGGTTGGCTACCAGGACCTGGTGGAATACCACTCATACTGGCAGGTCTCGGGTTACTTTCAGTCCATAATCACTGGGCAAAACGCATACTGCATTATTTGCAAGAAAACGGTATCAAAGTGTTGGATTATATATTCCCTGATAAACCCTGGGCGAAAGCACTCCATGATTTCATTACAATTAGCCTATTGGTGGCTGCAGGGTATCTGCTCATCTTTCAACGAAGTACCATTACGATTGGCATTGCGATTGGCTTAGTCGCTCTTGCAATTGCAGATTTTCTCTTTAACCGCACCAATCTCAATAAGCGTAACAATAAATAATTACTTTACAATATTATTGCTTTATTTAGCAATTTATAGTATATTACTGTCCACAAAGACTTCTATTATGTGGTACCTATTAATACTTCAAAGCTATATCGTCTGGGTTCCGGCCCTATTTTTCTCAGTGAACATAAGTAGTTTCGAACTTATGTTCAATGAGTTTTTATTGCTTGGCATTATTCCTGGCACTAACATCGCAATTACGTTTGATTGGATTATCATATTGAGCTGGGTGGTCTTTTTCTACTGGTTACTCTCTAAAATCTCAACTGGGCAATTTGAAAAATATCGTACGCTGCGCCGCAACGCCAAAATCAATCAAATTAGTCTGTAGCCTATTCACTATAAGGGGCAATACTCTGCGCATATAAGCCGAGCTCTTCAAGTAAATATTTTTGCTCATTTGACAGTGTTTTTTGCATAGATAGTGTTTGAAGTTTTTCAAGATATTTTGCAAATCGACTCTGGTTCTCTCCCGCAAATAGGCGCCCTGCCCTATACTCTTCCCATTGTTGTTGCTCAGATTCAGATAAACTTTTTGGGTATTGGCGCGCTTTATATAAAAGCAAAAGTGCTTTAAGCCTGTCATCGGCAAAATCAAGATGTAAATCCGCAAGCTTATTCTCATCTGCCGAACGAACAAGGTGCATTTTCGATTTATCACCTTCTGCAAAGAACCCATCATACAGTTGGGCATCAACATCTTGTGCATCGACTAAAAATGATGCTTGCCGTTGTTTTTCGTTCATACGTACGGCTTCTTGGATTTTATCGGCAAAATCTTTCGAAGATTGAAGTGTCTTTAAATTGGCTTTGATGATGGCGTTATCAATGTGTAATCTTGTTTTTGTATCGCCAACTTCAAGCACTTGCAACGGTGCAACCGCTGGACATTTATTAAACTGAAGCTGTTTTATAGGTAAGCGGAGCTCGCCTTCTTCAAATTTCCACTTTTTCATGAGCTCTGCAAGCTCGGTCGGAGTCATAGTAAGAAACGGTGTCGGGTCTACACGTAAGTCATACACAAAAACGCTGCCCGATTGGGTTGGGTGCAGCGCCACAGAACTTACTACCGTTGTTTTATCAAAATCAGATGAATAGCGCCCGCTACAGTACACAAATGGCTCGCCAGCTCCAACCAGTTTTTGGACATCTTTTTTATCACGCATTTTGAGCATGTAATCAAAAAGTTTTGGTTGCTTATCTTTGATGAGTTTTGCAACACCTATAGTCGCCATGACATCGCTCAGTGCATCGTGGGCGTGCTCATGCTCAAGCTTATTAACTGACGCAATCATTTCAAGTCGGTTTGCCGGCTTACCATCAGGTGCGAATGGCCACTTTATGCCTTCGGGCCGTAACGCCCGTGCAATCCTTGATAAGTCCATAATATCCCAACGACTTTTACTATCTTGCCACTGCCATTCGTAGGCATCATAAAAGTTTCGATAGTTTGTGAACCGGATAAACTCATCATCAAATCGAATGCTGTTAAAGCCGGTAAAAATGGTACCTGGTGTGGCAATTTCGCTATGAAATATCTTTAAAAACTCAGCCTCGCCTATACCGTCTTGCAAGGTTTTTTGTGGAGTAATGCCGGTAACAAATATGGCTTCTGGATCGGGCAAAATATCAGGAGTAATTTTTATGAGTATATTATGTGGTTCGCCAACTGGGTTTAAATCCATATCGGTGCGCTGGCCGGCAAACTGCATAATGCGAGCATCACGGGCACTAAAGCCGGTTGTTTCGAGGTCATAAAAATAAAAACTGTGATTCATAATAGCTTCTTTAGCATAGCAAACTCACGTCTGCACTAGCGAAAGGTATTTTTTGTTTCGAACGCGATGTATTGGTATGCGCGCTGCGGTACTCTAAATATTGACTGTAGCGTCTTAACGTCGGTACCTAGCTTATGTGCGGCTAGTACAGGGTGAATCTTTTTATGGCTCACTAAATGCCCCCCAACGACAAGTGACGTACCGACAACAAAGCCTGGCGTCAGTTGCTCTCCAAGAAATGCAACACCCACACAGCTGGACGACTGGTGATATAAATGTGATGTCAGCAAGCCGTTCTGCATGGAGCCGCTTAGCGGAGCGATAGTACAAAATAATCGGAATAACCCCCGATATGATTGTTGCCGCTGCAATCCATCCCCACGTACTGACTGCGATTGACGGAACAGCGCTCCACGCGCCGCTCAGTGAAGCAATTATGACTAACGGAATGGCCGAAATGGCATACTCCATAAACCCTAGTTGTTCTGGCGGTATGCTTTTTTTCTTTGATAAAATTTTTCGAGCAAATATTATCGTGAATGCACCAATACAAACATTAACCAGCAGTACGGCATCACCGAGCATCGATTGGCTCGTATTCGCTACATCACCAGCGCTACTAAAAATGATTACCACCAGGCCAAGTACTGCCACAAAACCCCCTACAATCACAATCCTGTGGGGTTTCTCTTTTAGCATAACTGCTGCCAAAAAGTACACCAAGAACGGGCTAATGAGCCCTATCATAGAGGCGTGCAAGATTGTCGTGCGCTGTATACCGAATGAATACACTAAATTAACTATCAATGTATCAACGATTGCAAAAACTGTAACAACAGCCAGTATCTTTAGGGGTAACTTTTTAAATTTTTTGTGTTCTGCCGCGTAAAGTGTCAGCGCGCCAAAGCTAAAGCGTATCGCCAAAAACAGCACCATGCCAACAACGGCAAGAGATTGCTTATAAAACAGCGGAGCAAGGCCCCACAGTGCGCCACTTGTGACCAGCGAATTATAGGCTTTTGTATCTAACTTTTTTGATTTTGGCATTTACTCTTTAATAATAAGCAATATAGGCGTCTATGTCGAATTTACGCTTCAGGCCTGCGTACACCATACACCGAATCGTACCGTAAACGGCACGTTCACCCCAGGGCCTATCGTGAAGGCCGGCAATACTCCATAAAATACCGACATAGCCATTTGGGTCACCACCATCAATCGAGTAAAAATCATTGAGATATATAAGGGTATTCAAAGCAGCTTCAGGGCTCTCGGACCATTCAAGCACTTTTTTAGCCCAATACATACGCATATAGCCATGCATCTTACCAGTCATAGTAAGTTGTTTCTGGGCAGCGTTCCACGCCAAATCATGAGTTTGGGCCTGTTCAAATTGCACCTTTGTGTACAAAAACTCCCTCGTATCAAGTGCATGCTTAGCGAGCGTTTTTTGAGCCCAATCGGCAGCACCGTCGAGTGAGTCATACTGATTATTGTAGTAGCAGTAATTGTCGCTCAACTCTTTACGCACTACCATTTCTTCGAGTAACGTTTCAGCATCAAGTTGCAAACTTTGGTCAACCGAAACGGCCGCAAAGACATCGAGCATTACACGCAGTGAACTTAGTTGGCCAAAATGCAAATACGGGCTTAAACCACTTAAACCATTGATACTCGGGTCGTTCCTTTGCTGCCCATAGCCTTTTAATTGGTGTGCAATAAAAGAATCAAGCGTTTTTTGAGCTGCTTTTTCACCACTTTTAAGGCTCGATGTAACACCATTACTTGGGATTTGTGCCAGAACTTCGCTAATTTTCGATTCAAGATCAGCCAAAGCAATGACAGGGCCGCTCCATTGATGGGGATGAGGTTGTAACTGGTGCGGTTCATCAAGATAGTTCATGAGGTATTTATGTATTTTGGGCCGAATGGTACGGGCTGCATACTCCTGCTTAGGGCTTGTGACCCACACAGGCACGATATTATGCGTATCTACGACGATAGTCGGGCATTTTAGCGCTATTTGCTCAAGCAGCCTCTGCGGGCCTCGCAAAGGGTTAAAATCAAAATACGCTGCAGCTGGCTTATAATGCGCCACAATTGCAGAAAGTCGCTCCGCCGGATTACCGATGACTAACACCAAAGGAATGTTCTTTGCGTTTAGCGAAACCTCTACTTCTTTTAAGCCCTCAAGCATAAATTCATAGTGCTCACGCGCCCGCTGCCCAGCTTTTGAGTACAGACAAAAAACGACTGCAAGTGGTAGCTTGAGTTTTAACGCATGTTGTTGGGCAGCAATGAGCGCAAAGTTATCTGCTAGCCTTTGATCGCGGCTCATTACATAAATAACAGATTTACCTGACTCATCTTGCCAGTCTTTGCTTATTTTACGCAAGCGCGTTTTGAGCAAACTAGTACTTGAGTGATCCAATTTTTGGGTCCCCAATAATGATGGTGTCGTCAGGGTTGATGCCTTGTTTGCGCAAACTGTTCATAATTGCCATTTTCTTAAGAATATCCCTGAGTCGATGTACACCTTGTTCATTCTCAAAATCAGTACGATGCGCAAACTTCTCAATTTTGTGCCCCGTTACGATAAAGCTTTTTTCATCACGTCTAACTGCTTTCCAGCTATCCGGCTTTTTGGTAAGCGTTATAAGCGTGGTGTCAATTTCGGGCTTTTCTTCTTTTTTGGCATCTTTTTTCTTTTGAGCCACTGATACTTTTTTAAGTTCAAATAATAGCTCATCAAGACCACGCTTGGCGTACGAAGAAATTGCAAACTGCTTAGATTTCTTTGGCGCCACGGCCGCAAGTGTTTCTAACTGCATTTCAACGAGATCTGGCGTTAATTGATCGGTTTTTGTCAGCGCAATAATTTCAGGCTTAGCAGCAAGTTCTTTGCTGTAGGCTTTTAGTTCTCCCCTGATGGTTTTGTAGTGCCCTGCAATATCGTCTTGTGTGCAGTCGATAAGGTGTAAAAGCACACTGCAGCGCGAAACGTGGCGCAAAAACTCATCACCAAGGCCCTTGCCTTCGCTTGCACCTTCGATAAGTCCAGGAATATCAGCGATTAATAGCGAATCACCGCCAACGTCAACGACGCCCAAATGAGGCGTAAGCGTCGTGAATGGATAGTCGGCAATTTCTGGGCGCGCATTACTGACCGCTGTCAAAAACGAGCTCTTACCGGCATTTGGCAAGCCAACCAGCCCAACATCGGCAAGCATTCTGAGCTCAAACGTCAGTTCCATCTCTTCGCCTTTTTCACCAAGCTCTGCTATTCGCGGTGCTTGCCGAACCGATGAAATAAAGTGCGCATTACCAAAACCACCGTTACCGCCCGCAGCAATAATTACTTGTTGGTTATCTTCAGTTAAATCTGCGAGTTGATTGCCTTCTGCATCGAAGACTATGGTCCCGACTGGTAAGGGCACGATTAAATCGTCCGCACTACGGCCACGCTTTTTTTGTTTTGAACCATTTTGGCCATTTTCTGCAACAATCAGTCGGCTATAGCGAAATGCTGCAAGTGTATCTTGGTTACGACTCGCAACAAGCACGACATCGCCACCCTTACCGCCATCGCCACCATCTGGCCCACCTCTGTCTACGTATATTTCGTGCCTAAAACTGACGGCGCCATTGCCACCATCACCTGCTTTAACTGAAACTTGTGCTTTATCAACGAACATTACTTGTGTGTCACTTCCTTTAATTTTTTTGCGAATCTAATAGCAGCATAACGACTACTGAGTGGAATATCGAACGTCTTGTGTATATCAACAATATTATGTGAAAATTTCTTTTTAAAGCCAGTGACTTTCTCATAACTAGGATAGTCAGGGCTGGCGATACCCATCATGTCGTACTGATGACAGCCTTTGTCGCGCAGTGTACGCATCACAAAGTATTGGAGCCCATACGACGCACAGAGTTCACGCCCAAGCGCATTGCCGGCCGCATAGTAATAAACCCCTTTACCGGCAAAGTTCGTAACAATTGCCCACGTCACTGGTTCCCCGTCTTTTTCAGCTACAAATAAACTGACATTTTTATCAAGCGCACTCAGCATGTGCTCGTAGGTTTGCCTCGAATTAGTACGAAACCCATCCCTTGTGGCGGTTTCTTCAAGAATTGAAAAATACGCGTCAAATTCTTTTGCCGCCTTCTTGCCTGACAATTCACGAAACTCAAGGCCTGACTTAAGTGATTTCTTTACGTCATAACGGCCACCACGGGTCATTCCGGCAAGCAAGGTCTCATCAGCGACATTAATATCAATAAGAATTGTTCGGTCGTACATCGTGTGGTGAATAGGCGGCTTTAATGCAAAATCAACTTTTGGTGATGTTACTCGAATGAACGCTGCGTCTTTAGCGACTTTCTTTGCATACGTAACGATGCTTTTGAGGGTATTTGTAACGGTTTCTGCATCAGGTTTGGTCTCAACAAAACATGGCCCATGCTTAATCCAAATCCATGAGTAGCTTTTTTGGGTATACAGCGTCATCGCAGCAATTGCGACTGTTTCATTTGAATCTGATTTTACAAAAAAAACACCGAGCGGTTTGCGCCCAGTTACTTTTTTATCGAATTCTTGCCACACAAACGATTGCTCAATAGGAAGCGCTAGTTTTTCCGCAGCAAGCAATCGATTCAGTTCTTGTGGTGTAGCTTTTACGATTTGCATGCAATAAAAAGATTTTCTTCTGAGCAAAGTATAGCATGACAGGTGTTAATTAGGTGAATATATCGACTTAGCGATAAATATAACGATACGTACTTGCAGGAATCCAGTTGCTGTAACCGACGCGGCCAAATCCGGCAATACCATTCATATCTGAAATTTTAACCTGATTACCGTCTTCAGAAACTTCTTCGACAATACCGACGTGACCAGCCCAACCTGCATCAGTTTGGAATATAGCGCCGGGGATTGGGCGTTCACTGACAGTCCAACCACTCAAACGCGCATAGTTATCCCACGTATTTGCATTACCCCAGTTACTCGGAATATTAACGCGTGATGCTGCATACCAAGTACAAAAGCCACGCGCATAGGTGTTATTGCCATATAGAGCAGTGTAGTTAATGGCTGATATACCGACGTTATTAGACGAGGTAGTCGTATAGACAGGATCAGCTGGCTTAACTCCATCAGGGATAACAATTGTTTCTCCGGCTGTTAAACCACTTAACTCAATATCATTAAATGCAACAAGTTGCTCTTTATTGGCACTGTAGCGACTAACAATTGAATCAACCGTGTCACCAGCAGCGACTTTATAGACAATACCATTGCGTGGTGGAATCTGAAGTTCTTTGCCTGCAGGGATAGTACTTCCAGTTAAGCCGTTGGACCAACGAATACTGTCTGATGTCACCCCAAACTTAGCCGCAACGGTGGCCAAAGTGTCGCCCGCAACCGAAACATACTTTTGAATATCGTTTTTAGACTTGCCACCACTGGCAACAAGTTGTGGTTTTACAATAACCGATTCTTCTACTGGAGCGCTTGCAAGCTTAATGCTATACGAGTCTGCTTGTTCAGATACGTTACTCGCTTCTGGTAATCGGGTAGCATTTGCGATATTTGCAGCGATATCAGCCGACGAAATTTCATCGAGTGGTGAAGATGCAACATTTGAAGCATTGCTTGAAAGCGTACTATTTACTACCTTACTAGAGCCTTGAGCCTTATCTTGGCCAGACCAAACAACACCAGTGACGGCTATGATGAGCGCTATATTTGCAAAAACAAAAGCATGACCAAAAAAGGACTTCTTCGTTTTTCGAATTTTTCGACGATAAGATCTCAAAACAGTCTGTCGACTGAATCGAGTTGAGCGTTCATTAGGTGCTACCTTTCGCTGTGGTTTAACAGCGTTCGATATGATACTAATTGCATTCTCCTGCCCATATACAACTGGGCGTTTCGCAAGGTCTACCGTTTAGTTATTCGGCGTAGGTAATCGCGCATCGACATGCGCGGCAGCTTACAGCGTGCCTTATTACTGATAGTTTGCGACCGGTTATTGATCCTCTTTGTTTTACCTGTTCGCTGGTGCTTCTTGGGCAACATAAGTAAACAAGTCAAAAACCGTGTTACTAGTGTATGGTTTGAGTGGCAAAATGTCAAGTTGCAACGAAATGCCGACCCCTGTTAGTGATTTCGAGATTTAGTATACAGAGCACAATTTTATGCAGTGTAGGCGGGCATTTTCGTCGTGCTCAGCTTGGGTCTTAGAGAAGTAAATCTGGCCATCATCACCTGCAACAAAGAACAAATAGTCTGTTTGATTCGGGAATGCCACTGCTTGCAGGGCACTTTTTGTTACATTACTGATTGGGCCCGGTGGTAAACCAGGGTATTTTCGGGTGTTGTAAGGCGAATCTATATCAGCCGAGCGTGCCTGGCCAGTTATATCGGCAATATATTGGTACGTTACATCTGAGCCAAGGGATATTCCACCGCGAAGTCGATTCAAAAATACCCCAGCAATAGTTTTTTGACTTTCAGGCCCTGACGCCTCTTTGGTGATTATCGAAGCAAGAGTTACGCCTTGATGTATGCCTAATCCTTGTTTTTGAAAGCCATCAATAATTTCAGGAGTGAGCGCATCTGCCATCTCATCGAGCGATAATTTCACAATTTGCTCAGGCGTTGTCGATGATGTCCGCTGAAATGAATCAGGGAACAGATAGCCTTCGAGTGATGCAGCAGTTGGTTTTGCAACTAACGCCGGATGATTTTTGTAGTTAGTAGGGTTCAGTGCAGCAGTAACTTCTGGTTCAGAAAAGCCTGCTTTTATGAAGCTCGCTTTAATTTGATCAAGCCTTTGCCCGGGTAAAATAGTAAATAAATCTTTACGAACCCTACCCTCTGTAATGATATTCGCAATATTACTTGCACTATCTGATTGGTGAAGCTCGTATGTACCAGCCTGGATGCTATCGCGTAAGCCAGTATTGCGTAAATACCAGGTAAATGCCTGGGCACTGCGTATAAGTTTGGCTTCTTCGAGTAGTTTAGCAATCTCCGTGGCTGTAGAGCCGCTTTTTATCGTGAATACGACCGTTTGGCTCTGTTGGCCCACACTGACAGGCTTTAACTGCCCCTGGTACCATGTACGCACTCCTACGCCGACCATAATAAGAAGCACTACAAGAATGGCAACAATAATAAGGGCAACTTTTTTGCCGGACACCTTGGAAATTGATTTACCCCTGTTATACTTCATGATTTTCAATATAGTCGTTTACTAGTATAGCTGCTGCACGACCGTCTATATCTCCTTTTTGTGTCTTAAACCCTTCATTTTCGAGCTGTTCTATCGCAACTACAGAAGTTAAAGTCTCATCTTGTAGCTCAATCGGCACGCCAAGCTGTTCGAGCTTTTCGGTACAAAATTGACGAACATATTGCGTTTGGGCAGTTTCTGTACCTTCCATGCTACGAGGCAACCCGACCACTATCAAGCTGATTTCATATTCAATGATGTTTTTTTTAAGACTATCAACAAACATATCGTTGTTTGCCAGGGTCGGCAAAACCTCTGGTATTCGCGCTACCGTGTTGACCCGAGCCACCCCAATTCTTACCGTACCAACATCAAGCGCTAAAATATTACGGGCTGACATTCTGACTTTCGAACGTTACGGTAATCTTACTGGTGTTCTTTGGGGTTGTGCGGACATAGAATGGGCTGTAGGTAATGGTTACATCAGATACACCTGAAAGACCTTTAACGGCGCTA
>JBBRSL010000029.1:0-12333 GCA_038245435.1 Saccharimonadales bacterium (SeqCode)
AACTGAAATAATGTTTAGTCAATAATACAAAATTGCTGGCATTATCTTAACTCTGGCATATAATACCCTTCATATGCTTGACGTAACACAGCGACGAACTATTACAATTATCGCAGTTCTATCACTACTTTTTGGCGCTTATTTTTTATGGGGATATTTTAACTTAATTGCACTTTCAATAATTATCACCTTTTTGTTTAACCCTATTTATCTATTTTATCGAAAAAAATTTAAACGCCCTGGAACTGCGAGCGCCCTTGCCATTTTGACAGCGTTCGTCACATTAGTTGTGCCATTAACAATTATTTTGGCACTTACCGCACAGCAGGCTGCTAGTATCGCTAAAGATGTCGAAAATATTATTTCTACAAGTGGTTCTACGGGAGAAGCTGTCAACACGATTGTTTCGCAAATAAACGACACTGTAAAACGCATACCTGGAGCTGATTCGTTTAGCGTTTCAAGTGATAGTATTATTTCATTCTTAAAAGATAATCTTTCCAACATTGCCAGCTATACGGTGAATTTATTGAAGGGTGCTGTAGGTGGTATTGCATCATTCTTTACCTTGCTTATTATCTTTTTGTTTGTATTATCAGCTCTATTTAGGGGTCAAGATACTCTTACGAGCATCGTACGAAGAATGAACCCTTTGGGCGATGAAGTTACTGACTTATACTTTAACAAGGCAGGTGCCATGACTGGGGCAATGGTACGTGGTCAGTTTATTATCGCCATTGCACAAGGTGCAGCAGAAGCTGGCTTTTTATGGGTACTTGGTTATGACTACTTCTTTTTTATGTTTATAATCTTTTCTCTCTTATCAATTATCCCACTCGGCGCAGGCATTATTGTTATCCCGTTTGCAATTGTACTTATACTAACTGGTGACGTAGTAAACGGACTCTTAATTCTTGGGTATCACTTCTTAGTCGTAACAAATATAGACAACGTACTTCGCCCTCGACTTGTCCCTAAAGAAGCACGACTAAACCCTGCCCTAACAATATTAGCCGTATTTGCAGGTATCGATATGTTTGGCTTTATTGGCATCGTTATAGGACCAGTTATTATGATCCTGATCGTAACCACTATTCGAGTATACTTAGAGCTCAAAACCGACCGAAAAAACACTGTTAAAGTTTCACAAAATCTTAAAAAGCATTAGTTCGATTGCTTTTTAGATTTTGGCAATGAAAGCCAAGCTAGAACGCCGATTGCTACAAAGCAGCAAAATGCCATAAATGGTATTGATATAAAGCCAAACCACATAATATCGGCTTTAGCACACGATACTGCTCCATTTAACGAACAATCAAGAACCGTCTCTTTAATAAGCCCCCATTGAAGTAGGCTATGGTACCCGGCAATGATGCCACCTGTCACGGCTAATGGTAATGCATAGTATCCAACATTTTTATCATGTCGCAGGACCCCTACGGTGGCGATAAAAGCAATTGGGAACATACACACACGCTGCCACCAGCACAGTGTGCAAGGAATAAGGTTGGCTACTTCGCTGAGAGTTAGACTACCGATTAACGCACCACTCGCTACAGCCCATAGGCCGTACCGAGCATAATCTTGATAATTGGGTATATATTTCTCAATATACCGACGAATCATCCTAGAAATGCTCCCTGAGGTGAGCCATACTAAAGTCCCAATCTGAATCAGTCTTTTTATGAGGATTAAAAATGTTCTGAGGGTCAGCAATTTGTTTTGCTTGCTTAAAATAGCCCAGTACTTCTGGACCATACATAGCCTCGAGCCATGGACCACGAATCATACCATCGTTATGTTCGCCACTCAAGCTACCACCGTACTCAAGAATTAACTCATTAATTTCTCGCATAGCGGGCTCTAGCTTAGCCTTTTCTTTTGGATCTTCAATTTTCATTAGTGGAATAATATGGAAATTACCATCACCCATATGGCCGGCAATGGTCGCGAATAACTTATATTTTTTAATTACTTCGCGAATTTTAGGCAAAAATTCTGGTAGATTTTTTGGCGGTACAATTAAATCGTCCATAAACGGTGCCGTATGCTTATCTTTAACTTTGCTTCTAAGCAGTGCAAAACTTTCACGGCGCATAATCCAAAACTTTTTGCTCTTGGCCTCGGTCTCGTCCTCTTCCATTGCCATCTTATATTTTTTTAGTGCAAGTCTTTGAGCGTGTACTTTTTGAGCTACTTCTTGTTCTGTTTCTCCAGTAAATTCAATAAGCAGTATGAGCTTTGGCACACCCTTAAGCAGCATCAAAGCGTCAGGTATGAGTCGCCAGCCGAGTTCAATTAAGCCCTTCCAGCCAAGCTTTTTTCTAAAACTAAAGAAAAATTTAAAGCTCAATCCAAGAGTGACATCATCAAATGATTCGAAACTTTCTGGCTGGTGTGTCAGCACATCATTAATGACATCACCGAGTACTGAGATATCTTTCATAAAGCAAACTAGTACACCTGCATGCTTTGCTTTTGGAACAAGCTTAAACTGAATTTCAGTATTTAATCCGAGTGTCCCTTGGGCACCTACAAACAACTGTGTTAAATCAAAAATACCCGTTTCTCTGTCCCAAATATTCCATAAGTGATAGCCTGTTGAATCTTTGCTCACATGCGGCTTAGCAGCCTTGATTTTTTCATAGTTGCCATCAACAAGCTCAAAGATACCTTTGTAGAGATTACCTTCAAAATCATTTTGGGAAATTTTTACATCAAGTTCAGATTTCGTAAGTGGCTTTATTGTATATTCGTTGCCATCTGCAAGAACCATCTTAAGTTGAGTGACATATTGCTCAGTTTTACCGTATTTAAGCGACTTCTCACCACCTGAGTTATTGGAGACCATACCCCCAACGGTACACATATCTCGTGAGGCCGGGTAACTTGGCATATAGCTGCCAAATTCAAGTGTTTTAGGTTCAAAATCACGATAAAAAACACCAGGTTGAACCGTTCCAGAGTCGGCAGATACATGCAATGTCTCATGAAAATGCTCAGTGAAGTCGATGATAATCGACTGGCCAATTGATCCACCCGACATACACGTACCAGCACTTCGAGCAGTAATAGCAAGATCGGGGTTATCTTTTTTATGAGCTGCCACAAATTTTACAATTGACTGTACATCTTCTGTATCTTTTGGATAGGTAATGACTTGTGGTACAAGCTCAAACATACTGGCGTCGTGACTGTAGTACTCAAGTGCTACATCACTCGAATCAATTTCACCTTTAATAAGCTCTCTGAGTTTTGTTTCTAATTCTTGCATATAGTTACTAGATTACAACGAACGAACCATAAGCGCAATTTACGCATGTTACAATAACGCTTATGTTACGTAAACACCTTGTCATCGTCGGTGGCGGTTGGGCCGGCCTATCACTTATACGCTCACTCAAGAACGTCGACCATAATCAGTTACGGATTACGCTTATTTCTGATGAACCAAATTTTCGCTACAGCCCGGGGCTCTATCGAGTGGCTACAGGTTTTCGTGAGCACGAAGCCATCATACCAATCGGTGAGGTACTTGAGGATTTCGCGCAAGTAGAATTCGTACTTGATACTGCCAAAAAAATTGATCGCAAAAATAAGACCATTAAAACTACATCCGGAAAGCAATTCCATTACGATTTTGCGGTGCTTGGTCTTGGCATGGTTACAAGTTACTTTAATATCCCCGGCGTTGAGGAAAACTCGTACAACATCAAAACCGCTGAAGGTCTCCGACAATTTCGAGCCCATATCCATAATGAACTCACCGCCGAAAAAGCACTTGATAAAAATTATGTCATTATTGGTGCCGGGCCTACTGGTGTTGAGCTAGCTGCTGCTCTTGGCTCATATCTAAAGCGTGTTTCTAAATGGCACGGGCTCGCACGAACGCATGTTTCAGTCGATCTTGTGGATGCTTCGCCGCGCATTTTGCCCTCTGTACCAGAGCGGATCAGCAGAAAAGTCCATGCTCGGCTCAATCGTCTTGGCATAAAAACCATGATAAATACAAAAGTTGAGTCAGAAACAGATGTCTCATTAGTCGCCAACGGCAAGAGTATACCGACACAAACAGTTATATGGACTGCAGGAGTTTCTAACAATCCTTTCTACAAAGCTAACGCGAAAGAGTTTAGCTTTAACGACCACAGCAAAGTACTCGTCAATGAGCGCTTAATGGTTGATGCGCACACTTATATCATCGGCGATAATGCAGCGACACCATATAGCGGACTGGCACTAACAGCTGTCCATAATGCCCAATTTGTAGCACGTGATATCAAAAAACAACTGGCTGGCAAAAAAAATATTCATAGCTATAAACCATTGAGACCCTCAACCGTTATACCGGTCGGTAGACACTGGGCAGTAATGCAATACCGCTCACTTGTTATTTGGGGTTTTGCCGGCTCAATCATTCGTAATGTTGCAGACTTTGCAGGCTATATGGATGTCCTTGGCTTTTGGAAAGCGCTAGAAATATGGACCAGTACGGGGATTGAAGAAGAACAATGCAGCGTCTGCAAAGTTCAGCTCTCTCATCAAAAAAATCAAGAAAACCTTTTAGAAATCGGTTAATCTTCGATTATTCGTTTTGATTTTGTGTGTTTAAGCGCTCCGACTGCCAGTAGCACTAAAAGCGCCAACAAAAAACCACTGACTATAGTCGTATTATTCTTTTCGCGTCTATCGATAACAACATTTTCAGTGCCTGCGACAGCCGTAAAACCGTCTTGAGCCGTTGTTTCAGTTGCTGCATACACCGTTATACTGCTAAACAAAGTCGCGAAAAGTAACACAAACCCAATTGCTACCTGTTTTACTGCACCTGCATTCATACTTACCATTCTACTCGTTTTTTCGATTTACAAATAGTTGTATACTAATCGGTAACTATGAACTCAAAAAAACCCTCTGAAAATATGTCAACAAAAGATTTCGAACAGCTCGGACGAGACTTTTGGATGCTCTACGAAATGAACTATAAAAATCGAAAACGCATGTATTTTTTTACGTTCGGCAAAGGTGTTATGCAAGGATTTGGCATTTTCTTAGGTGGTACTATTCTCGTTGCTGTATTACTCTATAGTTTATCTTTTTTTGAGCAAGTTCCTCTGTTGAGTCCTGTTATCGAAAAGATTAATGCCGTGCTTACTGACCCAACCTCTCAGCGGCAATAAAAACCCTAGTAGCGCTTATGCGTTTTATCTGTTATAGTGTCGTCAGCTAGAAAAAGTCGCTTGCAAGTTAATTCTAGGTCACATAATTTAAGTTTCGATAGTAGAGGAGCGGCTAATCCACCCTTGGTGGTTACCTCTCGAAGAAGCAAAAGAGGTATACACACGATATGGCAGCAAAACTTTTTGTAGGCAGCCTTGCCTGGGGCACCACCGACGACTCATTGAGCGAATTCTTCGCACAAGCGGGTACCGTCGTATCTGCAAAAGTAATAACCGACCGCGACAGCGGCCGCTCAAAAGGCTTCGGCTTTGTTGAGATGAGCACCGATGAAGAAGCAGCAAAAGCTGTTGCTGACCTCAACGGTAAAGACCTTGATGGCCGTGCTATCAACGTTAACGAAGCTCGCCCACAAGAACCACGCGAAAATCGCGGTGGCGGCGGTGGTGGTTACGGTGGCGGCAACCGCAATAGCGGTGGCGGCGGCTACAGTAACGATCGCTACTAATTTTTAGTACGAAACTTACAAAAAAAGAACTCCTTAAACGGAGTTCTTTTTTTGTTTTTATACACACTCTTTTCTATCTATAGTACTGTCGACCTGGTGCTTGTCTATCATCATAATCTGACCGCATCATGCCCCCAGGCCTCATAGCGCCACGCCCTCTATCGTCTTGCCCGGCAGCGCGCAAGCCAAAAGATACTGCAATGAGAAAAAGCGCCCCGAACACAGCAGTACTTATAAGTAGCGTTTGACTCTTTTTATGCTCTTTTATGTAACGTGATTCAAATGACTCAACAGCAACAACCTGTTCCTTTGATGACTCTTTATGATTTGTATTAGAATCAATAGTTTCTTGTTCGTTATTTTTCATGCATTCCTCAGACTTTCGTTAGTTAATTACAAAAATATTCATTTTATATAACATTGCGCCCCTAAACTGAAGAACAGCTTAACTACAGGCTTAGTTTCATTTATATACGAATTTCAGGTAATATTCAGTTAACGACGAGAAACTAACAGTATGAAAAAATCATTATTAATTATTAGCGCGGTTGCCATACTTGGTATCCTAGCCGCCTACACGGTCCCTTTGACCGCAAAAAACAACCTCACTACAAATGCAACCACAAACCCTGTCAGCACTGCAGCTACGATTGCTACAAACGCAGCAACGACACAATCAGCCGCGTCATCAAGCCCTGCTTCGTCTATGCCGCACAGCACAAGTATGATGAGCACCTACAAAGACGGCTCGTATACTGGTTCATCGGCCTCTAATCAATTTGGTGACGTACAAATTAAGCTAACAATATCGGGAGGCAAAATCACTGATATCGCCGCGTTAAGCTACCCATCAGCCGATCGCCGCTCCCTTCAAATAAGCCAGTATGCTATTCCTCAACTAAAACAAGAAGTATTAGTAGCACAATCAGCAGGTATTGATTCAATAAGTGGAGCAAGCTACACCAGCCAAAGCTATGTCGAATCTTTACAATCGGCAATCAACCAAGCAAAAGCTTAATATGTCTGAAATAACTCATTTCGTTTTTCATAGTATGGGGATGCCTATACAAATAACCTATGAAGGCCCCGAAGATGGCTTGCTTGAAACTCAAATCACGCAGTGCTTTAATGCACTTGATGGTCAATTTAGCACGTATAAAAAGAACAGCGATGTGGCATTATTTAATAATAAACTGCCTGAGCCCAATCAAGATACATCGTTTAATGATGTGTTCGCTGCATGTGAACACTGGAAACTTCAAACGCATGGCGCCTTTGATGCATTTTATGCAGGAGTATATGACCCAAGTGGCTACGTTAAAGGACTAGCCATCCAGCAAGCAAGTGAATTATTGCAAGCTGCTGGCATCCAACGTTATAGTGTCAACGCCAGTGGTGACGTTTTAGTGGCCAGTGATACAAATGAACCCTGGACTATTGCCCTCCAAAACCCGAAGAATAAGCGCACCACTATTGGCACAATCCAGGCTAAAAACTTAGCGATTGCTAGTTCAGGTACGTACGAACGAGGTGCGCATATAACGAACCCTAAAACCCAAAAAGCAGTTCGCTCACTTCTCGGTATAACAGTCATAGGCAAAGAAATCATAACGGCCGACGTACTCGCAACAGCAGCATTTGCAAACGAAATACAATGGAATGAAATCATCAAATTGTTTAAAGGTTACGAAGCACTTGTGATTTTTAAAGATGGTACGGTGCAAATGACTGATGGCTTTAAATCACTTATTGCTTAAGGCTTAAAAGCCGAATCGTTCAGTAATAATATTCTTTTTGGGTAGGCCAAGCGTCATAAGTTCGATTGGCATATTTTTTGTCATTGCATCCGGGCCACAAATAAACACCGTTGTCTGCAAAGTGACGGTTTTAGAAAGTACGGGAGCGGTGATTCGTTGACCAGTATCAGAAACAAAGGTGTACACTATCAAGCCCTTGCCTTCGAGCTCTTTAAGCTCGTTTTTGAACGCAAGTGATGATGCGTTACGGACAGAATACAATAGCGTTACACGCTTACCTGCAGCAAGGAGCCCTGGGATTTTTGATAAAAATGGCGCTACGCCAATACCGCCTGCGATTAATGTAACTGATTTCGTTTTTGCGAGATGTGAGGTAAAAGCACCCCGAGGACCATCAACCAACACTTTTGTACCAGGCTTGAGCGCGAGAAGTTTGTTCGAAAAATCACCCTTTGTTTTTGCCGTAATACGCAGCATGTTATAACCCGGCTCAAGCGAAAACGAAAATGGATGGGCTTCGAACCACAAATTGCCACTCAAAAAACGCCAACTGGCGTACTGCCCTGGTATAAACTGAAAATTCTGCAAATCATTACCGGTAATGTAAATCGAGTAGGTATCTGCTGCTTCTCGCTCTACGCGTGAAACCTTAAAGTCATATGTCCAGGCATGTATAAACATCTTTGCGAACCTATAATAGGCAAGCAGACCAAAGACCGCCACAAACAAGGCAAACCAAAATACTTTAAACCATGTGTGGTGCACAATATCACCACCGACACTTACTTGATGCAAAAATGTGAGTAAAATCGCAAAATACACTGTCAGGTGAGTCATGTACCATAGCTCATAATTCAAGTGCTTACGCACAAAACCAAGCGTCAAAAACGTCGCACAAAAGAATATTATGGTGCCGATCGTTGCCTTAAATACATCTTCAAAGCCAGTATTAAGCGTCACAAACTGTTGCCATAGGTTGTCCGTTGAATGCACATTGTAACCAACGGTCATAAAAACAATATGCCCAACAATCATGAATAGTAAAAGATAGCCATTGAGTTTATGGAGTTCAACAGTTTCTTCGAGGCTAAAATTACGTTCAAATAGTGGGATACGGCTCATCAGTAACACTTCAAGCAGTACACAAAAACTTGCAAGTAAACCAAACAAGCGAGCAATTACAACAACTCTGTCAGTTGAAGTTGCGATTACCGAACCACTACTCTGCCACCAGCCATAGATTATTACTCCCAGGACACTCAACAATGAGCCATAAAATACAACGCGCGATGTAACGGTATCTACTGTTTTACTATTCACGCTATGCCTTTATCAGCGTCAGGGTGAAAACGCTGCCTACACCCACTTCACTCTCCGCTGTGAGCTCACCGCAGCTCTTAGTGGCTATTTCTTTTGCTAGGGCTAGGCCAAGTCCATGACCAGACTTTTGCGAAGTACCGTTACTCCCTCTGTAAAACCTATCAAAAATAGTTTCAATTTCCTCGGGTTTAATACCCACCCCTTCATCCCCAACACTCAGATAAATACTATTCCTATCTTTTGTTAGTCCAACAACTACCTTTGGTTTTTTGTCAGAATATTGCACAGCATTTGATACTAAAATTGTTACAACTTCCATAAGTAGATGTTCGTCTCCTACAAAAGTAATGTTCGGCTTTATATTATTAGTAATAGCTATTCCATACTGTTTTTCAAGCTCAGTAAGCCGTTTGTTTGTTGCCTTACTCAGCGAAAATGATTCATGCCTTAATGCATCAGTGTCAACTTTTGTAAGCGTTAGTAACTGATCGCTCAAGACACGCAGGCGAGCGATTTCCTCGAGATTACTCGCGAGTGTTTCGCGAAGTTCTTTCTTCTGTGCATCTTTATTACGCAACGCAACCTCAATTTCAGTCTGCATGACGGCCAAGGGCGTGCGTAGTTCGTGACTCGCGTCTGCCGTAAAGCGGCTCTGTGCTTCGTGCGCTTCTTGAATAGGTTTAAGCGTTCGCTTAGCAAAGTAGTAGCTGGCAACTGCACCAACAATAACGATAACGGTATCTACGCTCAGAATTTGTCGTAAAAGCTCTGTTCTTTCTTGGCGAACAACATCTTCGCGGCTTTGTAGGTAAATATTTGGTGGTGGTTGGTTATCAAAATGAGAATCAGGCCCACCTCGTAGTATTTCGCCTTGGCGCATAGTTGCCCTGTCGAGCCGATTCGAAGCGAAACCAAAAACGGGTAGACTAAAAAGCACTACGATTATAAGGAGAGCAGCGACGTACCAAGCGGTAAGTTTGTTGACTGCAGATTCGAACATTATTTTGTAACCATCCTATAACCAAAACCTCTTACGGTTTCGATTATTTTGCCGTCAGTGTCATTTAACTTTTTTCGTATAGCCCTAATAAATACCTCTACGGTATTTGGTAATATATCCGAATCAAAGCTCCACACGTGATTGACGATTTGTTCTTTGCTCAGTGTACGGTTCTTATTATGAGCCAAGTACTCTATCAACGCGTATTCGCGTTTGGTAAATCGTAGTTCTTTTTTAGCACGGTACACGACTTTATTACCCATATCAATTTCTATATCGCCAACTTTTATCTTTGGGCCAACAAGGCTCGAAGGACGACGTAAAAGTGCTTGAATCCGAGCCGATAGCTCATCAAAGGCAAACGGCTTTGCCAAATAGTCATCGGCACCACTTTTTAAACCTTCTACTTTGTCATTCGTTTCAGTTTTAGCCGTCAGCATCAATATTGCACCCTGCCAATTATCAGCTCGCAGTTTTTTGCAAACATCAAGACCGTCCTTACCGCCAGGCAGCATTCTATCAAGAATAATTAAGTCGTAGTCATCATTGCCTGCATAACTTAAACCTTCTTCGGCTGTCGTAACGAGCTCAACTGAGTATCCATCAAATTCGAGCCCTCGCTTTATTGCTTGTCCAAGCTTTGGTTCGTCCTCAACTATTAGTAGCTTCATACTATTATTGTACGTCTTAAGCTGAATTTTTACTGAAAATAAAACAACGCCGCAAAGGAGATGCGGCGTTGTTTGGGTCAGAGAATACTCAAAATTTACTTAGTGAGCTATAAATTACCCCCTGGGCCACCAGGACCTCTACCACCACCCATGCCACCGCCTGGCATTACGTATTTGGCATCTATGCCGTTATCAGCCGCCCACTTATCGAGTTCAGCTTTTTTAGCATCCATAGCTGCTTTTCGTTCTGCTTCAGTCTTAGACTGCATTGCACTACGGTCAGCGTCCATTGCCGCTTTCATTTCGGCATGCTTAGCAGTAATCTTGTCTGCCTGTGCCTGCGTGAGCGTACCAGCGCTCACGAGTGCTGCCAGCTTATCTTTTTCTGCCTGCGTTCTCTCGGCTTGATGGGCCGTTCTATTCTCATCAAAAACCTTCTGCACATCAGTCTTATTCAGATTAAACTTACTGGCAATCTTATCAACAATCGAGGTACCTGTTGTGGTACCTGTTTGAGCATGAGCCGCAAGCGTTAAACCAATTGGGGCAATTGCACCAAAGCTCAGTGTTGCAGCCGTAGCCGCTATCAATATATTTTTTCTCATATAGTTATCTAATCCTCCATTATTCTTATCATTGAATATGTTACTTGTACGCTTAAACGTAGGGGGAACTATCTAGTCCCAAATATGCGTATCTACCAAGTAGCATAGCCAGTACTGTACAGGTGCGCAGCTGCAAGTACTTACAAGTAGCCTAAGCCCCAAAGCTTAAGGTTCGCTGAGCTCTATCAAAAAAACTTCCGAAGAAGTCTTTACCTAACTATAGAACAATCAAAAGTACTCCTAGAAAACATACCAATGACGCAATAAGCTTTATTTTGATTCTATTTCTCTCAATCGGCAGGAATAAAAGAGCTAGTAGAACAGTTACGATAATTGAAGTTTGCCTCAATGGAGTGACAATGGTGAAACTTCCTTCTTTATAGGCGAATAGCATCGCGAGGCTTCCTATTGCATACAAAACTCCTAGTATTAGCAACTTAGGTAACAGGTTACCCGTCAGAAGAGTTTTCATTTTATGAGCTGTGGATGGTTTTGCCAAAAAAGCAACAAATGAAGTACCTATAAAGCTTATCGCAGCCCACGATAACGTGTCAGTATGGCGCCCAACGTAAGACCAGCTTGTAATTGCAATCCCGAATAATAAACCTGTCAACAGGCCTAAAGCAGTACCTTTGTCTATTTTGAATGATCGGATATTCTTAACGAGTAAGCCCACGCTACTGAAAATGAGCACAGCACCAGCTATTTGCATTACAGTGAGTGATTCGTTGAACAATATAATGCCTAGTAGCATTATCCATATCGCCTGCGTGGCAAATAGCACAGAAAAAGCCGACGCTTCGACTACTTGTAGTGTCTTTGCGTAAACGATATGGCCAAGTCCAAAAGCTACTATTGAAAGTACTGCCGGTACAAGAAGAGTGGATATTCCGGGTAGCTTGAAACCATATACAATAGCAAAACTCATAAGAATTACACCGACAATTCCTTGGAATACTACAGCGTACGCAAAGGGATCTGTCTTATCTTTATGAATTAATATTCGCTGCAACAAAACAGAAATTGAAAGTGTGACGACACTGATTGCTGTTAGAAGTTGCCAGGACATATTCATTCAAGCATATATTAAAGGTTAAGCTTTTAAAACTAAATTAAAAAGACTTCTAAAGAAGTCTTTCATAATGCTTATGCTTGGCTGAGCATACAGGTCTGGTACGATTTACAGGGTAAAATGAGACAAATGGGACACAGAACGGCTATATTTACGAGTGTCTCGGTTTTGGTCTAATTGAATAGGTAATTATGTGGTGAATCTAGAAATATAGGGAAAACA
>JBBRSL010000030.1:0-11285 GCA_038245435.1 Saccharimonadales bacterium (SeqCode)
CGAAGCTTTTTGGAGCGCGCTCGAAGCCATAATGCCAGATATAAAAAGGCGCAAAAAAGAACTCAAAAAGCTACAGGTAGATATCATGCCGCTTCAACAGATTTAGGGAATAGGGATTGGTAGATGGGTAATGGGGGCGAGTAGCACAGTTATGATTATTCTAATATCTAGCGTCCAACGTCCAACGTCTGTACAATAACGGTAATGGCTACAAAAAAAACCAAAACGAAGCTACCTACTCCTGTTGACCATGTGGCATCGTTAGAGCACGAGCGCTTAACAGCACTTATTAATAGTATGGCAGACGGTGTTATCGCACTCGACGAAGACGCGAAAATCGCCGTATATAACGGTGCCGCCCTAAATATTTTGGATGTAAACAAAGAGCTTAGCGGGCAAGGGCTCAAAGATATATTGCATGTTGTAGATAAGCTTGATCAGCAAATTCCGCTCGAAGACCTTATTAAAAAAGCATCTTCGCAGTACACTACTCGCGATTTACGACTTAAATACCCAAATGGCGAATACATTAACTTATATTTGAGTATTGCGCCGGTGCACTTGGGCTATGGCGTCGAAGGAAAAAAAGGTTTTGTACTACTGCTACGCGACATCACCCGCGAAAAGAGTCTCGAAGAAGAACGTGATGAATTTATTAGCGTCGTCAGCCACGAGCTACGCACACCTATTGCTATTGCCGAAGGCAACATTAGTAATGCCCAGTTAGTTGTTTCAAAAACGCATGGCGTGCCAGATGTTGTAAGCTCATCGCTCAATGCAGCCTACGACCAGACGATATTCTTGAGTGGTATGATAAATGACCTCGCAACGCTATCGCGCGCAGAACGCGGCAAATTAGAGGTAGACATTGAACCAATTAATGCGCACGACCTTTTAAATGATTTGCTGCAGCTTTATACGCCACAGGCCGAAGAAAAAGGCCTAAAACTCAATGGTAGTACCGACCCAGAACTTGTTTTGCTGTATTCAAGCAAATTATATGTGCGTGAAATTCTACAGAACTTTATAACCAACGCTATTAAGTACACCGAATCTGGCAGTGTGCATATTGCGGCTCACAATCACCCAAAAGGGACTGTATTTGAAGTGAGCGATACCGGTATTGGCATAAGCAAGGCCGATAAAGACAAAGTATTTGATAAGTTCTTTCGAAGTGAAGATTTTAGAACCCGTCAAAGTAGCGGTACGGGCCTTGGGCTGTACGTAACCATGAAGCTTGCCAGGTTGATACACGCAGAGATTGATCTTGATAGCGAGCTCAACAAGGGCTCAACATTTAGCATTATGTTTCCGAGCCTGGGCAATACCGCGACTAAATCTTAGGCAACTTTGGTACAACGCGCATAACGGGTACGCACACGTTGCGGCCTTTCCAGAGTACCTCGCTAAATTCGTACAGATACATCGATACGTTAAGCGCAATTATATCTAAAATAACAGCGAAAAATATATTAAACGGCGCCAACCATAGGGCCTCGCGATTTGTTATAGCCGTGATTGCCACATGGCTCGCCGTAAGTAACGCTACTGCAAGCAGGCAAGCGACAGCTATAAGTGCGTTAGCTGCAAAAAACACCACAACAAACGGCGCTAACATAAAAAGTACAAAACTAACTGTTTGTAGTGCAACGAGTTCTGGTTTTCGGTGTAATTGCGGGTAGCGTGTGCGGATAGCAGTACTCCATTGGCTTTTAAAGTCTTTATGAGTCGTTATAAGGCTATCTTGGCTGGTACGTACAAAAGCATAGCCTGTACCCAAATCACGTGCAAAATGGCGCTCGGGTAAAATAGCGCGTTTAACCGCATCAAAACCACCATCTTTAACAGCAATTTCTCGGTTAACCATCCAGCAGCTACTGAGTACTGGTGGCCATTTCTTAACACCCGTGGGGATTACCAACTCCCACCAGTAGCGCATGGGTTGCACAAATGCAGCTGCCAGGCCAATTTTTGTGCGTTTTGGTAGCACGCTAACCATCGATTGCTTGTCTTGTATCATTGCTTGCACCAGCGAGCGAACGCTCGTTGTATGCAAGCGGATATCGACACCCATAAACAGCACAAATTCACCAGCTGATTCATCAAGTAGTTGCTTATACGAATAGTTTTTAGCGAGCCATTCTTCGGGAGCAGGTTGTCCAAGTACAAATCGCACTCCATCGTGCGCAAAGCTTTTTATCACTTCGGCAGTTTTATCCTGTGAGCAATCGTCGAGTACGAGTATTTCAAGTTTCGGGTAATCGCTGGCCAGCGCTGATTCGAGACAGGCAGCGAGTGAATCTGTTTCGTTGCGGGCCGGTATAGCAATGGTGACAGTTGGCAGCTCTTTATCAGATAACGGCGCTCCAGTATGTGGACGCGTATTACGCAAGTTAGTAAAGGCGCCAAATGCGAAGAAGCCACTCAAAATAAAGCCACCTATTGCCACAGCGTAAGCAAGTTGCTCAAACGTAATACTGGCAAACAATACTACGCAAATAGTAGCTAACAAGCTGGCAGATAACCACCAAAAGCTACGTCGGCCGGAGGTTTGTAGTCTTTGCGCATTTGTACGGCCTTCTATGAGCCGTAGCAGCGTGAAGCCTTTATATATACAGATAATGACAAAAAAGGTTGCAAGGGGCCACCAGGCATTTACCGCAATATATCCAGTACCGAATGCTAAAAAAATGACCGCAATTGACGCTGCGATGCGTTTGTACTGCCATAGTGGCGAATAATATATCGCAAGTTCAACCAACGTAGTAAAAGCAATACAGATGAGCCCTAAGCTTATGCTTTGTTCCATAGCAAAATTCTACCATGTAATGTACACAGCTTGCGTTTTGGTATGATAATCAGATGGCATTATATTACGTGACTGGTACGCCAGGAGTAGGCAAATCAACAGTCCAGCATGAGCTTGTGCGTCTTGAGCACCTTGCTTATGACTTAGATGATTCCCGCTTTGGTGGTCCATTTAATAAAGAGAGTAACTTACCTGTGTTAATGCCGCCAATTAATGAGCGTACACCAGAATGGTTTGAAGCGCACGAATGGCGTGTATCTCGAAATGCAGTTGAGGAACTTAAACTGAGCGCCCAATCAAAAAAAGTATATCTATGTGGGACTGCTACAACTGAAGGCAACATTATAGATCTATTTGATAAAGTCCTATATCTAAACGTAGATGAACCCACTTTGCGAAAAAGAATCGCAAATAGAAATGGTAATGATTTTGGGAAAACAAACCACGAGCTAGAGCGTATATTGGTAAGATACTATGATTCTCAAGCCGAGTTAGGTAGTAAAAACTACGTGATTATTGATGCAAATAATACACTCGCAGACATGATTAAAAAAATTCTTGCCGCATCTTAAGCTAACTCTCATTGCTCATCTACTAAGTTCCAATCCCCAACCCTTTGCGTTCAAAGGGTTATTGTGCTAGTATTGACAACAAGCACCTAAGAACTATTTCTTAGGCTTTTTTAATGGGAGAAAAAATGGCTGACGAAAAATCTGCAAAAGACGCGCCTAGAAAGCGAAAAAGCCCAACAACTGTTCGAGAGCATGCCGAAAAGCAAGCTGAAAAACGCGTTGTAAAACCACATAAAATTAGAGGTAAAATTCATCGCCCGCTGAGCGTTTTGCGTAGAGCTGGTGCAAAAGAGTTTACTCCTATCAAAGCGCCAGAAAAGAAGGGTGTTCGCCACCTTAACAAGCGCGTGCGATTTGTGCCAAAGTTTATTCGCGAAAGCTGGGCAGAACTTAAACAAGTTACCTGGCCATCAAAGCGTGATGCGATGCGCCTAACTTTCGCTGTCTTTATTTTTGCAGCAGTTTTCACCATTTTTATTCAAGTAATAGACTTTGCATTTAGCAAACTCGTTAAGGAGATTCTACTAAAATGAGCGTAAAACGATACGATTCAATCAAGCAGTGGTACGCAATTCACACCTACAGTGGTTACGAAGAAAAAGTAGCCGAAAGTATCCGCCAGCGCGCTGATAGTCTTGATATGGCTGATAAGATTTTTGCGGTACTTGTACCAAAAGAAAAGCAGATTGAAATCAAGAACGGTAAGCGTAAGGTTGTTGAAAAGCGCATATTCCAAGGCTATGTACTTGTACAGATGAAACTGAGCGAAGACGCTTGGTATATTGTGCGTAATACGCCGAACGTAACAGGTTTTGTGGGCAGCGGTACTGAACCAACCCCTGTAAGCAACGACGAAATGGATAAAATTAGCAAACGAATGGGTATTGATCAGCCTAAGCACAAGATTGATTACACGGTTGGCGAAGTTGTTAGCATTATCGATGGGCCATTTAAGGGCTTTGACGGTTCAATCAACGAAATCGACACCCAAAAAGGTAAGATTAAAGTTTTGGTTAACATGTTCGGCCGCGAAACTCCTGTCGAACTCGATAGCCTCCAAGTCAAACGCGTTTAGTATATAAATGACAGAGATGAATCCTGAGTCTCATTACACTCCAAGAGACGAAATGGATGTTTATATGAACTGGGCAAATGAATTATGCAAACAAGACCCAGAATTTGCCGAAACGCTGATTAGGGGAATTGTCTCTGCTGAGTTTCCTAAACTAGTTCTTGATGCCGAAAGCATATAAAATTACCCTTAAAAACGAATTAAGCCCTCGGCACTTAGGTGCCGAGGGCTTTTAATAACATACTAGATTGTTGCTTTCCCAGAGTGAGAGGCCACCGATTGCTCGGGGCCTCCCACTCGTGGGTTGTTACAGGTTGTTGCTCATGTCGAACAGCGTTCCACTTCGCAGCTCGTTGGTGTGGCTGACCTCCCGGAAGGAGATGAACTTCACCTGAACGCGGTCACCGGTTCCGAGCAACACTGGGTTGGTCGTAGCGGGGACACCGTTCACCAGGTCGAGCGTCTGAACAGCGAGGCCGTTCTTCAGCACAATGGCCTGGTCGGAGCGGTTGCCGACTGTCGGCGCGGTCAGCGTGAACTTGAAGCTCACACCTCCCTCGCACGGGCAGTCGACAGTGGAGGAAATCCGTACCCATCCGGGGCAGACAACCTCCTGCATTCCTGGCAGCTTGATCGTGGGGGTGACGCAAGCGCCGCCCTTCACGTTCACGTAGCAGTACTCGCCGTTCGTGATGTTCGTGCCGTCGAAGAGCTGAGCGCTCGTGCTGCCAGTTGTGCCGCCGCTCACGTAGAGTGAGGCAACGGGTGCGCTGGCTTCGTCGCGCCAGGTCCAGAGGACCATCTTCGAGTTTGCAGAGTTCGCGGCGGAGAATGTCACCGTCGCGAGCCCGTCACAGTTCGTGTCGCACGTCGACACCATCGCTGGCTTGCCGAGGATCTTATCGAACCTCGCCGAACCGCGCGCGGTGTAGGCGTAGCCAATTAAGACGTGCTGTCGTCCCCTTGAGGGGCTTGTGATCATCGCCTTGGCGTAAGCCGAGGCCGTGATGTTGACGTACACCGTTGCGGCGCCCACGTTGGTTCGGATGAACTTGTACGTGATTGCCCCGCGGGAGTTAGTCTTGCCACGGACACCGGTAATGCCGTTGACGGAGATGACCTTCATGCTCGTCGTGGACGCCAGGTTGACGCTCACGCCAGGTGCGGGCTTGTTGTTCGCCGCCGTGATGACAGCAGAACCTGCACCAATCTGGCCGACGTGCACCGCCGAAATCTTCACGGCGACCTTGTAGGGGCCGTGAAACTTGCTCGCGGTGATCATGTCGTTGATGCGCTTGTTGAACGCGTCGTTGATGACGCCGTGACTACGAGCCCATGGGAAGTAGACCTGGAAGTCACTGTCGTTCCTGAGCTTCCAGGTAGCGAACGCGGCGACTGCCACGTCCAGCTTCGAGGTGCTGTGCGCGTAGTTGTACGAAATCCACTCGGCCTGCTTCGTTTCCTCCGCAGTCATACTGGGTGCGATTTGTAGCAACTGTGACGAACCATTGCCGTCCGGGTTGTGCAGACCGAAGTCGATGCAGAACCCGAGCTTGCCGCTGCAGTTCCAGTTGTAGGCGTAGACGTCAGCGGGGTGGCCTTTGCCGCCCGCGAATTTCATACCGATGACTGGCTTGCATGATGTGGTCGCCGCCTCTGCGATGCCAGCCGAAGCTAGCACCGAGAGAATGAGTACAGAGATGACGGATGCCCATCGAAGGAACAGCTTGCGAGTTCTTGACGTCTCATACACGTTCATACGAATTCTCACCTTCTGCCCCTCGAAGAGGTGCAACCGTCTCTACCACTTTGGGGCAGAGTACGAACATGCGCACAGCGATGCGCATGTTCGTACTCTGCCATAAATGTAACAATCTAGTATGTTAAGGTACCCCTGTAAACCCGTATGAAACCATAAGAATTTTAGGGTAGATATACTATAGCATAAAATAGTAAATAATGCAATACTTTTATGAGTGTTTAACAGTGGTAGGAAGTGTAAATTTTATGCACTTTTTAAGCCATAAACTAAGCATAAATACCAGCCACAGCACTCTAGACAATAAAGCTCTAATCTGTTAAAGTACTTAGGTTACGCACTTCTGAAACAAGAAGGAGAGTGAGTAAGGGGCTTCAAACCTGAAAACTCGTTAAATCTAAGGAGATAGTTATGGCTAAAGCCGTAAAAGCAAACTTAAAAATGAAAATTAAAGCCGGCCAGGCATCGGCAGCGCCTCCAGTAGGTAGCTCACTTGGTCAGCACGGCGTTAACATGATGGATTTCATTAATCCATTTAACGACGCCACTAAAGACCGCATGGGTCAAGAAGTAACCGTTCACATCACCATTTACGAAGATCGTACAATGGATTGGCGTGTTGTCGGTACCCCTACAGATATCCTTATTCTTAAGGCTTTAGGTATTCCTAAAGGTTCTGGCCGCCCAAACACCGAAAAGGTAAGCAAAAAGCTCACAGATGCAATGCTTACTGATATCGCTACTGCAAAAGCGGGCGATATGAACACCGAAGATATCCCAGCTGTTAAAAAGATGGTTGCCGGTACTGCACGCAGTATGGGTGTAGAAGTCGAAGGCTAGATATGGCTATTCACGAAAGCTACCCAGCTGATTCAACTAACCGCTTTGGCCGCGCTGAACTATCAGAGGCTGGTACGTGGGTTGCGCCGATTGGCGAACTGTACGACGACCAAACTAGCGAAGAAGTCGTAGAGCCAAAAAACCCGTTTTTTTCATATGTTGATTCATATGGTGAAAAATTTGGTACTTGGGATTATAACGCTCACGTAGCGTGGGCATTACGTGTGTTTGCTCGCACAGAGCAACAACTTGCTACTGCAGAATCAGCAGAACAAGCGACAGCTATTCAGGCAGAGTTTAAAGCTACGGAAGCGAACAATGTAGGGCTATTTAATAAAGCTGCAGACTTTATTGTGGAGCAGAAAGCAGCTTCTAATAAAGCACTTCTTGATCAGATGCAAGCTGCGTTAGTAGCGCTTGAAACAGGTGATAAAGATACATATGTAGAGATTGAACGAATTTTACATGATACCAATTCTATAGATACCGCAGATATTCGCGCAAGAATTGCCGAAGACCGGGCTGTTAACGACTAATAATTAATTTGTGGGAGGCTTGAAAAAGCCGTATGCACCACGAAAGGATATAACTATGGCAGAAGCCAAGAAGAAACTTACCAAGAAACAAGCCGAAGAGCTTAAAACCGCTGAAAAAGAAGCAGTTGCAAAGACAAGTGAAAAGATCTCCGAAATCTTAGAAACTGAAGCCATTGCAGAAGCAATCGTCGAGGCTGAGCACGAAATCGAAGCCGAAGAAGCTGCAGCTAATGAAGCTACTCTACCGTCTGACGTCAAAATTCCAGCATCCAAAGTAGCTAAGGCTGGTAAGCGGAGCGCAAAAGCAATTGCTGAAGTCGAAGAAAAGCAAGCTAAAGAAGAGCGCAAGGCTGATACAAGCGAAGAAAAGCAAGTTGTTAAGGCCGTACCTAAAGCCCGCACTCGTTTAGAGCGCCAAGGCAAAAAGATGCGCGCAGCAGCCGCACTTGTCGAAAAAGGTAAAGAATATGGCATCAAAGAAGCTTTAGAAGTTGCGACTAAAACCAGTACGACTAAATTTGATTCTACTGTTGAGCTACACGTGAACCTTGGTGTTGACCCACGTCATGCTGACCAAAACATTCGTCAAACACTTGTGTTGCCTGCCGGTACCGGTAAAAACGTTAAAGTTGCAGTATTCGCTGAAGCAGATGATGCTGCAAAAGCTAAAAAGGCTGGTGCAGATATTGCTGGGAGCGAAGAATTTTTAGCGCAACTCGACAAGGGCGTTATCGACTTTGACGTACTTATAGCTACTCCTGCTGTAATGCCTAAGCTTGGTAAGTATGCTCGCGTACTTGGGCCAAAAGGTTTAATGCCAAGCCCAAAGAGTGGCACCGTTACAACTGATGTTGAAAAGGCAGTTGCCGAAGCAAAAGCTGGTAAGGTTGAGTTCCGTGTTGATACAACCGGAATCGTACACCTTGGTGTTGGTAAAGTTAGTTTTGGTGCTGATAAGCTCGCTCAAAACGTTAATGCGGTACTTGCAGCCATTAAGGCTGCAAAACCTGCAAGTGTTAAGGGTGTCTACCTAAAGTCTATTTATATCACTACAACAATGGGCCCATCGCTCAAAATTGCAAATAGCGAAATAAACGTCTAGTTCGAATATATAATTTCGAATTTAAATTAGAAAAGAGCCGCAGAAATGCGGCTCTTCTTTATGGTTTGTGGAGTCGGGGGTTTGCCCGAGCATGGACGAGAGATCTAAAGTGCATTGTTAAGCCTTCGTTATATTGGCCTGGGAAATCCGTCGGGCACGCGTGATAGCGAGTATCGAGAGGTAGTGAAGCCATAGAATTGTAGAATTTATCGTTATATTTACCGTGAGCTTGCAATACTTTCACGACTCGGTCAAGATTTGGGTCAATCGGCGAAATATATGCAGTATCGGCAGTTTCTTTTACTTTATTAGCGTAACTACCCTCATTGGCATTCACCAGTGCCGACATTTGATCGCGCCAAACCGCTGGGGCGACTCCAGAACCAGTTACTCTGGCAGCGTCTTGAAGCTGTTCCCAGATGCTAAGGTCATGGTTTGGGTCACGCCAAGTACTATTTATAGTTTCACCAATAAGTTTAGAAATGTAGCCTGGCGGGTATGCGCTGGTGATTTTTTCGAGAATAGCGGCTAGTTTTTCATCCTTGACGTCGTCGACGTCGAACGGTGAGCCATCAGCTATTACGCAATTAATCTCTTTCACATCACTGTCATTAACAATATCTAGTCCTGCAATAGTACCAATGCTATGGCCAAAAAGTCTCAGCCGTTTTATTTTGCGCTCCCAGGCTAACTTATTGAGCTGCTCGACTACCTCGTATTTAGCGAATCCTTCATCTGAAAGTTGCATGAACGCAACAGGAGCCATAAGCTCGAGTGATGTGCGTAGTGTTGAGGCAATACCAAAACTACTTTGTACTCCAAGGCCTGGGCTTACGAGCCATAACTCATCAGAAGTCGTGTCTTTATGCTCAGGTAGCATTGCTACTTCGGTTTGCTTATCGTTCCAAATAACCTTTGCCAGGCCTTGGTCGGCAAATACAAAGGCTTCTGCAACAGCGGCCATGCCGATTAAGAACTTGCGACGCGAAATACGTGTGTCCTCAGCCTTAAATTCAGGGCTGAAGTGCCGAAGCTCTTTTTCGAACCGTTTTTGTTCGCGCGACATATATGCATATAGTAGTACGCCTCAATCTAGCGCATTACAACATTTATCTGTGCAATCGTCTAAATCACAACATTTATAAGTGTTATTAATTTGCTATGATTAGGTGCAAGTGGGTAGATCTTTCAATTGAAGGGAGACTCCGGTGACAGAGCCGGCAGATCAAGAGGTTCAGTTCCGGAGTGATGTCACTGTGGAGCTGGTCAAGGCAAGTGCATCGGATGCCGATGTGCTGTTCGCGGCACGTGTGTCGACCAAGGGTGAGCAGTCACTCGATGATGTCGGCGTTGACGCCAGTCGTTCGGCTGGGCTCATCAACTACTTGATGCGAGACAGGCATGGAAGCCCGTTCGAGCACACTTCGTTCACGTTCTTCGTTCGTGCGCCGATATTCATGTGGCGCGAGCACATGCGACACCGCATCGCCAGCTATAACGAAGAAAGCGGGCGCTACCGCGAGCTGGAGCCAGTGTTCTACGTGCCAGGGCCTGAGCGCAACCTGGTACAGCAGGGCAAACCTGGCGCCTACGAGTTCGTGCCGGGTACCGCCGAGCAGTACAAGTTGGTCGTCGAACAGACAAAGCAGTCGTGCGCTCAGGCGTATGCCGCCTACCAGGCGATGCTCGCGGCTGACGTTGCGCGTGAAGTGGCACGTATCGTGCTGCCGGTGAACATCTACTCGAGTGCGTACGTCACCATGAATGCGCGAGCTCTGATGAACTTCTTGAGCTTGCGTACTAAGCGTGAAGGTTCGCACTTCCCGAGCTTCCCTCAACGAGAAATCGAGATGGTGGCAGAGAAGTACGAAACCGAGTTCCAACGGCTCATGCCGCTGACGTACAACGCGTTCCAGGACAACGGTCGCGTCGCTCCCTGATCGAACCACCCCGTGTGAGGGGCCTGGTGTGGCAGTAATGCCCACTATGGCCCCTCACCGGGCGCAAACAATAAAGGGGTAATATGTTTGAAATAACAGGTACATATAGCAATACGCAAATCAGAAAAGCCATCGAAAATGGCCATATTGTTTGTGTACCGCTTGTTCCAGAACATATTAATGGCAGCAGTGTCGATGTTACGCTCGGTATGCACTTTTACCGCATCAAAGATCGCCGTGTAGGCGCGCTTGTCTATAACCCCTACGATAAAACACAGGTAGAGCGTCATTTTGAATATAACAAAGCCGAAACACACCAACAGGCAATTGAGCGTTTAGGGGTAGCGCCGCTTGAAAACGTGCCGCTCGACCAGCCAGTTATCCATTTAGAGCCCGGTGAGCGTATTTTGGGCCATACGCACGAGTTTATTGGTATAAAAGCCCCTGGCACTAGTAGTCTGCAGGCGCGTAGCACAACAGGCCGTAACGGCATCGCTGTTTGCTTAGATGCCGGTTGGGGAGACCCAGGGTATATTAACCGCTGGACTATGGAAATCTACAATATGCACAAAGAAAAGCATATGATTTTGCCAGTTGGTACACGGATTGCACAGCTGGTGTTTTATCACACTGGGCCTGTCGATGGTGAATACAG
>JBBRSL010000031.1:0-11231 GCA_038245435.1 Saccharimonadales bacterium (SeqCode)
GACGTGCAGATAATGCCGTATACCGCGCAGGTTTCGCACCAAGTCGTCGAGCCGCTCGTCAATTAGTTACCCATGGTCACTTTATGTTAAACGGTCGTCGTGTCGACATTCCATCTATCCGCCTCAAAGCTGGTGATGTGCTTGTAGTCCGACCTCGTAGCCAGGGTACTGAATATTTCAAGAAACTTGATGAAGTATCACCTGCGGGCGATTTAACAGTTAGCTGGTTAAAGGCTAACCGCAAGAAATTTGAAATCACTGTTACTGGCGTTCCAACTCGAGAAGAAGCAGAACCAGAGATTAAAGAGCAACTAATAGTTGAGTATTACTCACGATAAGGGAGAGGCAATAAATTTATGTCAAAAGTAATTCACACTCCAACACTCGCGAACATCGACGAGCACAACGCTAAAAGCGCAACCTTTGTTATTGAACCTCTCCACACAGGATATGGCATGACACTTGGTAACAGCCTTCGCCGCGTGTTGCTTTCGAGCATCGCTGGTGCTGCAGTCACCTCATTTAAGATTGATGGCGTTAGCCATGAATTCACTACGGTACCTGGTGTTAAGGAAGATGTCGTTGACATCATGCTTAACCTTAAGCGCATCCGCTTTCGAGTTTTCAGTGATGAGCCACAAAATTTGCGCATTGAGCACAAAGGTAAGGGCGAAGTTACTGCTAAGAACATCACCACTAACGCTGATGTTGAAATCGTAAACGGTGACCAAGTTATCGCAACAATCGACGATGACAAAACTAAGTTCGTTATGGACTTAATTGTCGAAACTGGTCGCGGCTACCGCACCATCGAAGAAGGCGCCGCAAAGAAGCCAAGCGATATGATTGCCCTTGATGCAATTTACACCCCTGTACTTCGAGTACGTTATAAGGTTGAGAACACTCGTGTTGGCCAAATCACCGACCTTGACCGTTTGAGCCTTACTATCGATACCGATGGTAGTATTACGCCTAAAGACGCCTTTGAAGAAGCGGCTGCAATTTTGGTTAACCAATACACTGCGCTTGCTGGTCAAACTCGTGTCGAAGCCGCTCCAGTTGTTAAGACTGCTACCGGTACTTACATTACAGAAGACGCTGATGATCCTGCTGAACTACTTGTTTCTGTCGAAGACATGAACTTAAGCGCACGTACAACCAACGCGCTTATCAACAACGAAATTCACACCCTTAAGGATTTGTTTAGCTTAAGCGATGCAGAACTCCGCGATCTTAAAGGCTTTGGCCAAAAAGCTCTCGACGAAGTAAAAGACAAGCTCGCGGAGATGGAACTTTAAACAATGCATCGTAACGGATATAAAGGACGCAAGTTCAGTCGTGAGCGCGATCAGCGCCGTGCACTTATGAAAGGTCTCGCAAGCAACTTCGTTGAACGCGAAGCAATTGTCACGACCATTTCAAAAGCTAAAGAACTTGTTCCATACATGGAAAAGCTTATTACCAAAGCTAAAAAAGGTGACCTACACAATCGTCGCCAGGTAATTTCAAAGATGGCTAACGTCGAATCTGGCCACAAGCTTGTCGATGAAATCGCACCTAAGCTTACTGCTCGTAACAGTGGCCACCTACGCATCACCCGCGAAGGCTACCGACGTGGAGACAATACGCAAATGGCTCGTGTTAGTTTTGTTGACGATCTTTCTGTTTCTGCCCCTAAGGTAGCTACAGCAAAGGTTGACGCCCCTAAGACGGAAGTTAAAAAGCCTGCGCCTAAAGCCGCCGCAAAACCTGCAGCAGCTAAAAAAGCACCCGCAAAGAAACCAGCCGCTAAAAAGGAGGCTAAATAATGAAAACCTATAGCGCAAAGCCTTCAGAAGTTGTACGCGAATGGTACGTTATCGATGCCTCAGAGGCGACCCTTGGTCGTGTCAGCACCAAAATAGCAACGCTGCTTACTGGTAAAGGCAAACCAATGTTTACGCACCACATCGATTGCGGTGACCACGTTATCGTAATCAACGCTGATAAGCTTGTTGTAACCGGCAACAAATTGAATGATAAGATGTATTACCGACACAGCCAGTATCCTGGTAGCCTTAAAGAAGCATCCCTTGCTGATAAGATGGCTAAAGATTCTACCGACGTTATTTTGCTTAGTGTTAAGGGCATGCTCCCAAAGAACAAATTGGTTGCAGACCGTCTTGCACGACTTAAGATTTATGCCGGTGCTGAGCACAACCACGAAGCTCAGAAACCACAGAAAGTGAGTGTTTCATAATGGCAACCGCTACTAAAAACGAATATTCATACGCAATTGGTCGCCGTAAAAGCGCCACTGCACGTGTTCGTCTC
Source organism: Saccharimonadales bacterium (SeqCode) (assembly GCA_038245435.1). GTDB lineage: Bacteria > Patescibacteriota > Saccharimonadia > Saccharimonadales > CAIOMD01 > JBBRSL01. Next base: position 2,314 of record JBBRSL010000031.1, read on the forward strand.
TATTCTGGTAAAGGTCAAGTTACTATTAACAATAAAACCGCCGAAGATTACTTCGCCGCGAGTAGTTTTTTACTACACGAGATTGCAAAACCATTTGCAGTTCTCGAAAAAGCTGGCAAGTACGACATCACGGTAGTTGTTGAAGGTGGCGGCCCAGCAGGCCAGGCAGCAGCTATCCAACTCGCAATTGCCAAAAGCCTGGTTGTTCAAAACGCTGATTACAAAGCTACTCTTAAAAAAGCCGATATGCTTTCACGTGACTCTCGTGAAAAAGAGCGTAAGAAGTTCGGTCTTAAGGGTGCTCGTAAGCAACGCCAGTTTACCAAGCGTTAATTTCGAAGTACGAATTTCGGATATCGAAAATATTAAAAAGAACTCTTAAACGAGTTCTTTTTAATTACTGCATCAAAATAATAAATCTGTCCAGTCTGGCAGAAATCTATTATAAATAAGTCTCAATAGGGGGCATTTTTTGCTTTATCCCCATTTCCCAACTACCAATCCCCAGCCCCCAATATTGTTGACAACAAATCTGTAAAGAGTACAATTCGAAATATTAAGGCTTATAAGGAGGGCTCTACAATGGCTAAGAAATCAAAAGGTGTTAATACCGATGTAACCGGTTGGGTGGGCTGGTCGTATTTCGCAGGTATCATGATGGCAGTGCTTGGATTCTTCCAGGTCATTCTCGGCTTGACAGCGTTGTTCAAGGATAGCTACTATGTCGTCTTGCCAAACTCAATTCTAAATCTTGACTTCACACAGTGGGGCTGGACACACCTTGCCCTTGGTCTACTTGTGCTTATCGCTGGCTTTGCATTGCTTGCTGGCCAAGTATGGGGCCGTGTTGTCGGTGTTCTACTTGCAGTCTTAACTGCAGTTGCAAACCTTCTCTTCATTGCGGCATACCCAGTATGGTCAGTCGTAGTGATTACAGTTTGTTTCTTGGTTATCTTTGCGCTCGTTGTGCATGGCAACGAACTTGAACAATAGTTATTCATAAAAATTGCTAAGCATAAAAGCCCTTCGAATCAGGAGGGCTTTTATTATGCCTATGCTTGCATTATATAGATAACAGGGGTAGATTAGTCTAATGCACGAACATCAGACGACCAGCAATGAATCGATATTTCAGAGCCTAAATAATCTTGATAGTGCGGTAGCACTTGCAGAAAATTCTGCCTACAGGGCAGCAGAGCTAACAAGCCTCGCCAACGATTATAACCAAGTATTCGATGTCGAAATTAATAATGCTGAACGGCTTATTGCATCTGGAACACTCATTATTGAACACGCCAACGGATCAATATCTGAAGAGCCAGATATGCTGATGTATGGCAGCTTCAGTGGTTTTGAAACAGTGTTATTTTACGGAAAGCCTTATCTAGCTGCATGCATAATTCCAGAAGATTCAATGTTTGCCCCCGATGATGAGGATCAAGTCATGGAGGCAAAGATACTTATTAGTAGTCAACCAGAACTCGGTGGTCATAGTCTGCTCTTTGATTTGCATGTCGATGTCTTAGGCCCAAAGATAATGGAGTGGTCAGCAAAAATTCGTGATGCGCAAATGGCCAATAAAGATGTATTTAAGACCTTAAAAGAAGATATCCGGCTGGTATTTTCAGATTACGCAAAAAGTATTCTCGAAGAAAATGACTTTACGCAGCTTGAGGCAGAAACTGCGGCTATGGCAGAGATTCTGCTATATGATGTTGAAGCGCTTCAATATGCAATCTATCTCGGGCTTAATCCGGCAAATAGTGGTTCACTTCGAGTTTTTTGTAGAGGCAGTATTGTATCGATCAATAGTGATAATCGATTTGACCCGAGTGTCCAGCTCAAAAGTATCGCCATACCGACCACCTACGGCGGCATGTACCAAGGCGTTGCTATCCGCACTGTACAACGTAAAGATATGCAGGGCACTGTTACTTCAATTTCACCGCAACCATGCATTGCTATGTATGATGATTTAAACGAACAAAACGTACTTATTCCATTCGTCAGTATTCAGACAATGCAGTTTGGCGAACAGCCTGAAACACACGAGCAATTGCTACCAAGCCAGCAGGTCAGTCCCGAAATGCTCGATGCTCTCGATATTATCGCAACAGATAGCGATTACGAGTCGTAATACGGTATACTAAAAAGCAAATGAGCAAAGAAACAATTCTTACTGGTATTCGCAGCAATGGCGAATTGACGCTTGGCAACTACTTAGGGGCAATTCTGCCGATGGTGCAATTGCAGCAACAAAAAGCGGGTGACTATCAGCTTAACTTTTTTGTACCTGATTTACACAGTTTTACGACACCCGTAAACCACGCAGAACTTTACAAGCAAACACTCGAAAACTTGCGAATTTTTGCAGCCGCTGGGCTCGACTTTAGTAACCCTGATACATTTGTGTACCGCCAAAGCTACATTCCTGCGCACAGCGAACTATTCACTATTCTTAATAATTTTGCTTATTTTGGTGAGTTGAGTCGTATGACCCAGTTTAAAGAAAAGGCTCAGCAAGTTATTGCTGAAGACCCAGATACACTATCTGATCTGATTGATGACATCGCGAGTGACGAAGAAGTGACCGCTCCGCAAAATGGAAAAGCTATTTCGGCTGGTTTATTTACCTACCCAGTACTTATGGCGGCCGACATTTTGCTGCATAGCGCTACCTATGTCCCAGTTGGCGATGATCAACGACAGCACCTCGAACTTTGCCGCGATTTGGGAATCCGTTTTAACAATAAATTTGGTGATATCTTTACGGTGCCACTGGCCTGGAAAGACCAACTAGCATTTTATAATCGCGATAACGGTATTCGTATCCGAAGTTTAAAGTACCCAGATAAAAAGATGAGCAAAAGCGTCAGCGACCCAGCAGGCACTATTTTGCTTACTGATACGCCAGCTGTTGCGGCTAAAAAAGTTATGAGTGCAACAACAGACAGCTTTGGCGAAATCCAGTTTGATTTTAAAGAACGCCCCGGTGTGAGTAACTTGCTTCAAATCCTCGCCCTACTTACTAATCAGGCTCAAAGCAGTATCAATGCCGAATGGGAGGGTAAAACCGCCTACGGAGACCTCAAAAAGGCCGTAGCGGGTGCTGTAGAGTTATTCCTAGCTGAATTTCAGGCTCGACACGACGCAGCCGATGGTGCGCAAATTACTGCTAAGCTCGAAAGTAGTGAGCAGGCTATGCGCCAATCCACTGCAGCGATGCTACTCCGCGTGCAGCAGGCTGTTGGTCTGCGCCCTTAGTAACCATGAAAAGAGTCGATGGCCAATCGCAAATTCCATTCGTATTTACGGCACACCATGCCAGTGCTGATTTTGTGGAGTATAGCCATAGGTGCGCGCTCTCGCAATATGAGCGAAAGGCATATTCAGATTACGATACCGACATCACGGTACCAACGGTCGGCATTTGCGCAATTATTGCCCAGGCGAGCAGGGGGCTTGTCGACTTAAATAGATTTCCAAGCGATCCAAATCGATTTCCGACAACCGATTTTGCAGTACCGCTAAACAATATTTGGCTTGACGGCCAAGCGCCAACTTCTGTAGAACAAAAATCAATACTCGATGCCTACTTTGTGCCTTTTCATGACGCTGTTTTACAGGCGATTGATTCAAATACCGGGCCAACTGTCGTTGTTGCCTGGGATAATACCGCGCAAAAAATTATAGGCCAAAATGATGCTGGCCAAGATGTTATGATGCCGTCCATTATACTTTCAAATAACGGGAGTGAAAACAGCGCCGAAAATCATGATGGTTTGCAGGTTACCTGCGACGCTCGCTTGTTAGAGCTTGTCGCGCAAGAAATTTCAAATGAGCTGAGTAAGGCCGGTTTTGCGTATGACGTGCATCTAAATCTTGTATTTCGGAGCAAATATATTGCCCAAAATTACAGTAATTATCAACGACAATCAGATAAAGAAGTGCAGGCGTTTCAAATTGAGCACTCAACTGCCTTGACACACAATCAGCAAACACTCGAAGACATTGGGCGCACGAGCGAGTTTCGTGAGGCTATGGAACGGGCGCTTATTGCAGCTTACCAACAGTACAAGCTGTTACAATAGGGGTAAAGATGAAGATTGTTAACGAACAAGAAACCGCTCAGCGGGTGGATGTCCTGCTTGCGCGGGCTAACCCCAGCTATTCTCGTGCCGCGCTGGCGAAGCTTTTTGATATGGATAAAATCATAAAAGGCGACAAAATACTTAAAGCGGGTGATAAAATTCAGCCTGGTTTTGAATTTGAAGCTGATATTTCGCCAATTAATGCACAGGCCGAAGAAATTGATATGCCCATTATCTATGAAGACGAAAATGTGATTGTGGTTGATAAGCCGACAGGTGTAATTAGTCACGCACGTGGTAAATATTGGGATGAAGCATCGGTTGCGTCATTTGTGCGCGCTAAAGTTGCTGATTTAACGGGTGAACGTGCCGGTATAGTGCATCGACTTGACCGCGCAACGAGTGGCGTGATGATATGCGGTAAAAATCCAGAAACTATGAGTTTTTTACAAAAGCAATTCAGCCAGCGCAAAGTAAAAAAACAGTACGTAGCTGTTGTAGGTGGAATCGTTAACCCGACAGAAGCAACTATTGATGTGCCGCTAGCTCGTAACCCAAAAGATCCTAAGTCGTTTCGGCCTGATGCGCTTGGTCGCTCAGCAGTAACGCAGTATACCGTTATGCAGCAGGGTAAAAAAACTGCACTCATTAACTTGGCACCCTATACAGGCCGAACGCACCAGATTCGGGTGCATATGCAATATATTAAGCACCCAATTATTGGTGACGTACTGTACGGTGGCAAAAAAGCCGATCGTCTTTTCCTCCATGCAATTAGCCTCGAAATAACTTTGCCCGGCGGTAAGCGTACGGTATTTGAAAGTAAACTTCCGGCCGATTTCATGGAGCAAGTTACATGAGCATTGTCTTGCACCCAGCCGAGCAAAAACGGTTTGATGATTACGCAAAAAATCCAAGCCATGCAATTTTATTAGTTGCCCCAACAGGCTCCGGCAAAGAGGCGGTTTTGCGTGAACTGACTACTAATATTTTAGGCCCTCATCCCAGCGGTCGGCTATTCGAAGTAGTACCAGAGCCAGATAAAACGCATATTGGTATCGAAAGTATCCGCAGCATCAAAACTTCTATCAAGCTTGCATCAAGCGAGCAGCGTGTTGTGCTTATACCAAACGCACATGCTATGACAACTGAAGCGCAAAATAGTTTACTCAAAATACTTGAAGAACCACCAAAGAATGTTACTTTTCTGATGAGTAGCTCAGGCAAAGAACAACTCCTTGCTACCGTTGTCTCGCGTACTCAGGTCTGGCAGCTGCGGCTACCAACCACCGAGCAGCTTAAAGAATATTTTAGCGATGCAGATGCGACCAAATTACAGCGTGCGTTAGCAATATCAGATAGACGTGTCGGCCTCATGCTGGCATTGCTAGATGAAGCCGATGCCGAGCACCCATTGCTCATTGCCATAATGCGCGCCAAAGAATTATTGCAAGAATCTAAGTTCGAGCGGCTGTGCCAAGTAGAGCTTTTGTCAAAAGAAACTGGTGCTAGCAAAGAGCTTTTAAATGGTCTTGAGCTTACCGCCAAAGCTGGGCTTAATGCCGCAGCCGTGCATAATAATCAACCAGCAATAAACGAGTGGCGCCGCAAACTACAGGCTATTGCCGTTGCTAAAAAACAGCAAGCTGCCAGTGTGCAAACAAAGCTTTTACTCAGTAATCTGTTTGTGCGACTCTAAAGCCCCCGAATGGTATAATAGTTCTAATGATTGAGCTGCTTGTTCTATTAGTAATTGCCGCATTTGCCTTTAGGGCGACTTTTAAGATTGACACCGGGCCCGATGATGTGACCGATAAGCTTGGAAATAAGCTCGGCAAGCTTTGGGAAATCGCTCATCAAGGTATGCGTGAAAATAAGATGTTACGTGCCGAAAAAGCCTTGCTTACTATCCTAAAAATAGATGAAAAAAATGCCGCAGCCTACAACCGTCTTGGAATCCTTTATGCAAAGCAAAAAGAGTATAAAGATGCCATTGATTGCTTTGAAATAGCCAGTAGCATCGAAAAGAGTGCGAGTAGCCTGCATAACCTTGGCCTTATTTATTACGAAACAGGTAATTACCCTAAGGCTGCCGTTGCGTTCGAAGAAGCCTTAATACTCGAAGATGACTTGGCGGCAAGACATATCGCTTACGCAAAAGTACAAGAAAAGCTAGGGAATAACAAAAAAATGATAGCTGAGCTTGAAATTGCCGTAGAACTAGAGCCAAATAACGAGACGCACTCACTTCTTATGCGGGCCTATGATCAAGATGGTGCAGAGGATAAAGCAGCCGAACTCCGCGAGAAACTCCGCAAAGCTGCTCATGCCAAGCAACTACAACCCAAAAAAGTGCAACGCCCCAAGCGCGTCGTAGTGTAATAACCATAAGCTTACACACAGGTTACCCACAGCTACGGTTGAAACAGAGGCGGATATTTGCTAGTATATCGTTTGACTCTTCAATGAGTAGTACCTTACATTTTATGCCGACATAGCTCAGTTGGCCAGAGCGGCTGTTTTGTAAACAGCGGGTCGTGGGTTCGAATCCCTCTGTCGGCTCCATATTTTCTTGATCCAGCTTGCTGGTTCGAGATAATATACCAGTTGTCACCGGATACGGTTCAACGACTAGCAACTTTGTTGCTATAGTCGTGGGTCGAGCGCCAAGTTGTTACGCACAGGAACTTGTTCCGAGCATAACTACTGCGCATAAGCTTGCTTATCATCCTCTGTCGGCTCCAAATTCTATCATTCGCTGTACAGTGAATGCGCTAGTGATTAGGTATATTTGCGAGATTACCTAATTAGTTGCCGTGTGCCGCACTAAGGTGTGGTTCAGGGAGGTGTTAATTATAGTGCGTGTCCGCCGAGACTCGGACACGCACAAAATTGAAGCTCTCAGGTTTTGCAACCCAAAGAGTCGGCTTTGCCGGATCGATTGTTTGCAAAACCTAGAGGAGCAACTATGCATAAAGTCAAATGCTTGCCGCCAGGCAAGCGAAGACAAAAGCAAAGATTGCGACGAGCAGGGTTAGTGAAGCGGTCAAACACAACAGACTGTAAATCTGTCCTCTTTCGAGTTCGGAGGTTCGAATCCTCCACCCTGCACCATTCTAGACTCAGAGCCTCCAGAAGGCTCTTTTTCATCTGTTGAGACATTGTTCTAACCTGTTCTAATTGTTCCACGAAGCGTTTTGTATTGTCACGTAGTGGTAGAAGCCACTCGTTAGGTGTTATTTGCAGTTTTCCGTCTAATAAGACAGGGTTCTGACCAATTGCTAGTAGAATTTCCTTTTTATCAACAATGTCGCCCTTTACAAACTTAGCGTTAGCGTTCATGAACTTACTAATCAGGTCTGTCATATAGTCGTACCAGTTTTCGGTACTCTCATTTTTAGTAGCTTGTTGTTTATGCAGTTCTTTTAATTCAGCCTTGAGCTTAGCTGACTTTTCAATAAACGTATCTTCGTCTACAAGTTTACGAGTAGACATGTCTAACAGGGTGTCTAGTTGGTCTTTTAAGCCCTTAATCGCTTGTTCCTGCATAGTTTCTACACTTTTACGCTCAGGAATGTCAACCTGTGCCATCTGGCTTATGGCGTCCATGCTCCAATCGTAAAGCTCTGGAATTAGCTCCCAGTTATTTAGCTCATCTACACACTCATTAAACAGCTCTGCCTCTTTTTTATAGCCAAATACTTTCTGGTTACAGGGACGTTTACCAGTACAGTGATAGTAGGTATTTATATGAGTAACACCCTTAGAGTTAGTGCGCTCTTTGCTTTGAGCAGTAATCATACAGCCACACTCACCACAGCGTAAAAAGCCTCTGAGTACAAATTGTTTACGGGTTACGAAACGCTTGCCACCGTGACGACCTAGTAACAGTTGGATTTTATCGTACTCGTCTTGTGTCATAAGGGCTGGAAAATCGGCAGGATATAACTTATCTTCGTCATAAGGGTCTGGTATCCAACCAGCGTAGCGGACATTACGAAACATATAATAGAGTGACGAACGACCAATTGGACCACCGCCTCTTTTTTTACGCTGAACGGTGCGATAGCCCCACTCATTATTCATAATGTTTAAGATTTGCTGGATACTATATTCACCAGTTAGGTACAAATCAACAGCTTGGCGTAGTAACGGAAAGCGTTCAGGGTCTTTATATACAGTCTTATTTATACGGTCATTCAAGTAGCCCTCTGGTGCGGTGCCAGTAATGCCACCAATTTTACGCTTTTGTGCGTTACCACGCTTCACGTCCTTACTCAGCTTTGCTGAGAAGTATTGTGACTGACTCATAGTCATTTGTAGCATCATGATGCCCTCTGGCGAGTTATCAAAGCTGAAGCTGGCGAACTTAAGGTCTTTAATAGTACCTTTACGAATACGCCATGTAATAGATGAAGCGTCTACCTCATTACGGGACAAGCGGTCAGGGTGCCAAGCAATAATGCCGTCAGCCTCGCCGTTATCTAGCATCTCTATCATTTCCTTAAAGACTTCACGCTTATCTGGCTCGAAAGCACTCTTGCTTTCGTCTAAGGTCTTAATAATGTTTAGGTTTTTGAACTGTTCTTCACATTTATCTATCTGTGCGTCTTTAGACAGCACCTGTTTTTCTTCATCCTCTGTAGACTTACGCACGTAAAGCACGTAGCGTAGTTTATTAGTCTTATCGTTTGGGTATTCATTCATAGTTTTATTCTCTTCTATTATATATTGTTAAAATTTGGATGTACAGCTATTTCATCCCTGTTAATGCTGCATATTTGGGTCTTTTTAGAACTCTATTTCTTCGTCTTCAAATGACGCACC
>JBBRSL010000032.1:0-10988 GCA_038245435.1 Saccharimonadales bacterium (SeqCode)
AAAAGTCGACGTCCCCTAAATCTCTACCAGTGAAGAATCAGGCAGATATTGCTGCATTGCAAGATGAAATCGCCGATTTAAATGCAGAAATTGTTACCTTGAAAGACAAAAAAGAATCTCAGAAGAAAAGGGGCTCATTTTGGCGAGCATCTTTTGCTGGTTTTTTTGCAGTCGTAGCCGTCACGACATTTATGCTGTTTAACGTTTCGTTTTGGGTAAAAAATACCGTACTTGATACCAACCAATTTGTTTCGACTGTGCAGCCACTTATTAAGGACCCTGATATCCAGAAGGCACTCCAAACGGAAATTACCAATCAGGTATTTGCGCAAATTGATCTTGAAGCTGAACTCAAAAAAGCACTGCCTGAAAATTTACAGTTTATTGCGGCCCCGTTTGCCGGCCAAGTTAAGAGCTTTACATATGGCAAAATTGGTGACGTACTTAACTCTGATAAAGCCTTTACTGTTTGGACAAAAACACTTACTACGAGCCATGCCCAGATTATTGGATATATCCAAAACCCAAACAACTCAGGGGTTATTACTCTCAGCAGCGTGTATCAACTTGCTGGTGATCAACTCAAGGACAGTGACGTTGGATTTTTGTTTGGTAAAACATTGCCAAGTTCAGTTGGTAGTATTCAGCTTGCCAACCTAGAGGGCGTTCCAAAAGCTCGTCAAGCACTCAATGCGCTGCAGAGCATCACGACGGCACTGGCGATTACGTCAGTTATCTCAGCAATCCTGGCGATTGCTATGAGTAAAAAACGACGCAATATGGTCATAGGCTTAGCTGTTTTCACGCTTATCTTTATGCTCAGCACACTGGCAGCCCTTCAGATAGGCTTAACCCAAATTGCTGGTAGTGTACAGCCGCAGTTCGTTGCAGCTGCAGAGGCAACGTATAAGATTATCACTGCGCCACTTACCGCACAGACGCAGGGCGTTGCTGCATTAATTAGCTCTGCAATCCTTATTGCAATTGTCTCTTCTGGCTGGAATTCACTCGTTTGGCTAAAGACTAAACTGCGCCAAGGCCTTGATTTTATGTTTAAGAAAATTGTTGGTACTTGGAGTGGTGCTCATTTGCTTAACTGGCTTGACGCTAACAGAATCGTAATTGCATGGACATTAGTTGTTGTGAGCTATACGGTATTCGCTTTTCGCTTACCGCCAACAACCGCTGGCGTTAAGGGTGCGCTTATAATGAGTACGATTGCAGTACTCGGTCTCGAAATCACTTCGTCACTCTCTCGTGTAACCCGAAAATAGGGTACAATGGGCCAGAGATGGCCACTAAATCTACCCCTAACTCGTCAATGCCTGAATGGATACCGCGCCTTGTTGCGACGGTTATTGTTTCAGTCCTTGCAATTGCATTTACCATATTTATAGTCACTAAATTACGTGGCTTAATTGCGCTTGTACTGGTCGCACTCTTTTTGTCTTTTGCACTTGAGCCTTTTGTAAATCGACTCGTCAAGCGTGGCTGGAAGCGAGGCGTCGCGACAGGGGTTATTTTGTTTGGTTTTATACTTGCGCTGGTGCTTTTAGTCGGGGCTATGGTGCCACTTGTGTTGCAACAGATAAATGAGGTTATCCGCCAAGCGCCAACGTGGCTCACGACGCTTACCGACCGGTTAGAGAGCTGGTTTGGTATATCTATTTCACAATCAGATTTGCTAGCCGAGCTCAAGAACACCAATGGCCTATTAGCGAACTACGCTACCAATTTTGCCGGCAATATTTTTGTTATTAGTAAACAGATACTGACAACTGTTTTTCAGGTGTTTGGGGTTTTGTTGTTTACTTTTTATTTTGTTGCCGATGCACCACACTTACGTCGTGTGATTTGTTCATTTTTACCGCCCAAAAGCCAGAGGATTGTACTGAGCACCTGGGAGCTAGCGATAGATAAAACAGGTGGCTACATGACATCTCGCGCACTTCTGGGCTTATTATCCACGGTTGCGACGTTCTTAGTTTTGACGCTACTGGGTGTGCCTTTTGCAATACCGCTGGCGCTGTGGATGGGCATTGTTTCGCAGTTTATGCCTGTAATTGGCACTTATATTGCTGCAAGTTTGCCACTTATTGTCGCCCTGATTGCCCAGCCAAGAGCTTTTTTGCCATTACTGGTATTCATACTGGTGTACCAACAAATTGAAAACTATATTTTTGCGCCTCGTATTACTGCACGAACTATGGAGCTCCACCCCGCAGTCGCTTTTGCAGCCGTTATCGCGGGTGCCAGTATAGCCGGTGTGGCTGGCGCGCTATTGGCATTACCATTAGCTGCAATTTTACAAGAGAGCACAAGGGAATATCTAAAACGGCATGAACTTGTCGAATCAAAGTTGTTTGCTGGCCCTGGTGCTACCAAAAAAACTACCAAATCAAAGAAGTAACAACAATAATACGTTTGCGCATACGTGGCTATGGGTTACAATGAAATTGGAAGTTTATTCTTCCGCTAAAGCCGGGTTTATCCCCGGCTTTTTAAGTGTCGTAAAGTGTCTTCTTAGCGTACAATACTGATTATGATTACAGTTTTGATAGTGTTAATGGTGGTGGTTGTCTGCGGCTTTGGATTTGTTATTTATGTTTTAAACCAAAAGCTGGGCAATCTTAAAGATGATTCAAGCACAGGGCTTATCAAACAAGATCTTACAAACTTAAGTGCCGGCATAGAGCAGCTGAAAGATAGTCTTAACAGTAGCGTCAATGAGCGCATGGATAAAAACCAGACGCTCATGCGTGAAAGCATGCAAAAACAGTTTGGTGAAAGCGCAAAAATAATTGCCGAAGTGAACCAGCGCTTAACTAAGCTGGATGAAACAAACCGGCGCGTGGTTGATGTTGCCGATGAGCTTAAAATGCTCCAAAACATTTTACAGAACCCAAAGCAGCGTGGTGGATTGGGCGAATATTATCTTGATACGGTACTTGGTAATGTATTACCGCCGAACGGATACAAAACGCAGTACAAATTTAAGGACGGTGAAATTGTTGACGCTGTCATTGTGCTTGATAAAAACCGAATTCTCCCTATTGACAGTAAATTTACGCTCGAAAATTACAATCGTTTAATCGAAGAAAAAGACAAAATACAGCGTGAAGTATATGTAAAAGCCTTTAAAAATGACTTAAAGAACCGTATCGATGAAACTGCTAAATACATACGGCCAAGCGAAGGTACGCTTGACTATGCCTTTATGTTCATCCCTAGTGAAGCAATTTATTACGATTTGCTCGTAAATAATGTTGGCGCGACTAGTACGTCATCGAGAGATCTCATTGAATACGCTTTTATTGATAAGAAGGTGATTATTGTCAGTCCAACGACGCTGCTAGCCTATTTACAGACCGTTATGCAGGGCCTACGCAGTTTACAGATAGAAGAGCAGGCTAAAGACATCCAAAAACGTGTAGGAGAGCTTGGTAAGCACATTGCGGCCCATGAGGGCTTTATGCAAAAGCTCGGTAATAGCCTCGGGACAACAGTCGGGCATTTTAACAATGCTCATAAAGAACTGAAAAAAATGGATAAAGATGTCGTTAAGATTGCCGGAACCGGCGAAGCCGTTGAGGCGCTTTTGCTCGACAAGCCAACAAGTGACGATTAGTTTTTGAGTAGGTCGAGTGTGAGAGCGGCTGTCCAGCTAAAAGAAGGACTACCCAGGCCTTCACCCGTTAATGGATTGTAATATTCCCAAACGCCGACTTCTCGAACTAATTCAATAGTTTTGTTGCGTAAGTTTTCGGCCTCAACTGTATAGCCGTAACGCTCGAGGCCATCAATGAGCATCCAGTTCATATTTATCCACACAGGGCCTTGCCAGTAGCGATTAGCATCAAACGAGCGAGAGGTGCGAGGTACGCTTGGGGTAGGAAACTTAAGACCAAAGGCGTGGTGGTTGGTAAGCACTTGAACAAGTCGTTTTGAGCGTTCTTCAGTGATGGTTCCCGCGTAGAGCGGCAATAAGCCGGCAACGGTTGGTTCTTGTAACAAGTCGTGACTGCCAAAGTCACGGCTAAAGTACATCCCGTACTTTTCTTCCCAGAGTAAGTTGAGTGATTGCTCGGTTAACTGCATGTTCTCAACTAAATCACTAGGTAGCTTAATGCGAGCTGTGGCGGCAATTTCTCGCAGTATCGTGTTATTCCTGACAAAAATAGCGTTAAAAGACACATCCTCGATTAAGAAGACTGAGCCGTGCATGATTTTATTGATATCGTAGTGCTTGCGCCGAAGTCGACGAATAATGTTCCAACTCAGTAGCGCATCAACATTTTCCATTCGTTGCGATGGCGGTAATGAACGAGTATCGCGACGAATAATGTTTACAAACCAGTTAAGTGGTAATTTTTCAACTGCGCTGACCCACCAAGGGCGGGAATGTTGATGCAGCTCATTCATCCAGGGCGGGGTATTGTCGAGCCCTGTTTCGTATGGGTGGATTTGAAAAACGAGGCCTTCGCTATGTGGGTCGCGTTCTTCGTAGAGCCATTGATGATGGCGTACGAGCGCCGGAAGCACACGTTTGTAGAATAATACTCGCTCAGGTTTTTTTAACTGTTTGCCAATTCGTTGAACGGCTTCAGCTAATATGGGCGGCTGCGTAATGCCACTTGTGGCGTGATGCTCGGGTGAATTGTTTGATAGACTGCTGCGCCACATGTTGCGATCACCAGCGTATTTTGGACCATCGTCGAAAATCATATGAGGAATCATGCCGTTATGCCACTGACCTTTTAGCAGGCTGTATATTTCTTGCTCGGCACGTTTGACATCAAGATGCGACCAGCCGATAGCTGCGAAGGCACTATCCCATAACCATTGATGTGCATAAACGCTTGGTGACGGTACGGTATGCTTGCCATGGTCATTTCCGCGTAAAATATCAGCGCATTCAGATGCTAAATCGATGGGTTGTTCAAGTTGTTGGTCTGTTTCTGGCATTGCTACCACTTACTATACAAAACTTTGGTTGCTTATGCTTGTAAACTTACTGAGGCGGTGCTAATTTAGAAGATACTATTCTGAAGAGGCAGAGCAGCTGTAACTGCAAAACCTCGACAGAATATAGTACAGTTCGGCAAGCGAAGATGTCCAGGTCAATGGACATTGCAGTATTCGCGTACTGTGCGCGCATCGGTGCTACGCCCTACCAGACACGACCACCTCCGGGTTTAAGGCCATCCTCTGGTTCCAGGTGAACATAACGACCGCCACTGCCTGGGCATAACTTGCAAGGTTGTGCCGCACGATGCGTTAACTACTTCTGGGGCTTTTGCCGGCTCATATAAGAAGTAGAAGCCGTGGCAGGCAAGAGTCAGGAGCCCTTATCTAAGGGAAGTTGAGCGTCTGTGCGGCTAACGCAGACCACACTTGGCTAAAGGGCTATGACCCCCGTGCCCCTGACTCTTGCTTGTCCGGTTTACTCAACCGCTTGAGGCCTTTTATGGCCCAAGCGGTTTTCGCTTTTTAGCGGTAATTTGTGTAATCAAGCGGAAAATCGAAATCTTGGCTATTGAGAAGCTGCATGACAGCCTGAAGTTCATCTTTTTTACTACCCGTGACCCGGACTTCTTCGCCCTGTATTTGCGTTTTAACTTTTGGGTATGTATCGCGAATAAGTGAGGTTATTTTTTTAGCATTTTCGCTGCTGAGACCTTTTTTGAGCGGCACAAGTTTAGTGACCATTAAGTTTGAGGTTGTTGGCTCTTTGCTCGTATCGAGCGTTTTTTGGCTTTGTCCACGTATCGCTAATTTTTTGCGCAAAATATCTAAAATGGCGTCGATATGAAAATCATTATCACCGGTAATTTTAAGTGAATTCTTATCGTTGTCGACCCATTGCACATCTGCTTTAGTGCCTTTAAGGTCATAGCGGTTAGCGAGCTCGCGCTGCGCTTGATCGACCACGTTATTGAGTTCGCTTTTGTCGTAATCGCTTACGACGTCGAAAGAAAATGTTGATGCCATATATAGTAGTGTACCAGAGTTAGGTATGGAGGTGGGTTAGGGTTTCCTGCCTAAAGTGGAGAGCGGGTTCTGTGAGAACCCGAGTGAGCAGCTTTTCCATATCGCCGCTCTCCACTTTTAGGCGTTCCTACGAAGATGTTCGCTCTGCGCGGTAGTACTTCGAATGCGCTGTCGTTCGGAGATGTTTCGGGCACTTGTTGAAGTAGTGCGTTCCACCCTTGGCCCAAACACCATTCTCGAGTCGAGCCAGAATTACGCGGGACGTATACCCGTCGGCCTCAACGTCAACAAGAATAAACTTGCCATCGTTGCTTACGTACGGAGCACGAGAAACGATTCCGCTGACATCATGGTCATGCCCTGCACAGAAGTTCGCTCTAGCGTGCTTGGTCCAGATTTCCTGGCCGAGCATCGGCGGCTTCTGATTGTGAAGCACCGAAACCACCTCTGCTGCGTTCACCCGTTTCTGGGTGCCGAACAGCCGAGAAAGTAGTCCCATATACCACCTCCAGATTGTATTGTGTGCTCCCTTGGCTGGTGCCAAAAGATAGATAAAACAATACAACCTAATTATAAAAAAGTCAATAGGGGTAGCGCCAGAGGTGCGAAAGCCGTATAATTCTAGCTAATTATGGCTTATACAATTCCTGATATTGCTGCTGCAGCAGAAACGCTAAAAACTGAGTTCGCGGCGCTCGAAGATAAAAAGGCAATCTTACGATCTCAAGTGATGCGTGAGTTATTTGGCAAAATTAAAGATGCTGCTCCAGATGATCGTAAAACTTTTGGCTCTGAACTTAATCAGCTAAAAGATGAAATCGCCAAATGGGTAACGGCTGCAACGGAAGTAGAAGAGCAAAAAGAACCTATTGATGTGACGGCGCCTTTTGATGTCAATGTGCCTGCTGGTAAAAAACCGACACTAATGAGCGCCGAAACTGGCACTATACATCCGCTCATGCAAGAAATGGATAAAATTCTCGATATTTTATACGGTATGGGTTTTAGTAGTGTTGAATCAAGGCAAGTCGACGATGATTATCATATGTTCGAAAGCCTTAATTTCCCCGATGGCCACCCAGCGCGGGATGATTATGATACTTTTATGACCACAAATGGTCTTATAGCCCCAGCCCATACCAGCACCATGCAAAACCGCGCACTTAAAGCTAATAAGCACAAACTTGAAGCTGGCGAGGCTATTGCTTTTGCAATACCTGGCCGAGTATTTCGTAACGAAGATCTCGATGTCACCCATGAGCATACATTTTATCAGTTAGAAGGTGTATATGTAGATAAGGGTGTTAATGTAGGCAACCTTATCGCCACACTTAAGGCATTTATGAGCGAATATTTTGGGCAGGATTTAAAAGCCAAGATTCAACCGTTTTATTTCCCGTTTACTGAACCAAGTTTTGAGTTTGCTATTGAGCGCCCCCTAGCCCTTAAAAAAGGTGATACAGAGGCTGACCAGTGGCTTGAGCTACTGGGTTGTGGCATGATACACCCCAATGTTTTACGTGCGGCCGACATTGATCCAGATGTCTATACGGGTTTTGCGTGGGGCGGTGGTATCGAGCGTTTAGTGCTTATGAAATATGGAATTGAAGATATTCGTCACTTTGAAAGTGCAAAATTAGAATTCTTGAGGAAGTTTTAATATGAAAGTTAGTCTTAATATTGCCCAGCAGTATGCTGGCGATGCACAGTTAATGCCAAACGGTGCCGATGCCTTAATCGCGGCGATTGGCGCTCAGCTTGGTGCAATCGAAGCTATTGAATATTTTGCCCCAAAATACGAAGGTATTGTTGTTGTAAGGGTTGTGGATTGTGAGAAACATTCAAACGCTGACAAATTAAACGTATGCAAAGTTGATGACGGGGGTGTGGTCGAACATGCTCAGCGTGACGAACAGGGACTTGTGCAGGTCGTGTGTGGTGCGCCAAATGTAAGAGCTGGCCTATTGGTTGCCTGGATACCACCCAAAGCGACAGTACCAACAACGCACGGTACGAGTGAGCCTTTTGTCCTTGATGCTCGTGAACTGCGCGGAGTTGTGAGCAACGGCATGCTGGCAAGCGCAAGCGAGCTTGGTTTGAGCGATGATCATGATGGACTACTTGAAATCGATCCAACAACAGATGTGGATGGTGACAAGCCTCAGCCAGGAATGCAATTTAAAAAATTGTATGGCTTAGACGACATTGTTATTGATTTAGAAAACAAAATGTTTACGCATCGCCCAGATTGTTTTGGTGTACTTGGTGTTGCGCGCGAATTTGCGGGTATCCAAAATCAAGCTTTTAAAAGCCCTGACTGGTATACCCAAAAACCTGAATTTGAAGCTCCAAAAGGCGAAATATTGCCATTACAGGTAACGATTGAAGATAAAAAGAATGTTCCTCGGCTTATGGCAGTCGCGATGAGCGGGCTTAAGAATGGCCATAGCCCAGCCTGGATGCAGGCAGCGCTTACCCGTATGGGCATTCGGCCAATCAGTGCCATTGTTGATACTACGAACTTTATTATGCAGCTTACGGGCCAGCCACTCCATGCTTATGATTACGATAAGCTCTCGAGCGTTAGCGGCAATGTGCCAACGTTACTCGCGCGTAGTGCAAATGACAATGAGAAAATTACGTTACTTAGCGGCAAAGAACTCACTCTTAGCAGTGAAGCGGTCGTAATAGCGACCGATAAAGACCCGATTGGACTTGCCGGCATTATGGGTGGCGGCAATACCGAAGTTGATGAGCAAACTACTCGCATCGTAGTTGAAGTTGCCAGTTTTGATATGTATAACATTCGTCGAAGCTGCATGAAATATGGTGTATTTAGTGATGCGGCGACACGATTCAATAAAGGGCAGAGCGCTTTGCAGAATGACCGTGTGCTTAAACTTGCCATGGATATGCTCGCTGAAATGTGTGGCGCCAGTGCTGCGAGCCAAGTATTTGATGTTCAACACGAAGTTAAGGTTTTCGCGCCTGTTACGGTGAGCGCTGAGTTTATTAATGTGCGACTGGGTAGTAGTTTAACAGCCGATGAGATAGCCGCGATACTGAACCGCACTGAACTCAAGAGTACCATAAACGGTGATTCTATTACTGTTGAACCACCTTTTTGGCGAACTGACCTTGAGCTAGCCGAAGATGTTGTTGAAGAAGTCGGCCGATTATACGGTTACGATAAACTACCCGTTGCGCTACCACGTCGTTCTACCAAGGCTGGCTCAAAAGACGCTGGGCTTGTTGTAAAAGCACGAATTAGAACCTTATTGAGTAGTGCCGGTGCGAATGAAATCCTTACTTACAATTTTGTACATGGTAATTTGCTCGATACTTTTGGGCAGCAACGTGATAAGGCCCTGCAGCTCAGTAATGCGTTGAGCCCAGATTTGCAGTACTACCGCATGACGTTATTGCCGAATGTGCTCGACAAGGTGCACGCGAACATCAAAGCTGGTTTTAGTGAGTTTGCACTATTTGAAATGGGCAAAACCCACAATAATTTTGACTTAGATGAGACTGATTTTAACTTACCGAAAGAATCTAACTTTTTGGCGTTTATCTATGCTGCAGATGCAAAAACAGCTAAGCATAAAAGTGGCGCAGCGTATTTTGAGGCGCAAAAGTATCTTGAATTTCTGCTCAAAAAACTTGGCGTGACCTATAATCTCAAATCGATTGAGGGCGAACTGCCTGATTCCCCAGTCACGAAGCCCTATGACCCTAAAAGATCAGCCTATGTTCTAGACGAAAATGGCAATATTTTGGGTATGATTGGCGAGTTTCGATCTACTGTCAGCAAAAAACTCAAGTTACCTGAATATATTGCGGGCTTCGAGCTCGATACGGATGAGCTATCAACGAGCGCAGATAAAGTCGCTTACGAGCCAAGCTCAAAGTTCCCAAAAATTGAACAAGATGTATCACTCAAAATTCCAGCCGATATTAGTTTTGACTCGCTAAGTACATGCTTACGAGAAGCGCTGATTGAAAAGAAGCCCAAAGGCACACTTGCGAGCTTTAAGCCGCTTGATATTTATCAAGTCGAAGGCGAGGAAACAAAAAACGTGAGCTTTCGACTAACGATATCGAGCCAAGAGCGGACGCTTAAAAGTAGTGAAGTGAACAGCTTGCTTGATGCCGTAGCCGAATCCGCAGCGAAAACCTTCGGCGCAGTTCGCATCTAACTTCGTATAAACAGTTGCATTAGTTACTTAAACGTGGTATAGTTTTTGCCGTTGCCCTTTTTTGAGGTGACGTACTTTGACAGGTGTTGATACATACAATATAAGCCTCAGTAATAATCGTTGTAGGCAGCGTTATAAGTGCAGAATAATTGTGCATTTATAGAGCTGCCTACCATTTACTTATGGAGGCGCCTCTGGGGTCTGTAGCTCAGATGTGTAGAGCGCTTGGTTCACAGCCAAGAGGCCGTTGGTTCACAGCCAGCCAGACCCGCGCGAGAAACGTCATCCGGTTTTGTGTACCAAAATTCACAGGACTGTTCGGATGACATCTTTGGTAGTTTGTTCCCCCGACGAACAACCAAATTTGCCGTGAAATCGGTGTTTCTCGACCAGCCATCACGAGGATAAGAGTGAGGCGCGAAGCGAAACGCCGAGGGGGCGTTCACCGCTGAAAGCGCTGCGCACCACCAGTCGAGCGGAGCCCTTTGTGGCTCCGCTCGACTGGCCAAGACTCCGTGTAATTCCGCTCCAACACCTTTTAGGAGGTGAATAAAGTGGGTATCTTTGGTACGAATCAGAGTGCTGCAGCTGAGCGTGAGGCTTCTGAGCGTGAGGTTGCGGCCAAGCGACTCGATGATGCCAAGCGCGCGACTTCGAGCCCAGCTGCACAGCGAGAGCTTCGCAGCGCCAAGGACGCGGCCTCTGCAGTCGACAAGAAGTACAAGAGGTAGGCCATATGGTCGACCAGTACCGTTCTAAAGTAGGGCGGGGGAAAATACTTGTGGCGAGCTACGGCTTACC
>JBBRSL010000033.1:0-9158 GCA_038245435.1 Saccharimonadales bacterium (SeqCode)
ATAATCATAGCCGCGTGGCGTCATAAGCAGTACTTTTGCGTTTGGAGAGTTCTTTTTGCACTGCGCAACCGCTGCAAAAAGCGGCTCAGGTTTTAAAAGCATACCGTCACCGCCACCGTACGGTGTATCGTCAACCGTTCGCCGTGGCCCTAAACCAAATTGCCGTAGGTCTATCGTTTCAAACGTTACTTTATCGGCATTTTGGGCTTTCCACATCATGCTACTTCCAAACACACCAGTAAACATTTCAGGGAATAGTGTAATTACTTGTATCTTCATATCTGTAAATAGTATACCTGAAAAACGAAAATACCCCGGTAAACGGGGTATTTTCGACTCATAGTGCTCTCCCTCGGGCAAAAGCCTTTGGGCTCGCACGAGCAGCTATGAATATTTTGGGATTTGAAGGTTTTAGACAAGTCGTTTATGCCGACTTACTAGAATTATACGTCTAGGTCGTCGAGCTCTTCAAGTTCTTTTCGGGTGTTACTTACAACACTACTTTCTTCATGGGTATCCTCATCAGCAACTTTGCTACTTGTCGTTGTCGCGCCATCATCATCACTGTGATTCTGCCGTGGACCCTGCACGCCGTTATCAATGATCTTTAAGTTATAACGGGCTTCGTTCTTAGTACCGAGTGCACGTAGCAAGCTTCGGATACTCTGTGCCGTTGCACCGCGCTTGCCAATAACACGACCTAAATCTTCTGGATCAACGGTCAGTTCTAGCAAAACACCTTTATCGTCAACCGAACGTTCGATGCTTACTGCGTCTGGGTTGCCTACAAGTGACTTTACGATATATTCTACAAATTGTTGGTCAATACTGGACATACTACTCCCTTACTTAGATAGGTACATGCACTAGTATACAAAAAAACCCGGAGTAAGTCCTCCGGGTTTTTTGGTAAGTACGAAAACTATTAGGCTTCGGTTGGTGCTTCAGTAGGTTCTTCGGCAGCTGCTTCTACTGCCGCAACTTCTTCAACGACTGCTTCGGTTTCAGCAATTTCTTCTGCAACTACTTCGACAGCTTCTTCTTTTGGTTGATTCTTACGTAGTTTATCAGCGTTACGAACAGTACGTTCTTTAGTGGAGCGTACAGTTACCCAAGATGGCATTTTAACGCCTTCTTTTTGCAACAATGCAGCAACACGCTCTGATGGCTGTGCCCCATTGCTTAGGTAAACAGCTGCTTTTTCAGTATCGAGCTTAGCTTCTTTAGTGTGAGGATTGTAGCTACCCAAAGAGGCTACAATATTACCGCTACTTGGTGTGCGGCGTGAGTCTTGGACTACCATACGGAACTGGGCGTGACCTTTACGGCCGGTACGTTGCATTCGAATCGCGAGCATAGAAATTAACTAGAAATCTTTCCCTTAACTTTTTATTGACATCTAAGGAGTAATTTTAGCCGAAATCGGCCAAATTGTCAAACCCTTTACGAAGTTTCTAACTCTTTATATATGTAGCAAGTGCTGCTTCGGCGGCTTTTTGCTGTGCAATTTGCTTTGACGGGCCCTTGCCGCTGCCCTTAAGGACCGTATCTACGAACACGCCAACCATAAATATCTTTTCGTGGTCTGGGCCTTCTTCGCTCAGTACCTTGTACTGTGGAGTCACACCGTCAGCGCTCTGGGCAAGTTCCTGTAAACGTGATTTAGCATCGAGCCATGAACCAGTTTCAAGAATATCCTGGAACGTTACAATCAGGTTTTTGGTGATAAATTCTTTGGCGACGTCATAGCCTTTATCAAGATATACTGCCCCAATAACAGATTCAAAACAGTTAGCCAGTATTTGCTCACGGGCACGATCACTGCCACGCTTCTCACCACGTGATAAACGGAGGTATTCATTAAAGCCAAGTCGTTCGCCGGCAGCACTAATGCTTTCGGTCCGCACTAAACTACTACGCCAGTTCGTCAAAATGCCTTCTGGCTCGCTGTAGTTGCTATACAAATATTCAGTTACAACGAGTTCTAAGACGGCATCACCTAAAAATTCGAGTCGTTCATTATGGGCCTTAACAGTCTTTTTATGCTCATTTAGGTATGAACGGTGCGTAAAAGCAGTTACGAGTAGCTCTAGGTCGCCAAATTCTTGTCCAATAATGATTACGGCGAGTTCTTGATACTTTGCAAAATCCATTTACTTTTCTGTCCTAATTTTCTTAAGCCCTATTAGTATTAATTTACCGATGTCGTCATATTCTATCAATTCAATTGCCTTATTGACGGGCTGCCACTCAAGGCTCTTATAAATATCTTCTTTTTGAATCTTGTTGGTATCACCTTTGGCTTCTACGAGATAAATCTGCGTCGTCATAAGCACCAGGCTATTTTGACGGCGATATCTAAAGCTCGTTTTACCGAGCCAGTTCATAATACGCATTTCTGTTAGGCCGGTTTCTTCGCCTATTTCTCGCTCGGCAGTTTCTTTAGGGCTTTCGCCTTCTTCGATGTGGCCTTTCGGTATAGACCAGCGGCCCTTCACATCTTGCAATAATAGTATTTCGATAGTGCCCTCGGCATTTCGACGCCATACAATACCACCTGCGGTGGTTTCGCGTACGACTTCTGATATGCCAGGGCGACGGCGATTTAGATAATTTCTAAATCCCTCTATTGGCTTTGGTTTATGCACAAACTATTTCTTCGCTTTCTTCTTCGGTGCACTCTCTATCTGCCGCAGCGCAGTACCCAGTACACCATTGACGAACTTCGAGGAGTTTTCGCCACCGAAAGCCTTGGCGAGCTCAACCGCTTCGTTGATAACCACTTTTGGTGGCACATCTTTTTCGTAGGTCAGCTCGTATAAACCAATCCGCAACACAATTCTATCCATGCGCGCAATTTGCGCCAAAGGCCATTCTGGTGCCATAGGTTGCAGGGCTTCATCAAGCAAAGCCTGCTTTTCTACGATGCCATCAACCAGCGAACTAATAAAAGACTTGTCTTCGATTGTTTCGCTGTACCGCTCAATGTTGCGAGTAAGTACTTCTTGCAAGTCAAAATTAGGGTCACCACACTCAGCACGAAAGTCTTGCTCATACAGAGTCTGCAGAGCTACGATTCTACCTAAGTGTCGGTTAGATGCCATATGTTTTGATGTGCCTTTCTCTTTATTCTTTTATAAAGAGGAGTGAAGTGTTATTTCGCTTCTTTTTTGCCGCTTTCGCGACGCGTGGTATATGCCTTTACTGGCGATTTTGCGTTTACAGAGCGCGCCAATTTAACCACTAGGTGGCTTCGGCGAGTGCCGGTTCGGCGTGGTGTTGTGCGCTTTTTTGGTTTACCCAAGGTACAAACTCCTGTTAGTTCTATAGTTAACTCTTTACTAAATCGTAGCTAGTATAGCAGATTATGCCCCGATAACTCAAGAGTGCATCACAATAACACAATATTGACAAATTACAGTGCTTATGCTATTATGTATTCATGCACCTAATTGATTCACACCCACTAAATCCTAACGTTGACCTTAACCGTAAAGAAAAGCTTGGTAAAAGACTTGCGCCCATAGCATTAATGGCAGCGAGCCTTACAATATTTACTGGCTCAAAAATTCATGACAGTTATGTAGACGCTACGACAACAGATGTAAATTCAATTACGGCCGTTGCAAACACAACGCCCAACCCTACAATTGGCGGTAAAGATATGTTGCATGTGATGCTTGCATCTGGCAATCCTGCCGAAGAAACAGCAGCGTCACATGTTGATGCGAGCGAACTTGGTGCAGAAATTTCTGAAGCAGTATTTAATGAAACTGGCGAAAATGCTCGCGAACTATCGGCAAACTACAAAGTCGCTGTTACAATCGAACCTGATGGTGATATTGCCAACGCAGAAGTAATAAAGCAATAATTAGATAATGCAGCCTACATGACAGACTACAAAGAAGCACACGAATTAGCAGATTTTAGAGGCTGGTTTAATGGACTGAATCGTTTACAGAAAAGTGGAGCTGTTGGTGCTATTGCACTTAGCGCAATAATGATTGGCGGAAGCCTCCATGACGGGCTTACACAGACTGTGCGCTACGGTAACGTTGTTTGCTCTGGATCTGATAGCTTTGAAACCAGCGGGCCTGTAACTGGCGATGATCTTATGAGTCAGCTCGTCGAAGAAATGAAAATTTCTAGTGATGATAAAGCAGCATTTTCACAAATTATTGCCAATAAAAACAGCATGACACTCATAGCACTGACGACTATCCCAGAAGGTACAACGATTGAAGTACCCAAGCAGTGTAGCTAAACAACAAAGTTAACGATTTTACCCGGAACGTAGATAGTCTTTTTTATACCGTCGCTCAAGTACTGAGCGACGTTTTCGTGTCCCTGGGCTTCTGCAACTATTACTTCTTGGGTCGCATCATGCGCAACCTCAATCTCGCCGCGCAGCTTACCGTTTACTTGTACGGCAATTTTAAGTACATGTTCAACCAAGTAGGCCTCGTCATGGATAGGCCAGATACTGTTATGAACACCGCCCTTTTTGCCTAAATCGGCCCAAAGTTCTTCGGTAATATGCGGTGCAAATGGTGCGAGTAGCTGCGTAAGAGTATCAAGCGCAAACTGCCAAGCTTCGTGGGCGGCAAAACTG
Organism: Saccharimonadales bacterium (SeqCode); assembly: GCA_038245435.1. Lineage (GTDB taxonomy): Bacteria > Patescibacteriota > Saccharimonadia > Saccharimonadales > CAIOMD01 > JBBRSL01. The sequence goes on from JBBRSL010000033.1 coordinate 4,613, forward strand.
TACTTTTTCTCAATCGTATATAGCTCGTTTGTAAACTGCATAAGCGCCGAAATCGCTGTATTGTAAGCCATATGCTCAATATCGTGCGATACCTTCTTAATTGCCCTGTGGGCGGCTGCATAGAGCTCACCTTCTGCCTCTGAATTGTGTGGCGTTTCCGACGTAATAAAGTTTTGGCTGATTGTCCAAACGCGCTGTAAGAATCGAAAAACACCGGCAAGACCTTCGTTACTCCACGGGGTGGACATATCAAACGGCGCTAAAAAGAGCACAATCATACGTAAGCTATCAGCACCATAGCCCTGCTCAATAATCTCTTCGGGTTTAATGTCATTGCCCTTGCTCTTACTAATTTTTTGACCATCTGCCGCAAGCAACATGCCTTGGTTTTTTAGCGCCTTAAATGGTTCGTTAAAACTAATCATACCTGCATCTTGCATGACCTTCGTCCACATGCGCGCGTACAACAGATGCATTACTGCGTGCTCTGCCCCACCGACATACATATCAACCGGTGCCCAATATTCGACTTTATCTTTTGCAAAAGGCTCTGTGCCGTTTTTCGGGTCTGCAAAGCGTAAAAAGTACCAACTACTGCAGGCAAAGCCGTCCATAGTGTCAGTTTCGCGCCTAGCAGGGCCACCGCACGTAGGGCACGTTGTATTTACCCAGTCAGTAGCAAGGGCGAGTGGTGATTGGCCGTCACCACTTGGCTGAAACTTTTCCAGTACTGGTAACTCAATAGGGAGTTGCTCCTTTGGTACAGCAACGGCACCATCAACCGTGCAATGGACAACCGGTATTGGTGCGCCCCAGTAGCGCTGGCGGCTAATAAGCCAATCTCGAATCTTGTAGTTAACCTGCTCAGACCCTTTTTTAGAGGCTTGAAGATCAGCAACGATTTTTTCACGCGCTTCGGCACTTTGCATGCCATTATAGCCAGCCGAATTTACGAGTAGGCCTTCGCCGCTATAGCAACCTTCACTTGGTGCGGGCGGTTGGACCACCTCAATAATAGGCAATCCAAACTTAGTTGCGAACTCGTTGTCGCGTTGGTCATGCGCTGGTACCGCCATAATCGCACTCGTTCCGTAACCCATAAGTACGTAATCAGCAGTCCAAATAGGAATATTTTCGCCATTTACGGGGTTAACGGCGTAAGCACCAGTAAAAACACCAGTTTTTTCTTTGGCCGCTTCTTCTTGGCGTTCAATTTCGTTTTTGCGAGTCGCCTCTGATACATACGCCTCAACTTCTGCTTTATGTTCGGCAGTTGTAATGGTGACAATGAGTGGGTGTTCGGGTGCAAGCACCATAAAAGTTGCCCCAAAAAGCGTATCTGGCCTAGTAGTAAATGCATTTACGCTATCTTCATTATCCAAAATTCTAAATTCCACTTTTGCGCCTTTGCTCTTGCCTATCCAGTTACGCTGCATAAGCTTGATACCCTCAGGCCAATCTAAATCATCTAAATCATCTACGAGTCGGTCTGCATAATCAGTAATTTTGAAGAACCACTGTTTAAGGTTCTTTTTTATAACTAAGTTTCCACAGCGCCAGCAGCGCCCAGCTTCTACCTGCTCGTTCGCAAGTACGGTTTTATCGGTTTCACACCACCATTGTGGGCTTTCTTGCTGATAGGCAAGACCGCGCTCTAAGAGAAGCAGAAAGAACCATTGCGTCCACTTGTAATAATCACTATCTGATGAGCTGAATTCGCGCGACCAATCAATTGCAAGACCGAGTCGTTTACACTGCTCACGAAAATTATCAGTATTCTGTTTTGTGGTAACTTGCGGTGCTACGCCTGTTTTTATCGCATAATTTTCGCCTGGTAAACCAAAGCTATCCCAGCCCATTGGCTGCAATACGTTATAGCCTTGCATGCGCTTGGCACGAGCCGTTACATCAGTAATGGCAAAGTTGCGGGTATGGCCAATATGCAAGCCCGCACCACTTGGATACGGGAAAAATGAAAGCGCATAGTACTTTGGCCGCGCGTCAAAGTCTACGGCTTTATACGTTTGTTCATCTGCCCAAACTTTTTGCCATTTGGGCTCTAATTCTGCCGGATTGTATCGTTTCATTACCAGCTATTATAGGGGTAAATTACGTATTATAAAAGCGCTGGCTTGTGTTGTTTGGCTAAAGCTACCAGTTTGGTGACAAGCTCATCCATCGTAACGCCAGCCGTTGCTGCTGCTTTTGGCAGTAAGCTTTGTTCGGTTAAACCGGGTACGGTGTTAATGTCGAGCAACACCAGTGAGCCATCAGCACGAATAATATAATCTGAACGCGACATATCACGACAGCCAAACAAAGTATGGAGCTTTTCGGCTTCTTGCTGGGCCCGCTTTTGGACATCTTTAGCTACGTTTTGGGGTGGGCACAGTTCTTGCGTTTTACCGTTATATTTATTTTTATAATCAAATTCTTGATTGTGCGGCGGAATTATTTCAATAACTGGCAATGCTTTTTTGCCCAAAACACCAACTGTAATTTCAACACCTTCAATTAGCTCTTCTACAAGCATTTTTCCATATTTTACAAGCGCGTGCTCAATCTCGGCAATCGGTGCTCGTGCTGGTTTACGAACCACAAAAGTATCGATACTTGAACCACCGACTATCGGCTTAATCACATAAGGAGCCTTGAGCAACTTACTACTTTTAAAACTATTTATCGTCACATATTCGCCATCAGCGATTACAAATTCCGCAGCTTTGGCAATGCGGCGCATACTTGCTTTATCGATACAGTTTTTCGAGCTAGCAGGGTCGGACCCAATGTATCTGACGTTCCAGGTTTCAAGCTTTTTCTGCAAGCTGCCGTCTTCGCCGCCTTTGCCATGCAAAGCGATAAATACAACGTCAGAACTTTGACAAGCTTTTTTTAGTTCGCTGCCGGTAATAATTTTTGGGTCAAGGTTTGTTGCATCATAGCCGGCTGAAATGAGTGCTTTTGTGACATTTTTTCCAGAACGAAGCGAAACTTCTCTTTCATCAGATATGCCACCACTTAAGACAAGTACTTTCATAGTATTTTAAGTATAACCGACTTTAAAAGTCCGAGGTAAAGTCGTGCTCAGCAACAAATAATCGGTTTTTTGGTGTTTTTTCGAGTAACTCAAAAAGTTCTGGATGCCCCTTAAACCTATTATCTGCATAGAGCTCGCTTTTGTCTCCCCAGTAACTTTTGAAATACTCATTTTTAAAGTCGAGTGACTCATTAGTATCGACAGTGCCTGAAAATACATACCCGATGATGTGGTTTACCGTTTCGCCATCTTTGTCGTAGCGCATTATAAAATTACCCCTAAATACGAGAGGGACTTCACTAAAACCGGTTTTTTCTAACAGCTCTCTCTCAGCCGCATGCTGTAGCGATTCGCCGTAATGAATTTTGCCAGACGGAAAGCCTTTATGGTTAATAAATGGCTGATGCAAACGCTCTAGAATCACTAACTTGCCATCAGAATTTTCTATTGCCAAAATTGTGATAGTTTTTGGCTGAATACGCACTTTAAGTGATTCTAAATTTGCACGGTCAACAAAATGCTTACCTTTTGATGTCAGCGTATAACCACTGTCTGTTTTTTCTACTAAATCTTCTTTTATGAGTGTCTTTAAATGGTACATAAAAATATTCGACTCAAGCCCTGCTGGTTTTAAATCTTTAAACCTGCACGACGGCGCACTTAATAGTGAACGTAAAATATCGCGCTGAATATGATGCATCACCTTTGGCTCTAAGTCGTTTCGCATGGGTCAAGTGTAGTTGACTCAATTAGCTCTTGTCTAGTTTAAGTTTTAGTTGCCTAGTATGCTCAAGAAATAAGGAGGTGATTAAATGGAAAAATTAGAACCATATATTGGCATTAATGGAGGTAGTTGGCAGCACGTTCAAAAAGAGTATCTGCTCCAGAACGAAAGCCCCGAGCGTAAAATACTTATGGGCGTGCAGGCAACAGAAAAAACCCAGGTCTACAATCAAGAAAATAAATACGGTAAAGATTGGCATCCTGTTGGAGATTCTATGAAAAGATGGTGGTCTCGGTCTGGGTGGAACCAAATGCTCCACGTTAATACCGAAGAAAAGCTACCTTCGTCGGTAGCGGCAGTTACGAGATTAATGTTAGAGCGAACAATCGTAACCGTGTCGGAAGAGACTGACTTAGGCTCCGAATATTCAGTACGTCGTTCATACTGCAAAAGAATTCAATTTAACAATTTACCATTTTACGAACATGATTACTCACCGCTATTTGAAATGCTCGGTGCGGATTCAAGTTCAAAAACAGGCCCACAACAAATTGTGCTACAAGCAAACGCCGAAAGTATGAAAGCCTTAACGCCGGCAAAATTCGCAAAAGAGATAAAGCGTTATGAGCCAATTATCGCTGGTGTTCTACTTGATGGTTCGGGTGGAAAAGGGATACCGCTGCGTGCAGCACAGCTAAGACAGTATATTGACCGCCTTTACGATATGGACATTGCCGTTGGAATAGCCGGAGGATTGAGCGAAGAAACGATCGAGCCGCTTGCCG
>JBBRSL010000034.1:0-8079 GCA_038245435.1 Saccharimonadales bacterium (SeqCode)
AAGGCTCGTCTCTTTTGCGGTGATTGTTTCGCCGGGCAAATACAAAATAACTTCGCACGTTGATTGCTTTTTATCTTTTGCTTTATCTTCTTTAAGCTTAATGTCGGCATGGGCACTTTTGCGGGCATGACGTGGCATATAGCCATCAAGCTTAGCAATTTTTTTAGTCACATACTTTTTAATATCGGCGCTGGCATCGGTGTGGATACCGGTTATTTCGAGTTTGTTAATCATAACAATTCCCTTCCGCCCATATAGGCTTTTAAAACATCTGGAATCCGAACGTTACCGTCGGCTGTCTGATAATTTTCAATAATAGCAGCAATGGTGCGCCCCATGGCAAAAGCAGTTGCATCGTTGGTGTGCGCAAGTTCAATACTGCCCGACCGCTTTTTGACTCGCGTGCTTAAACGGCGTGTTTGATAGTCAGTCATATAATCGGCAGTATGCGTTTCGCGATACTTATTTTGGCTCGGGAACCATACCTCAACGTCTACGCCACGAGCATTTGGCTTACCAATGTCGGCGGTACACTTTATGAGCACATGATACGGCAACTGTAGTTGCTGGACCATGTATTCTTGCAATGCAATAAGTAATAAGTGCTCATCATGACCAGTTTCGGCGGTACTGAATACTTCCATTTCGAGCTTGTCGAATTGGTGCATCCGAATAATGCCTTCCATATCTTTACCATACGTGCCCGCCTCCTGTCGAAAACTAGTGCTATAGCCGACATAGCGAATTGGGAGTTCAGGCTCAGCTAAAATTTCATCGGCGTACATACTACCAAGAGTATGTTCAGCGCTACCAATGAGCCATAAATCATCTTCACTTTCAATCCGATACCTATCCTCTCGCGGGTCGAGTCTATCCATCTGCTCATAAATACTACCCCGTATCATCACCGGTGGCACAATTGGCACAAAAGGCTTTGAGTCGATATTTAAACTGTTATCGGAAATGACTTTCTCAACGATTGTCGCATCCGAAAGCGTATTTAGCACATATTGTACGAGAGCAAACTGCAGTTGAGCGACTCCGCCTTTTAAGTAGGCAAAGCGGCTGCCGCTGACTTTTGCGGCCCGTTCTTTGTCGATCCAGCCATGTTGTTCGGCAATTTGCCAGTGGTTTTTAGGTTCAAAATCAAATTGTGGCTTATCGCCCCAAACTTTTGATTCAACATTTTCATCTTCGCTGACACCAACAGGAACATCGTTCCACGGGAGGTTTGGCACTAACTTATACAGTTGCATAAACTCAGCTTCAATAGGTTCAAGTGCTTCTTCAAAAGCAGAAATCTGCTCTTTAAGCTCTCGTCCACGAGCTATTTGTTCTTCGCTTGGACGTTGATTTTTGGCGCTTGCTGATAGTTCATTGCGCGCTTGGCGAAGCTCATCAAGCTGCTCTGTCTTTTGGCGCCGCAAGGCATCAAGCTCGAGCAGTTTATCAATATCTACACTATAACCTTTTTGCTTTGTGGCCTCTTTGTAAGTATCTGGTCGCGACCGTAAATCAGTTAAGTCAATCATATAACTTTATTATACTCTGTTCATTTATTACTTTTTTGATATTTTCGTAAGGTGTGTGAGTGTAAGCTCGGTGCGCGATTTAGCGTACAAGCAAAAATCGCACTCTCCACCCATTGCTGCTTGGCCAACTGGCGGCATGTCACCTTCGAGGCAGGCTTTCATTTTCAAGAGTGTTGGTGCAATCCAGTCAGCATTACCCGTATATGGAATAAGTTTTGTCGTGAACGTTAGAGTGTCCGCAAAACCATCTGCCTCTATATTGACATTTGTGTATACAAAATACCCTGTATCGCTGACTGTAAAACCGTTTTGACGCAGTAACCACTGGTAAACCTCAAGCTGGCGCTTATAGCTCATTTGCCAGTCAGAATCGATGTTTACTTCGCGGTCTTTAGCGGTAGCCTTGTAATCAACAACAATTAGCTCTCCATCTGGCTTTACCCAAACATCATCAACAGCACCAAAAACTAAAATATTACTTGCTCCATCAAGCGCTTGTACGCCCACAAAATTCTCACGCCATTTGTTTAAATCTCTATGCACAAACGGTACCGCGTCGAGTTTATGTTCTACCATTATCGGATGAGCAGTTTTAGCGGCTCGATGGGTATCAAACTCTTTTTTGAAGAGTTCATCGATTGCTTTGTTTATGTTGAACGGAGGACCGCTAGGGCGCTTTATTTTTAGGCGTTCACCAAGCCAAAAGCAACGCGGACATTGCTCGAATAATTCTATTTTGCTACGGCTTAATTTAACAGGCCTTATTTGCCCAGGTTGATACGCTATGCTCCGTTGATATGCCATCTCCTTATTGTACAGTAGCTGCGCGCTAAGCGGCGGAGCTTTCTGAAATACTATCGAGAACCTGCCAAATCTGATTGGCGTAGTAAAGCCCTTGCGGTGCTTGTGGGCTCCCGAGAGATGTCTCGCTCCCCGGGTTTCGAACACCTAAGGTTTCTCGTGATGTGCCAAGCTCTACACCGAGTTCAAAAACCAAATCGGCCCCGTCTTTCTTTACGACTTCAAACTGTATGCGCTTTCGCACTGCGGTAAGCTCAAGGCAAAATGAAATACGTTCAGGCTTTTCGGCGGCGATAATCAATAACCCTTTTAACCTGTCAGGAAGCTGCTGCAGCTGTACACGAAGGCCATCATGCTCCTGTTGCCAAAGGGTTTTCCCTTGTAATAAATCATGAGATATTTCGCATAACCCATCATATAAAGCGGCCGCACCATATTCTTCTGGCTTTCGTTCAACCTGTTCGGCAGGCCCAGTTCCACGTCTTTTAAGAACGCCGTTTGGCAAGTGCATATCGCGTAACATATAGTCCTCTTTTTATATCTATTTAAAATAGTTCTATATCTGTTTTACCCTTGTGACGAGCAAAATACAATAGAGATTATTTAAACGATTAATCGGGTGACAGCACTCACGGCTGCTGTTTCGGCGCGCAGCGTAAATTGAGCGATATTAATACGGGCTAAATCTGCATCTTTGAAAACCTCTTTTTCGCGATCACTCCAACCACCTTCGGGGCCAATAAGTACGCCAGCTTTTTCGAGTGACAAATCTGGCTCGCCTTCGGCTTGTTCACAAATAAATAGTGGTAAGCTTGCATACTCACTGACAGCTTCATCAAGAGTGATTGGCTCGCGAATTTCTGGGATATCTGCCCTACCACATTGTTCTGCTGCCTCAATGAGAATTTTATGCGCTCGATCGATATCAAACCCTGTTTTTTCGCTTCTATCTGCAAGAATCGGTACAAAATTTCGTACGCCTAATTCAGTTGCCTTTTGCAGGACCCAATCATTCTTATCTTTTTTAAGGAGAGACCATAGGAGGTAGATGTGCTTTTTGGGTAACTCACGGTCCATTTCGGTTACGAGTTCAAGATGCACCGAGTCGGGTGTTTCAATAGTGGTAATTTTGTACAGACGCTCGACGGTATCATCGAATAAAACGAGTTCATCCCCGACGCGGTACCGGAGTACGCGTAACCATTGATTCAATAATCGCTCATCATGAACCCAAAACTTATTTTCGAGTTCTACTTTGCCCCATTTGGTATGCAGGCCGCCAGCGTAAAATCTATGTAATCGCATTATTGGTATTGTACCTTAAAAATCTGCAACTACTTGCCACATGGCATTTTTGTTTCGACTAAACTCGTCATTTTCGCGAGTTGATAACTCGACTAGAGTTGCCGAAATACCCTTTTTATCGGCTAGCCAATCTTCAAGTGCGCCAGTTGTATCGTAGTCAAAAAAGTTTCCAATCGTACTGCCATTTTGCGCGCCATAGCCACTTAAGCTACTATAGGTTCGCGTCAAAGCCCACGAGTTACCTGCATCATTTGCGACGACAACGTTGCCACGGCTATGGTAACTCATAACAAATCGTGGCCCAATGTTTGTAATATAACTCGCAAGTGCACTCGATTCAGGTTCAGAAAGTGGGCTGACGCCACCACCAGTGTCGAGAGTTTCGCCTGACGGCATCTTAACGGTTGACTTCCAATTATTTGCCGGAAAATTACGATTAAGGTCAACATTGTGTGCATTGGTGCGCGAGTTAGCGGCTGCACCGTCGGGGTTACTCGACGGGATTACCACAATTGTTTTGTCCGCTGGGATGCGCCCAGGATTGCCTTCTATTTCATTCATCCAGGCAGATAATAATCGCTGAGAATTCGTCTCGTTACCATGCAAATTACCATTAAATAATATAATGTTTGGCCCATTACCAAATCGATACCCTACAATCGAACGTCCCTGTACTGATGTTCCAATACTAAAGCTTGTGGCACAGGTGCTTCGAGAATTAAATGTCCATGCTGAGCCACCACTGACACCAGCAGTATTAAGCGCACCGTCCGCAGCCCAAACCTGAAATGCCATACACGAACTCAACGATGATGAAGGCGTAATAGTAACTGTTCTGCCGCTGAGTGTTACGACCGACGGGACTACCGTACTGCCAGCCTTTATGCCAAATAACGTATTTAAATTTTGACCAGGAAGCATAGCTTGGTCGAGTGTTACGGTAATCTGTTGCCCAAGCGGCACTGCCCTGTCGCGAATATTGGTATTCACCACCCTTGGGCCACCAGAAGTCTTAAAAATGGTCTTAAACGGTGCTATGAGGGCACCACCATCTGCCGCACTAGCGCCAGTAATAGTCAACTCATAATTAGCCAATCGCTGAAGTGGCTCAGCCCAAGTAATAATAACTTTACTGCCCTCAATTTTCGACGTAATAGCAACCTGCTTTAGCTCGGTGGTACCAAGTTTGCTTGTGAGTGTAGCACCATCAATTGCTTGTATATTCCTATCGGCGTCAATTGTTATTTGCAATGGCTTATCAAACACCGTTGCATCATTGGCTATTGTATTGCTCGTGAGTATAACGGGGTTCGCCGTTATTGCTTCCATATTTGCGACGGTACTTACGGGCGCATTGTTAAATGATTGTTCAAGCGAAAATTCATATTTTTTTGAGTGTTCTAACTGTAGGTTCTTTATATCACAGGTGATGCCCCTACCAGCCGCACTGCAATTAGCCTGCGATTGCCCGGCTACTAGCGTATATGTAAAAAAATTATCTGGCCGAGTTAGCTCAAAGGTCAGTGGTTTAGCAGTTGAAATTGTTGCCGGTAGTTTCGTTGTTGTTAGCTTGGGGTACGAACCCATGGTAAACATAATTTTTTTGGATATTAGGCTCAGGCCAAATAAATTCTGATTAGCTATAATACGTTTATTCTCACTTGGCGCAGCATTAAATTCAAAGCACACGCTCCGCGCAACTAGTGGATAGCCTGCAATCTTGATTTGGTCCTTGTAGCCGATAGTTTGTACGGTACTATTCCCATTTTTTTGCAGGGCTGGGAGTACGATAATACCCTGCACACACTGCTGCTTGGCAAATGCAAACTCAGTTTTTGTGGGATACACTACTATCGATAAAATACTTATCAAAATAACGAGAGCTGCCCCCGTCCACACCAAAATTCTTACCTGCCAAAGGCTACGGTAAGCTGCATAAAAAATACTAAATTTGCGCTTGAGCGCACTAACTATTTGCATATTTTTAATTTTTAATTTTCACCGAACGTTTTGTACTCTTATCATAGCATAACCTCTATAAAAAATGGCCCCTCGCAGTTGAGGGGCCATTGGTTATGACTTGTCTAAATTGTTTATAAAATTACATCTGTTTCTGCGTATAACAGATTGTTAACACTCATATGATTCTAGATACCGTTTGCGATGCTTCGGACGTTTACTTTCGACTACATATTGCCGTGCATACACACTTTTGTGAGTCATGAGCCGCTGGAGCTCACGCATATCTTCTTTAACTTGGCGCAATCGTTCGCTGACATTCTTACCGATATTTCGCTTCATATTTACCCCCATTATGCTTAAATTACAAGACACTCCAGGTGACCAAAGAACTTATCGAATATGCTTTTGTACGAACATTCGATAATGCAATAAGTATTACGCTTAAGCCTGAAATTTAGCTGAAGTATAAATACTAAGCAATAATAAGCATTAACCAGAAAAAACCCGCCATAAGCGTCAACATGTACACGGCGAATAGTGATGGCTCTGCCTTAGGCGCAAGCCTATGAAAAACAAAAAACCACAGCAGTGAAATCACAAACCAACAGACATAATTGTAAAGTGGTATTGCACCACCCTGCCAAGCCCATAATCCATAAGTAGTGGCAAATTGCTCGAGTATTAAATCAAACATAACTACCAATACACCACCGAGTAAATATTTTTGAAGCAATGATGTTGTGTTCAAACTCACAATATTCCAGGCGCTAAAACAGACGATAAGCCAGGTGATACCAATGGTTATTGGTACTCCAAAAACCGTAAAGCCAAGCAACTTTCCGTATGAGTAGTCACCAAATATAAGCCCTGTCTGAACACCTATGAGCTCTAATAAAAAACTACCAAAGACAATAATGGTACTCGCCCAAAGCTTTGCCCTAACAGGGGCTTCCCAAAAAAGAACCGCGGTACATGCAACTAGTGTGAGCAATACGGGCGTTAGCTTTAATACATAGCTTAAACCGAAAGCTGCCTGCAAGACACCAATGAGCAAAAAAAACGCGAGTACGCCCACCGCGATTTGCTGTGGATACCTATGTAGAAACTTTCGTAATCGCTTCATGACCTTCCCTATAGATGTAAATCAGGATAAATACTGCGCGTGACGTCATCAATTTCGTGACGTAACTGCGGGAACGGTACGCCTTCACGTGCGCTTACACCTTCGAATATCCAAAATACACGTTCACTGTAGCCCCAACCGCAGGCAGGCGGCATCCCATACTCGAGCATCTCAACAAAATCAATATCGAGCATCATTGCCTCTTCATCACCGGCATCGCGCATTTGCTGCTGCTCTACAAACCGGTTAAGCTGGTCAACTGGGTCATTGAGCTCGCTAAAGCCGTTACCAAGCTCGCTGCCTGCCATAACAGGCTGAAAACGCTGTACGGTATTCGGGTTATCAGGGTTAGTTTTGCTGAGTGGGCTAATATAGGTCGGCGTGTTCACTAACCATACGGGGCCGGCAACATCTTTTCGAATGTTTTTCCAAAGCTTATCAATACCACGAGCGATGCTTTCGGTCTTTTCAACTTCTAATTTATTATCGAGTAAGGCTTTTTTAACTTGTTCTATCGTGCAGTCGAATACATCAATATCATAGCGGTTCTTGATAGTTTCGGCGTAATCCCACTCTTCCCAATCTTTTGCCAAATCAATCTCGAAATCACCAAGTTTAAACTGGAGTGTGCCAAATGTTTTTTGTAGCACAAAGCGGTACAAATCTGTCATAAACTTCATACCATCACGCCAGTCTGCATAAGCCCAATACCATTCCATCGCTATATGCTCCGGTAGGTGTTCATCACTATAATTTTCGTTTCTAAAGCGCGGGCCGATGTCAAAAACTTTTTCGTAGCCACCACCAAGCAAACGCTTAAGCGGTAGCTCGTGACTAATACGTAGATAAAAATCTTGGTCAAGGGCATCCATGTGCGTCACGAATGGGTTTGCATCTGCCCCACCCGTTGTATGTTCAAGTACTGGGATATTAACTTCTAGGAAATCATTCTGAATGAGGAATTCGCGTGTAGCCTGCCAAAAAGTGCTCCGACGTACGTAACGCTCGTATACATCTTTATTAACGTTTGTATCGATATATCGACGTCGCAGCCGCTCTTCTTTGTTCGTAAAGCCATCCTGCTGGGTCGGCATTGGCCGTAGCGACTTAGTAAGTAGTCGCAGGCTTGTAATCTCAAGGCTTGTTTCGCCAGTTTGTGTTTTTATGACGGTACCGGTAGCTTCAATAAAATCACCTGCGTCGAGTAGGTTCAGCTGTGCGAGTCCGAGCTGACTATTATCCGCATCAAGCTCGGCCAATATATCGTTCTTTAAAAAGAGCTGTAACTCACCACTCGCATCTTTGATAACAACAAAAGCAATCTTACCGAACTTACGAATACTCGTAACGCGACCC
>JBBRSL010000035.1:0-7554 GCA_038245435.1 Saccharimonadales bacterium (SeqCode)
AAAGAATGAACATTCTCAAGATCTATTCGTTTTGTCTCACCAACAAGGTAGTGTACCTCGTGTCCCTGATCGCTCATCCATTTGCCAAGTGTTAGCACGTACTGCTGCACACCATCTGGTGTATCGAGAGTATCGTCGAGTACAAAACCTATCTTAAGCATAGGAATGTGTTGCAAGAGCAGTTTTATATGTTGCTTCGTACGCTTGCGCTACAGTGTTGAAAGCATACTTTTTAACTTCAGTTTGCGCCCACTTGTTCCATAACGCGCGGAGTTCGTCGTCATACAAGAGTAGCTCTAGCCGCTGCGTGAATTCTTCAGTGTTTTTTGGGTTTACAAGGCTTAATCGCCCACGGCCAAGCATGACACTTGCGTATCCACTGTTATTGCCGGCAACGATTGGTGTTCCGGTTGCCATCGCCTCAAGCAGTACTATGCCAAAGCTCTCACCGTATAGGGCGGGCGAGCAGTAGAGGTCTGCTTGCTGTAGAAGCCGGAGCTTATATTCCTCACTTACAAATCCCAAGAAACTTACATCTGGAATCTCGTATTGTTCAACAAGTTTTTCAAGTTGCTTCTTTTTGACGCCGCTACCAGCAATTAGCAATTCTACATCACTATGTGTTGCCCTTAAATTCGCGTAGGCACTCAAAAGATACTCAACCCCTTTGCGCGTTTCGAGTCTACCGACATATAAAATCTGTTTTTTGGGTGTCCGTTTTTTATGCTCAGGCACGTAATGACTTAAATCAACTCCATTTGGAATGATAATGATTTCTTGTTTTGTGAGTGAACGCACAAATTCTGCAGCTGCCTCTGATACGGCAGTGAGTACATGAAGTTGCTCCAGTATTGACTTAGTATATGGCGTTACCGCATTAGCAAGCGCCTTACTTGTAGCAGTTTCGGGTAGCTTAGCATGGAACGTCGCAATATTAATTGCTTGTGACTTATTGAGAATTTGTCTCGAAAGGAGTGGAACCCACGGTTCATGAAAGTGCAATATTTCGAATTGCTCACGGTCGAGGATATCTTCGATTTCGTTTGTATCAGCTTGAAAACCGAAATCAACCATTGTTTTAAAAGGGGTGTTTGATTTAACGCTTCGGCCGACCAAAATCATATCCTTAGGTACGGTACCGTCGTGTTTTCTTGGGCGAGGGGTAATAATACGCACATCGTGGCCTTGTTCTACAAGGTAGGTGTACTGTTGGTTTACAATTTCTTGGACGCCACCTGCGAACTGAAACATATTGTAGGGGCAAATGAGGCCAATCTTCATGCCCGTATTATACCTTATTCCTTGACTGAAGGGACTTTAGGTTTCCGTGCCAGCATTTTTCGAACACTCGAAGGGATAATTACCCCAGCCTCTTTGACATCATCAACAATAGTTGGAGCATGGTTGGCAAGGTTGGACTTAACCACGGTTACAGTAGAATAAATCTTTTTAAGGTGCTTTACGACGCGTTTATTGTCAAAATATTGATCTGAATCTACTGCTATATGCACTATTGGCAAGTTGACCTTGTCTTTGGTTAAATCAAGGTTGAACATAATGTTATTGGTATACATATAAGTACGGGCATCGTTACTCTGCCATAAAATAACTTCAAAGTTCACGCGTCGCTCGAGCTCTGCTTTATCTGCATCCTTCATTTTAGGGTGCCAAGAAGCCATCATTCGATATGAGTTTTTTATAATAAATGGCTGCAACAGGACATACCTAAAGAACCCAGCCGTGACTGCCCCCGACATGACTTTGGATAGCACCCGGGCTAGACGTTGTTTACCTGCAGTAATTTTAAAATCATCCCGACTCGCAAAACCTACAAAGCTAATGAGTAGGTTAACTTGTTTGGCAAGTTCAGGATACTTTTGTAGCATTTTGGTTGTCACCAAAAAACCCCAGCTCATAGCGCAAATAGTGATTGACTTCTTTTTGTAATGCAGACGTATATAGGTGGCTAAGTAGTCAGCCATATTGTCGAGCGTTGGCTTTTCGTGGAGCACATAAAAACTATCCATGCCACCAAAGCCAGGCAGGTCTGGCATGCTCACGTTGCCGTATTCGCTTAAATTCTGCGCAATGCTAAACATACGTTCTAAACTTGAGTGGTGTCCATACACTAATAAAATTTCACGTTTGCGTGTTTTTTTAGCACTTTTAATATGCAGCGCACGCCCATTAAGACCATTAATGCTGAGGGGCACGATAAAATCGGCAGAATTTAGTTTTTCGCTTTTCATAAGTTAGAACACTTCTTTAATATTATAGCAAATTTTACCCATATAAAAAGGTCGCTTTGAAATAAGCGACCTTTTCAAATACAACCGTGATTACTGAGGGATAACGATTGCGCTACAACCACTACCACACTTCGTTTTGAGCTGGTTGGCTGTTGTGGTCAAACTCTTAATTTGCACCTGGTACTGCGTATTTTGCGTCTTTAGAGTTTTATTGTCATATGTAAGAGCTTCGTTCTCTTGGGTGACTTTAGAAACATCAACAACTGCCGCCTTTGGCTCTTCTTTGTTGCTTTGCATGTAGAAATACCCAGCTGCCGCTGAAGCAGCAATAAATAAGATTACAAATAACGTAAGGAGAATCTTTAGACCTTTGCCAGAACCGCCAGATGGCTGAACTGGTTCTTGATGTTGCTGGTCTTCAAAATTAATATGCTGTTCGCCTGAAGCATCAGGAGCATAGTCGGCATCGTTAAACTGGTTCAACCCACCACTGTTATTAGCATCGCTTGAAACACCGGTATTATCTTGGAAACCACCAGGTTGAGGCCCTTTGCCACCCTGCATGCCGTCTAAGCTCTGGTTTGGTTTAATATCGTCCACAATCCCCCCTACTATTATCTGATTTTTACGCTTATGTTTAAGTATAGAATTGCTTATTTGAAAAAGCAACGTTTATCTTATTTTAGCTTTCGTGCGAGCCACCATGCCTATTCAAGCGAGCTACGTTTAAGCGTACAGTGTGTCGGTCAATAAGTGTCTGAGCATTTTCGAGCTCAACTTTAGAACTGGTGAGAATTTTCATCTCATTCGCTTTAGCGAGTGCTTGCTCAATTTCTTTCTCGATGAGTTCGTCAATATGCTCAGCTTCGTCAGCTAGGAGTACGCAACTTTGGCTAGAAACCTCAAGTAAACCACCAAATGTAACATAGGTATCGATTTTGCCTGTCTTATTGCGTACCTTAACGGCGCCAGGCAAAGCAATAGTTGTGAGTGGTTCGTGCGTTGGTAGTACTGCAATATCGCCACTCGCTGTCTTAAGGGCTACTTCTTTAATATCTTCACTGTGTTTTACGCCAGTGAGCGTAATGAGCTCGAACTTCATTACACGACGTCCTTGATGCTCCCCTTAAGGAAGAAGGCACTTTCTGGCTTGTCGTCATGTTTACCGTCAAGAATTTCACGGCAACCCTTAATAGTGTCTTCGAGCTTTACGTATGCTCCTGGTTTGTTCAAAAAGATTTCGGCAACGTGGAATGGCTGCGTCAAGAACCGTTGAATTCGTCGAGCGCGGGCAACGGTTTGCTTATCTTCATCAGACAGCTCTTCCATGCCCAAAATTGCGATGATATCTTGCAAGTCTTTATAACGCTGCAAAATTCGTTGCACGTCGCGAGCAACCGAGTAATGTTCTTCGCCGACAATTTCAGGATCAAGAATCGTGGAACTCGAATCTAGTGGGTCAACAGCAGGGTATAGCCCAAGCTCGGTAAGGGCACGACTGGGCACAATAGTCGAATCGAGGTGACTAAAGGTTGTAGCAGGCGCAGGGTCGGTCAAGTCATCGGCAGGGACGTAAACGGCTTGTACTGAAGTAATTGAGCCTGTTTTCGTACTCGTAATACGCTCCTGTAGGGCACCCATTTCTTGCTGTAAGTTTGGCTGATAACCAGCAGCACTTGGTAAACGCCCGAGCAAGGCCGACACTTCTGCACCGGCTTGCGTGAAACGAAAGATATTATCAACAAATAGTAGTACGTCTTTACCTTGATCACGAAAACCTTCGGCAAGCGTAAGACCTGTTAAGCCAACACGAAGACGCGCGCCTGGCGGTTCGTTCATTTGCCCAAACACGAGGCTGGTTTTGTCGAGTACGCCCGATTCGGCCATTTCGTAGTATAGGTCGTTACCTTCACGAGTACGTTCGCCGACACCGGCAAAAACCGAGTTGCCACTATGGTACTTCGCAATGTTATTAATAAGTTCGGTGATAAGTACCGTTTTACCCACACCAGCACCACCAAATAGGCCAACTTTACCACCCTTAGTCATTGGGCAGATTAAATCAATAACCTTAATTCCAGTTTCAAGAATTTCGATCTTTCCACTCTGTTCAGCAAGGGTAGGTGGTTCGCGGTGAATAGGGGCCACATGCTTACGACTCACAGCTGGCTTATTATCAATTGGCTCGCCCACAACGTTAAACATACGGCCGACCGTTTCGTCGCCAACAGTAACGGTAATAGGTGCACCGGTAGCGATAACTTCGTCGCCGCGCTTAAGACCATCAGTTGTGCTGAGTGCTATAGTGCGGATTGTTGATTCGCTTAAATGCTGAGCTACCTCGAGGTATAACTTGCTGTCGCCCCTATCTACAATAAGCGCGTCATAAATGGCTGGCAAAGCGCCTGATTTAAATTCGGCATCAACCACCACACCCACAACTTGGGTTATCGTGCCTTTTTGTTCTGTTATGGTTGTGCTCATCGGGTTTCTCCTTGGTTTGCTATGGTTAGTGCTTGGTCAATTTCTTCTGGGGTTGTGATTGGCATGATATGGGGGAGTTTTTCATTAATAACATGCAGGTAGCTCTGGTAGGTAAAGTAATTCATCTTATTCGGTCATCGCCTCTGTACCAGCACTGATTTCAGCAAGTTCTTGCGTAATTGCCGCCTGGCGAGCGTTATTAAGCGCTAGCGTTAGATCATCAATAAGGTCACCAGCATTGTCAGTCGCATTTTTCATAGCGAGCATCTGTGAAGCAAAAAAACTTGCCCGACCATCAAGTATTGTCTGCAATACTTGGGCTTCGAGTAAACGGTCTGCAGCAAGCGCAATAACTTCTTCGGTACTTGGCTCAAGAGTACGCCCACTCAACCCAGCTGTACTCGACACTATTGGCAATAATTGAACAGTTTTAACTTCTTGGCGGATAATTGAAACGAACTTGGTATATACGATGTGCACCGCATCGACTTCACCCGAAACAAAAGCATCAACCGCTTCTTTTAATACTGGTTGGGCAATCTCAATATCACTATCTTGCGCATCCATAGAATAGGCTGCTCGTTCATTTACTTCTTTCATGCGCGCCACGTGTCGGGCCGCGTATCGCCCAATACAAATCGTTGTTTGTGGCACACCGAGCAAACTGATGTGCGCCTTAAATTCTTTAAAGATGTTGCTGTTATAAGCACCGGCAAGGCTGCGATCACCCGCAACAAGGATTGTGAGCCCATTCTTAATAGGTCGTGACATGAACAGCGGGTTTAATGCTGCTTCTGGTGTTGCTGACAAACTTTCGAGTATTCCACGAGCTGCTTGCATATACGCTTGTGGGCCTACAGCAGCTAACTGTGCACGTCGCAGCTTGCTGGCAGCCACAAGCTGCATAGCTTTCGTAATCTGACGAGTATTTCGTACAGATCGGATACGTCTTTTAATACCTTGTTGCGTTGCCATCTAGTGCTTATTTCTTTCCAAATTCTTTAGCAATTTGCTCTGCAGCCGCAACTATAGTCGCTAAATCAGAATCTTCGGGCTTAACGCCCGCATCAAGCGAATCGTAAAGCTTTTTATTATTCTTTTTTACATCGGCAATAATACGGTGGCAAGCAGATTCTACCTCTTTGGAAAGAAGATGGTCAAAGGCACCGCCAGTAGCAGCAATAAGCATAACAACTTGCTCTGCAACGCTATATGGCTTGTACTGTTTTTGCTTTAGTACTTCGGTGAGTATGCGGCCGCGGGTAATACGCTGTTTTGTATCTTCATCAAGGTCACTTGAAAATTGTGCAAAAGCTGCCAGCTCCCTAAATTGAGCAAGCTCGAGACGCAAGTTACCAGCGACGCTCTTAGTAGCTTTCGTTTGGGCAGAACCGCCAACGCGGCTCACACTCAAACCAACCGAAATAGCCGGTCGAACACCTTGGTAAAACAAGTCAGTTTCTACGAATATTTGACCATCAGTAATACTAATGACGTTCGTTGGAATATACGCACTAATATCTCCAGCTTGCGTTTCAATAATTGGTAAGGCTGTTAAGCTACCTGCACCAAGTTCATCACTGAGCTTTGCCGAACGCTCGAGTAAGCGACTATGAAGGTAAAATACGTCACCCGGATAAGCTTCGCGACCTGGTGGACGACGGAGCAGGAGCGACATCTGACGGTAGGCAACCGCGTGCTTGCTTAAATCATCATAAATTATAAGCGCATGACCCTTGTTGTCGCGGAAATATTCACCCATTGCAGTCCCAGAATATGGCGCAAGGTAGAGCAGGCTTGCAGGATCACTTGGGCTCGTCGCTACAACAATAGTCTGATCCATAACGCCTTCGTTTTTGAGTCGTTCTACAAGCGCTGCAACTTTAGAGCTTTTCTGGCCAATGGCAACATAAATGTTGATAACACCCGTTTTTTGGCGTGTTTGATTAATCATTGTATCAATCGTAAGTGCAGTTTTACCAGTTTGACGATCACCAATGATAAGCTCACGTTGGCCGCGCCCAATTGGTACCATAGCATCAATAGCAGTAATACCGGTTGCCAGAGGCTCATGTACACCCTTACGATCCATAACGCCTGGCGCTGTTCGTTCTATTGGGCTTTTTTGCGTTGCTTTAATCTCCCCAAGGCCATCAAGCGGGCGCCCTAACGGGTCAACCACGCGGCCAATGAGCTCTGGGCCAACTGGCACCGACAGCTGCTCGCCGCTGAGCGTTACTCGTGCGCCTGCTTTTACGTCTGTTTCGCCGTCGAGCAGGACTGCTCCAATTTCATCTTCGAGGAGGTTAAGCACAAACGCTCGTACTTTTTTACTCCCAGCCTCAATTTCAATTACTTCAGAAAAACCGGCGTTACGTAGCCCATAAACCCATACGATTCCGTCTCCGACGCGAGTTACGACACCGCTATTAGTTAAATCACTAGTTTTTTTCATACCAGCAATTGCAGATTCAAGCTCTTTACTAATACTTTTTACATCTAAATTACTCATTATTACCTCTTACTATTGTCATAAGTCGTTGTTTTACAGTTTCATCAAGTGTTCCTAAAGGTGTTTCGATTCGAATACCACCAATAACGGTTGGGTCAGTCACGAGTACAAGTTCGACTTCTTTTGCGTTACAAGCCTTTTTCAAATAAGACTCTGCTGCATTTTGAGCCTTGGTATCGAGTGGGCGGGCAGTTGTGACGGTTGCCGTCACGTAACCATCAGTGGCCAAAATATATGCCACATCGCGGCTTAGGTAGGTTGCTTGCCGTGACTTGCCATTTTTGACAAGCCAGGCCGCAACTTTCTGAA
>JBBRSL010000036.1:0-6810 GCA_038245435.1 Saccharimonadales bacterium (SeqCode)
CAGCACAATTACTACTCCGCGGCTTATTACGCCTTTTGAAATAATAGCTAATTCTGAGGCTCTTCTAATAGTCACGTAGGGGCTTTCGATAATAACCTCGTGTTGCGCCGTTTTAAAGTCATTACTAAATGCCTTATAGAATGTTCTTTCATTGAACAGCGCAGTGGTATCTTCGGTTGTTAATTTATAGCGTCGCAAAGAAGGTAATTTCATTATTTGAATCTCCTCATGTCATAGCTAAATTCACAAAGTCGAATTTTCTTATCTGTTAAAGTTCTATTACTGTTCTTTAGCCCCTGCCAAGTTTAATTTCAACTAATATGATCGAACTATCCAATTTGTTAGGGTTCGATCATGTTTATTTAAGTATTGATAAAAAACGAAATTACATCCGTTGAATAGTTCGATTCCATTCTCCCGAATGAAACATATTGATGCATTGATGCAAGTATGTTATATTTGATATAGGAGAAAAATATGAGAACAACTATAACTATCAATGACAAATTACTTCGAACACTTAAGCTTAGGGCTGCTGATTCTGATACGAGCGTCTCTGCTATCGTTGAAGATGCAGTTAAGTATCAAATTCTGGAAGATTTTGAAGATATCGAAGACGCGCAAAAGCGCTCTTCAGAACAAGAATATTCTTTTGACGATTTAGTTAAACAGTACAAGGCAGAAGGCCTACTCTAAACAATGACCGACAAAACGTATGCAATTCGATATAAGAAGTCTGTTGACAAGGATTTGCGCAAACTCCCGAATGACGTACGTAAGATCTTGATCGATAAAATACAGAGTCTATCACTGAGCCCGATTCCAGCTCAATCTACAAAACTACGTGGTTCTACGGATCTATATAGACTTCGCTTCACAAGCTATCGAATCATCTACCAAATTATTGGCAAGGAACTGGTAATTCTAATTATTAAAGTAGGTCATCGAAAAGACGTCTACCGGGACTTATAGTCGGACTAATGTCTCCGCTAATAGATACAAAAGTTCGATACGCGTCCATGAGCTCCTGCCAAGCATAAACATTATGAAAGACTTCTTCGGAAGTCTTTCATAATGTTTATGCTTGCAAAGGCAATCAGAATTTGTAATAATGCGATCATGTGTGAATTCAACCAAAGAATGGTAATGCCACCCCACAGCTACCATGATATTAGCCCCCTTTCTACTCAAACCATAGAAGAGCCAATAAGCCCATGGGCAACTCGAGCCGAGCAATTACCAGAAGATGAAGTAGCGGTTATAAAGCGAGCATTAGAAGAAGCCAGCGCCCTTGAATGCGACTTACACCTGTTTCGGAAAACAGGCTCACGTTTTCTAGGTCTAGCACTTAAAGCGAGCGCTTACGATAGATCGATGATTATTGAACATCCCACGTCTTAGTAAGACTCCTTCAAAAGCCATTTTTATTACTTGGACGGTTCAAGTTTTACAATTCCATCTAAAATCAACCCAAGTCCGAACTCAAACTCTGTTTTAGTTCTGTATCCTGCCTTAGAAACGTGCTCCGTAACCAGCATGCCAACGTATGGATATTGGCCAAACGGAAAATGAGCAATAATGTCTTTGCCCATTTGAGCTGATTGCTCGACGCTTTCAGACGGTCTTAGCTGCTGCGCGAATCCAAAAGTATAGCTATCAAGCAAGGAAATAATATGAGCTACCGTTTGGATGGAGAAACCTGCCCTCAGAAGGCACTTTACGGTCGCGTCAATAAGCCGCATCGATGCCTCACCAGGATTATGTCTTGACTCTGCAAGTGGCGTGGCCCACTGGTGCCTAGATAAGGCTTCGAGTGCTGAAAGACATCGCCGGCGCATAGCTACACGCCAATCTTGGTTATCGGCTGGCACTTCGACTTCTGCATGAACACTATCAACCATGCCATCAATGAGCGCTTCTTTATTAGGAAAGTGATGGTACAGCGCCATCCCTTCAACACCAAGAGCTTTGCCAAGCTTTCGCATACTTAGCGCTTCGATGCCACCTTCATCAGCGATTTTAACTGCTGCAAGAATCACACTTTCTTTATTTAGCGGTGCTTTACGAGTTGATTTATTATTTGGTTTTTTACTCATTAACTTCTTTTATTACCATGTTATATACACAATTATACATCAAAGGCTTTACAGTGTAAAGTTTACAGTGTAAAGTTATGTACATAACTAATTTATGAGGGGTAACATATGACTAGCGATAGAAAAATATCATTAACCGCGGGGCTTCTGTATCTGCTCACGTTTGTTTCGATTCCGACACTTACGCTATATACGCAGGCAAAGACTGCAAACTATATCTTAAGCTCGGGCTCTGACACATCTGCAATTATTGGGGGTGTCCTGGAAGTTATTGTTGCGCTCGCAGGCATAGGTACTGCAGTCGTACTGTTCCCTTTACTTAAAAAGCAAAACGAAAGCGCAGCACTTGGTCTTGTTGCGTCACGAGTACTTGAAGCCAGCACTATTTTTTTAGGTGTAGCGTTTATTTTGACTGTCGTGACCTTAAAGCAGGCGGGCACCGGAACAGAAGGCTTGGTTATTGGCCACACACTCGTTAATCTTTACGACCGTATATTTCTATTAGGCCAAAGCTTTATGCCAGCAATAAACGACTTACTGTTAGGATTCTTGCTATTTAAATCTCGGCTTGTGCCTCGGGCGCTTTCTATGATTGGAATAGTAGGTGCCGTAGCGCTTTTGGCTGGTTATTTTGCCGTAATGTTTGGACTTGTCGGGCAACACGCACCACTAGCAGGATTATCAGCAATTGGCGTGGCGCTATTTGAATTTTCGTTAGGTGTTTGGCTCGTTATTAAAGGCTTCAACCCTAAAGCCGTTGCAGCGCTAGAATCTAAAAAGTAGACTATTACCTTAAAGTTGCCAAGTGCATCGACTAAGTGATAGATCATGCGCATCATAAAGGCTTCTTCGGAGTTCTTTTTGATACTTAAGAGTTATTAAGCAACGAGCGTTTAACGATTGGTTTTTGAAGGTTATCGGTAGAAACCTTTTGAACTTTTAAAACTTTTTCGGCGCTTTCAAGATAAGGGTTTGTTTTAGGTTTTTTTAGATCTTCGGCAATTCGCCAACTTAAAACAATGTCATTGAGTGTTTCGATAATTTGCTGGTGTTCGAATACGGTTGTATCGCTATAGTAGTGATTAATATCCTGTGGGAATTCAGTCACTGATAAGATATCAATTTCGTCAGCCAAAACGTGCATACGATCGACCGCATCAACGGTTGCTACTGGTGTTACCATAACTAATTTTTTTATTTTTACGGTTTTAATAAAATCATACGCAA
This sequence comes from Saccharimonadales bacterium (SeqCode), assembly GCA_038245435.1. Classification (GTDB taxonomy): domain Bacteria; phylum Patescibacteriota; class Saccharimonadia; order Saccharimonadales; family CAIOMD01; genus JBBRSL01. Next base: position 3,324 of record JBBRSL010000036.1, read on the forward strand.
TGCTGAATGATAGCCCATTAAAGGCATTGTCAGACACGCATATCACAACGCGGTTTCTAAAATATTCTTTCGATAAAATACCACCCTGCCCTAACGCAACGTGTAGTTCATGCAAGGCATTAAACTTGGCAGTTTGAATTATCTCGTGATATTCGCTTTCGAACTCTTCTATTTCGCCCGAGCTAAACGCATCGTTATAGACAAACCCACCTTGTTCGTTAACAACACCCATGAGAGTACGGCCATCAGGCAAATACACGTCTTTTGTCAGAAGCATTGCAATAAGTGCATGTAATTCTTTAGCAATTTCTGCTCCGACCATCACGCCGCCTTCGCTAAGGGCCAAAACAATCACGTCTTCGTAGCGATATTTGGCTAATTTTTGGGCTAATAATTGCCCAGCGTGCCCACGTGATTGAAAATAGTTTGTGATTAATGTCATACGGTACTACAGCAAATTATACGTTATTTTTTACATAAGCTCACAAGGACATATTTACAGATATAAATCTACCTTCAATATGGTTGTGCTTTCATCTGTTACGCTCTATAATACACGTGTACAGACATATAAAAGAAAAAAGGAACGATGAAAGTATTGATGCTCGGGTGGGAATTGCCTCCTCACAACAGTGGCGGGTTAGGAGTAGCCTGTTACCAGATGTGCAAAGCACTCTCCAAGAAAGGTGTCGATATTGAATTTATCGTCCCATATACCGCTAAGCACGAAGGCATCGATTTTATGCGCGTAACCCCTGCTCTACCTCATTCTGCAAAGACCATTCAAAAAAGTGGAATTGCCTATGACAGCTTTAAGTACACACTTAAAGATGGAAGCTCAAAGGATGTTGGACTGTTTGAACATACCGATAATTATGTTCACGCTGTCGAGCAAATTGCAGAGCTAGGCGAGTTTGACATTATTCACGCCCATGATTGGCTTACCTTTAGAGCAGCACTCCGTGCCAAAGAAATTAGTGGTAAACCTCTTATTGCTCACGTGCATGCTACTGAGTTTGATCGTGCTGGTGGCAAGAGTGGTAATCCACTGGTACACGAGATCGAGTACATGGGCCTTTTGCTCGCCGATCGCATAATGGCCGTAAGCCAGTTAACCAAAGATGTTATAGTCCGTGAATACGATATCCCTGCCGACAAAGTAGAGGTTGTTCACAACAGTATCGATGCCAGTGCTTACGAAGATCTTGATGTTGATAACGCCTATAATTACCTCGTTAAGATGAAGCAAAATGGCTACCGAGTGGTATCTAATATCGGTCGCCTCACCGTCCAAAAAGGCCTCTATAACCTGTTAATGGCTGCGAAAGAAGTTGTCTATCGAGCGCCTAAGACTATCTTTCTGATTGTTGGTTCTGGTGAACAATATACTGAGCTACTGCAACTTTCGGCAGATCTTGGTATCGCCAAAAATGTGGTATTCACTGATTTTCAACGCGGTAAAAGACTACGAGATGCTTTTGCAATTGCTGACTTATTTGTTATGCCGAGTGTCAGCGAACCATTTGGACTAACGCCACTCGAAGCTATCGGGTATGGCACTCCTGTGCTTGTCAGCCATCAATCAGGCATATCTGAAGTTATTACCAACTGCTTAAAGGTAGACTTTTGGGATATCGATGAAATGGCCAACATGATTACGAGTGTCGTCCAGAATGACTCACTTCGCGATGAGCTGCTTAAGCAAAGCTACAGTGAATATGTACGTATGTCATGGAACGGCGCAGCAGATAAAATGGTGGGTGCTTACGAACATCATCATAAACTGGCCGTTGGGAGTGCTGCATGAGCGCACCGCAAGCGATAACACTTTACTTGCATGCACACCAGCCATACCGCATTAAGCACTATACGATATTCAACGCCGGCCAAGACCACCAGTATTTCAACGATGAGGCGCATGGTGTTGATACGAACAACCGATTCATCATCGACAAAGTAGCACACAAATCATACCTACCAACAAACCGCGCACTGCTTGAACTTATGCAAAAGTATCCTGAGTTTAGGATAAGTCTTTCTATCACCGGTACCCTTATTGATCAGCTCGAAGCATGGGCGCCCGATGTACTTGATTCATTCAAGGAACTTGTTGCCACAGGGCGGGTTGAAATTGTTGCCGAAACTTACCACCATAGCTTGGCGTTCTTTTACTCGCGAACTGAGTTTGAAATGCAAGTTAAAATGCACCGTGAAAAAATCGAGCAAATGTTTGGCCAGACGCCAAAGGTGTTCCGCAATACCGAGCTAAGTTACAATAATGAACTGGCACAGTGGGCTGATCAGGCTGGCTATAAAGGTATTATTACTGAGGGCTGGGATCCAATACTGGAGTGGCGTAGCCCTAACTTTACCTATAGCCCGGTAAACACACAGAATATCCGCCTCTTAATGAAGAACTACCGATTAAGTGATGATGTCGCCTTTAGGTTTGGAGACCAAAACTGGAGTGAGTGGCCACTAACTGCCGATAAATTTGCCCACTGGCTCGGTGCAGCTGGCGATAATGCTCAGAGCTTTAACTTATTTATGGACTACGAGACCTTTGGCGAACACCAATGGGCCGATAGCGGTATCTTTGATTTCTTAAAAGCCCTACCCGAAGCCTGGATTAATACCCGCGAAAACCGTACATTTATGACAATCAGTGAAGCCATTGACGCTTTTGAACCAGTTGGCGAAATCGATATTCCGCACACTATTACATGGGCAGATAACGAGCGTGACCTGACCGCTTGGCTTGGCAACAGTATGCAGCAACAAGCAATTACGGCGCTCTACGGGCTCGAGCAGGCAATTGTATCGAGCGGTGACTGGGCCTTGATAGAAGATTGGCGCAAACTACAAACCAGCGACCACTTTTACTACATGTGTACAAAATGGTTTAGCGATGGTGATGTGCATGCCTACTTTAGCCCTTATAAAACTCCCTACGAAGCCTTTACGAACTTTATGAACGCTTGGCACGACTTACAATTTAGGCTAGCCGAAAAAGGAATGTAGCAATACATGAGTCGCCCGCTTATTTTAAGCAACGGACGCCTACTTGTTGGTTTGGATGAACACGGGCTTGTTCATGATTTTTATTACCCATACGTTGGGCAGGATAACCTGACTACCGAAAAAAGCGTACATCATAAAATTGGTGTTTGGTCTGATGATATTTTTAGCTGGGTCGACGATTCATCGTGGGAAATAACCTATGATTTAGCCGAGAATGCGTTGGTAACCGATGTGACGCTCACTTCTGTTAAACAAGGTATTCAACTGCATTTAAAAGATTTTGTTGATAGTTCTTTAGATGCTTTTATTCGCAATATCACTGTAACTAATTTGCGTGATTCAACACGTGATGTCCGGTTATTTTTTCACCAAGTATTTCAGATATCGCCCGAAGGTCGGGGCGACACAGCCATGTATGTGCCTAACCCGGGCTACTTATTTACGTACAAAGGTAAAATTGGCCTGC
>JBBRSL010000037.1:0-6680 GCA_038245435.1 Saccharimonadales bacterium (SeqCode)
ACGACTATCGGCACTAAAACTTACACTCTTGTTTGCTACAATACTGCGGTTCAGTCAGTGTCTAAAAGCCTAAGTATAAATGTTATTCCAGCTCCAACTAAACCCACGAACCCTATATTTACAGCTAGCGCAGATACTATCCAGACTGGCGGAACTGTGAATTTTGCGTGGTCAAGTACTGGTGCTGATAGTTGTACGCTTGTTCCAGGCGGCATAGTTTCACGAGGGAATAAAGGTACTACATCTGTAAATAATCTATCCGCCACGACGACATTTACTATAACCTGCAAAAACACTGTCGGCTCGGTTAGCGCAACAAAAGTAATCACTGTTACTTCAGCGCCAGCGCCAGTCGCTAATCCGGTAATTATATCGTTAATAGCCAGCCCAGAAAGTATTACCAGTGGGCAAACAAGTGTAATCAATTGGAGCACAACTGGTGTAAAAGTAAGTGGCTGTAGCCTTGTGCCCGGTTCGCTTACTTCTGCAAGCGGCGTTGGGCAATCAACAGTAACTCTTACCGCCTCAACTAGCTATACACTTACTTGCGTCAACAGTGCAGGGGTGTCAGTTAGCAAGAGTGTTTCAATTAAAGTTGATAATAAGACGGCACCAGCCGCACCAGCGCCTAGTACTCCAAGTACATCCAAATCTGCCGCCGATTCAGAAATTGAGAATAAAAATAGTGCTGAGAAAATTTCTAACGGTAGTGTAAATAGTACGATTTCTGGACTTGCTACAATCGATTCAAGCAATGTAACAGACGACAAGCGAGAGGAATCTATTACTTATGTTGAATACTACGCTGGCGAAAAGCTCATTCAGAAAGTTACCAAAGCTCCGTTCGTGCTTGATACAAAATTGTTAAAAAATGGTAGCTACACCATCACTGAGCGCACTTACTTTATTGATGGTACGCAGAGTGAAGTAACAAAGGTACTCGGTGTCTCTAACCAGGCTGCCCAAGTAGCAGGTGCAAAAGATGGCTTTAAGAATCTTGCAGCGCCAGTTTCTATTGGGTTGCTCGTTGCACTTACGGTGGCTGTCGTTGCCGGAATCATTACACGTCGTCGCTGGTTGCCGATTTTGGCGAGTGGTATTTCAAGTGTAAAAACTCGTTTTAGCGAAAAAGCGACTAAGCAGACAAAGAAAGATGAACATCCTGCAACTGACGAATCTCAGACCGACGCAGATTCAGTCATCATTAGACCAGATAAAAAAGACGATTAGATAGAGCAATACTTGAGTTATGCGGCAACTCGGAGATTTTCGAGTATACTATAGTGTAGCAATTAACAGAGGAACCTATGAGCCCAAACCAAGTAATTGACGATGCAAAAACCAAATTAACAGCCGCCCTATCTCATTTCGATAATGAGATGAAAAAACTTCGCACCGGCCGTGCACATAGTAGTATTTTGGATAGCTTAATGGTTATTGCATATGGCACGCCTATGCCCATCAACCAGCTTGCGAATGTAACGGCGCCAGAAGCACAACTTTTGCAGATTACTCCCTTTGACCCAAGTAATATTCAGGCAATCAACGATGCGATTCGTAATGATCAAGGCTTGGGCCTTAACCCGAGTGATGATGGCCGGGTCGTCCGTGTGCCAATTCCGGCACTAACGACAGAGCGCCGCCAGCAAATTGTGAAGCAGCTCAACGAAAAACTCGAAGACGCCATGATAACTACACGTAATATTCGTCACGATACACTTGATACTCTCAAAGAGGCTAAAACCGATAAAGATATTAGCGAAGACGATTACAATCGACTCGAAAAACAGCTTGACGAAGCTATGGCAAAAATTAAGGCAGAAATTGAAGTCTCAGCTAAAGCAAAAGAACAAGAAATAATGACCCTCTAATTGGATACTAGACGCGAGACTTTAGACCTTTGAGCAGCTGCAGTTTTCTAGCGTCCAACATCCAACGTCCAGCGTCTAAAATAGGGTATAATAAAACAACATGTCAGAATCTTCTGCGGCAGTGCCGCATCATATTGGAATAATTTTAGATGGTAATAGACGATGGGCGGCCCAACGTGGTTTACCGGGGATAGAGGGTCACAGGGTAGGTTTTGATACCCTAATTACGGTTGCTGACCATGCGCTTGGTCGCGGTGTTCAGTATATGAGCGTCTATGCGTTTTCTACCGAAAACTGGACACGAAGCCACGAGGAAGTCATTTTTTTAATGACGTTTTTGCGTAAAATGCTAAAAAAAGAAGTAGCCAATCTGCATCAAAAAGGTGTGCGTTTTTTATGGCTAGGTCGCGAAGAAAAGTTAGACCCTAAACTTATTAATGATCTAAAAGAATCCGAAGCGTTAACTGCCGCTAACACCAAGGGCACATTTTGTCTTTGTTTTAACTACGGTGGGCAAGCAGAAATTGCCGACGCCGCTGCTAAAGCAGCTGCAGAAGGTAAAGTCACCGAAGAATCAATCGCTCGAAATCTCTATGGTGGAGCCGAAATACCACCCGTTGATTTGCTTATACGTACATCGGGTGAGCAGCGCATAAGCAACTTTATGTTGTGGCGTGCTGCGTATAGCGAGCTGTTTTTTACTGATGCGTTATGGCCTGATTATTCAACAGATGATTTAGATGAAGCGCTTGCGCATTATGCCTCACGGCACAGGAGGTTCGGGAGTTAATGTTACTTTTTATCGGCTTGTTTTTGTTTGTTTTATTAGTAGTCTTGCATGAATATGGTCACTTTTTGGTCGCCAAGCGTAATGGGGTAGAGGTCGAAGAATTTGGTGTTGGATTTCCCCCAAAGTTATTTGGCAAAAAACTCGGCAAAGGAATATTTGAAGGCTACTACACCGTAAACTTATTACCACTTGGTGGTTTTGTGCGCCTAAAAGGCGAACACGATGCTGACAAAAGCAAGGGAGCATTTGGGGCAGTTGGCACGAGCGCCAAATTGCGTATCATGCTCGCCGGTGTGGCTATGAACTTAGTAACGGCACTCATTCTGTTTACAGGGCTTTCATGGTTGGGAATGCCCCAGGTTATTGATAATCAATTTACCGTTGCCAGTGACAGCAAAACTACCCGCTCAGAAGTCCTTGCAGGCTATGTAGAGCCAGGTTCGCCAGCTGCAAAAGCCGGCCTTACAGGCGGTTCACAGATTGTGAGTCTTAATGGTAAAGAACTAACTGAAAAAACACAGCTCCGTGCAATTACGAGCGTAAATGCTGGTAAAACGGTGTCGATTGTTTATCAAAAAGATGGTAAAACAACGGCTACGCAAGTAACGCTGTTAACTGAGCAAGAAGTCGCGGCTAGTCTTAAAACTGACAATCCAAAAGGGTATTTGGGCGTGGCGCCAAGCGAATACAAATTAGTTCGCTCAACATGGTCAGCACCAGTCGTTGCAGTTGGGCTTAGCGCACAGTTAACCGGCCTAACGCTTAAAGCGCTCGGGCAAGCCGTGGCAAACCTCGGCAAAGCATTTGCAAGCGCCATAACTGGGCAGGGTACACAAGCTAAAAAGGAAGCTGCCAAAGCCGGTGAAAACGTCAGTGGGCCCGTGGGTATCTATGCAGTGCTCAAGCAAGGTGCGAGCCTTGGCTATCAATTCGTGCTCTTTGTAGTGGCTATAATCAGCCTGACTCTGGCAATTATGAATGCGCTTCCGATTCCGGCCCTTGACGGTGGTCGAGCCGCAGTTATGCTTGCATTTAGGGCTGCCAAGAAGCCACTTAAGCAAAAAACCGAAGAGATGATACATGGTATTGGCTTTTCGACACTTATGGTACTGTTCGTCGTTATAACAATAGTTGATATTCGGCGCTTCTTTTAAGTATTCTTATAGTACGTGGATAAAGATACCGAAATTTCTATCGAAAAAAAGCAACCCTGGGGTGCTGTTGCGGCACTTCTCGTTGGCTTTGGTGCATACTTAATATCCCAACTTGCAGTCGGCTTGGCTATTTTGCCTATTATTCGTAGTCGTGGCGAAGCAGCGACTGCCAGCCTCCAAGACCCGTGGGCTTCGTTAGCATTAACCGCAATTTCATCGGCCATTATGCTCGGTGTCGTTTGGCTTTTTTTACGCTCAAAAAAGTTTACATTGAAAGAACTTGGTTTTAAAAAACCAACGCTGGGCAATGTGGGTGTAGCGGTGCTGGCATATATTGTTTATTTTGTCGTCTTTTTAGTCACTGTCTTAGCGCTCAGCGCCTTTGTACCAGCTTTTAATGCCGATGAGGCACAAGATGTTGGTTTTGTTGGCGCGCAGGGCTGGCAGCTAGCGCTCGCGTTTGTTGGGCTTGTCATAATCGCTCCAATAAGCGAAGAAATTTTCTTTCGTGGTTTTTTATATCGAGGTTTACGCCGTAGCTGGCCCATCTGGCTCGCAGGTATTGGTGCCAGCGGCCTATTCGCACTTGCGCACGGGCAATGGAACGTCGATGTTGATGTGTTTATTCTGTCGCTTCTCCTTATATTCGTATACCAGAAGACTAATAACTTATGGTTGTGCATTGGTATGCACGCTACCAAAAACCTCATCGCCTTTTTATTCCTCTTTGTGTTTATATCGAAGTAACTGATACAATTGGTCAGATATGAAAGCAACACAACTCTTTACCAAAACTAGCAAAACCGCACCTGGCGACGAAACTGCTAAGAATGCGCAGCTTTTAATTAAAGCCGGCTTTATTGATAAGCAAATGGCGGGTGTCTATACCTATTTGCCACTTGGTAAATTAGTGCTCGAAAATATTATTCAGATTATCCGTGAAGAAATAAACAGTGTTGGTGGTAACGAAATAAGCCTAACAGCTTTGCAACCTAAGGACATTTGGGAGGCTTCTGGCCGTTGGGACGATAAAGTTATGGATGTGTGGTTTAAAACCAAACTAGCCAATGGTAGTGAGCTTGGCTTAGCGCCTACGCACGAAGAGCCGCTTACCCAACTCATGAAACGCTTTATTAATAGCTATAAAGACTTACCAGCATTTCCGTATCAGTTCCAAATAAAGTTTCGTAACGAACTTCGCTCTAAGAGTGGGCTCATGCGTGGACGCGAATTCTGGATGAAAGACCTCTACAGTTTTAGTAAAGATCAGGCAGAACACGATAGTTTTTACGAACTTATTAGCGAAGCCTACAACAGAGTATATACGCGCTTAGGTATTGGTGATATTACGTATAAAACATTTGCCAGTGGTGGTAGTTTTGCTAAATATAGCCATGAATTTCAGACCCTCAGTGAAGTAGGCGAAGATTTGATTTATGTACACGAAGGCAAAAAGCTTGCTATTAACCAAGAAGTCTACACCGATGAAGTGCTTGCGGATTTAGGGGTTACCAAAGAAGAGCTCATTGAAAAGAAGGCTGTCGAAGTTGGCAACATCTTTACGCTTGGTACAAAGTTTAGTGATGCGCTTGATCTTACCTATACGGTAGAAGATGGCAGCGTCAAAAAGGTTATTATGGGCAGTTACGGTATTGGGCCGAGCCGTTTAATGGGCTTACTTGCGGAGCATTTTAGTGACGATAAGGGTCTTGTTTGGCCAGAGAATGTCGCACCATTCAAGGTGTACTTAGTGCAAATAGGTAATTCCGCAGAAGTGGTAGAAGCTGCACAAAAAATGTATACAGACTTACAAGAAAATGGTGTAACAGTATTTTGGGATGATCGCGATGCGCGCCCAGGTGATAAGTTTGCTGACGCAGATTTATATGGCATCCCAACAAGGGTCGTTATAAGTGAAAAAACACTTGCTAGCGGCGAGCTCGAAGTTAAAAAACGTACATCAGACACGCCTGAGTTTATGGCAGCAGATGCGTTAATCGAGCGGCTCTCAAAGAGTTAGTTTCGAGGTTTTTGTAACTTCTAGAATCCATCTTACAACGTCCAAAAGTTGTGCTATACTAGCGGTATTCTTTTGGTGGATGGCCCCACAGAAACAGACTGACTGGGCCATATTTTTATATAGAATAGAGGGAAAGAGGATTTAGATTTTGAAAAAACAATACAAATTAACGCAAGAAGGTATCGACGAGCTTAAGATTGAGCTCGATAACCTCATAGCTCAACGTGGCCCTATTGCTGAGCGTATTAAAACAGCTCGTGAATTTGGTGACCTAAGCGAAAATGCCGAATACTCAAGTGCTCGTGACGAGCAAGATCGTGTCGAAAGTCGTATTTCAGAAGTAGACTACATTTTAAAGAACGTAGAAGTTATTGGTGCGCCAAAAGCCGGCGGCAAAGTACAGCTTGGGAGCAAAGTGAGCCTTAAAGGCAATAACGGCAAGATGAAAGATTTCCAGGTTGTTGGTACGGTAGAAGCAGATCCGCTTGAAGGCAAAATCAGCGACGAATCACCAATCGGCCAAGCACTTCTTGGCAAAAAAGTTGGTGACGAGGTTGAAATCGTGACCCCAGCCGAAACAAGCACGTTTACTGTTGCAGCAATTGTGTAATGAGAAGCATTAAAGAAAATGCACGTGCGTTAACACTTTTTGCATCAGCATGCCTAGTTACTGTTGTCGGTGCAGGGCTTGGTACTGTAACTTCGTTAGCAGCCGTGGGCGCTATTGTTTTCTTCGTGGGACTGCTTTTCCTTGTTATTGTTGGCATTGTCTACTGGCCAATTATCTAAACAGTGGCGCACAACTATTAATTGTTCGTGGGAAGTACGGTATACTAACCCCTAAT
>JBBRSL010000038.1:0-6085 GCA_038245435.1 Saccharimonadales bacterium (SeqCode)
TAAGCTCTGCCGCACTGATAACTTGCGCATCTGATAACTTATATCCGTAACTAAAGAATGTTTCTTCATTAGGGAACGGGCGCCTAAACCCATTATCTATAACGTATATTCCACCTGACGGCGAAGATACTAAGTATCCATCTCGGTAGTGAACGTTATATGCCATTGGAAGGCCATCCGGAATAATTGCTAATGTACTCGCTGTTATCGTAGAAACATTTGCCCATTTAAAGCCATTACTAATAAATGCAATTTCGCTAGGAATGGCTCGTTTTGTGCCACTATCGATAAAGTACACGCCACCACCCACAATACTTACTAAATTACCAAATTGCGATGAGCCAAACCAGTCGTTAAAGTATCTCCAAAAATTTCGATTTCCGTATGCGCTACAATTATCACCCATGCCGTATAAGTTATTGAGTGCAGCTGCGTTTGGTGTGTAGGGGGTATATTTGTACAAAACAGCCGTTGCTTGGTTTTCTATGTTTACGCTTTTGGTGCCACAGTTAGCATCCGGGCTGAGACGTATATTATTTATGCCCTTACCGTAAAAACTATAAAAATTAGCAGTGTCTATACCGTTATAATCATTACGAAATTGCCAAGCTGCACCAAATACTTGTTTGCCAAAGCCACCAGCGTTGCTGTTGCAAGCTGCTGTGTCGGGGCATAAGTAGCCAGTTGCTTTTGTGAACTGGCTGAGCAGCGGCCAAGTGTCTGTTACTAAGCCTTGTTCTTTTTGTAACAATACAATCATTACTTGAGGGTTTATTCCATACGCCTGTGACGCCTCCCATATAATTTGCGCAGCGCTTTTACCGCCCGCTATCGATACGGGCGCGTTGCCGCTAAACTGTCCAAAGTTATTTGCGCCAGTAGTGGTGTTTTCTTGGTAATCTTTTAGGCAGGTGTAGGGTGGTGGGTTACTTGCGTTATAGGCGCTGTGCCAAACTTCGCAAGTTGGCATTTTAGCATTCAAAAAATCTTGAATCTGCTGCATCGACATAGCGTTTTTATTTGTAAATATAAAGTCGTCAATTATGCGGCCCGGTTTAAAATCTGCGCCAGTAACTGCTTTTGCACTTAAGGGTGCGGCCAACATACTTACTGTGCTCACACAGGCGACAACCAATAAACCTATACGCGCTAATTTCATTTTGCAAGCTCCACATTTTGTACTGCGCTAGCGCTGCCAACGCTCACTTTAACGCTATACGTGCCGGCAGACGGTATATCTGATGCGAGCAAGGTAAAGCCAGAACAAGTAACTAGACCACTCTGCGCTGTTACTGCAGCAATTTTTGTAATTACACTATACGTACCCTGCAATAACTCTAAAGTACAAGTACCCGTGGATGTACCGTAAACGAGAACACCAATATTAAGGTTTTTAGTTGATGGATCTTGGTTAGCGCGGGTTATAGATACGGTAGCGTTGCTTGGTGACGGCGTTGATGGACTTGATTCTGCAGGATTTTTTTCGGAATTAACAGTAGGGTCGGGGGGTGAAGTTTGCGGCGTGTAGTCAACACTATTCACCGGTCGAGGAGTATTAACCACTGCAGGTACAGGTTTTACATAAAAATTAGTAACCTGTAATTTTTCTAAGCTAAAAATTAAAAATCCAATAGTGAGGATAGCTGTAGCAACGATTATGTAAATTTTATTATTTTTCATACTTTTTATTTTAACTTTTGTAATTAAACAATACCACTATCACCTCTGTTCTGTCAAGACTATTTCGAGCGATTCTGCTAAGGTTCAGCCTAGTGAATATTCCAAATGTGGCAATTATTACAAGCCAAACGTATACTTATTTGCATATGCCAGAACACGGATCACTCAAGCACGGCTTAAAATATGTAAGTTACGCGCAGAATTTTGAGGATATAAAACTTTTTGGCTATTTTCATTTGTTAACAGAACCCGGATTTTATGTGGACGTAGGTGCCAACCATGAACTACATGATTCGGTTACGAAATTTTTTTATATTCGCGGTTGGCGTGGCATTAACATTGAGCCGCAAGCCGAACTGAAGCAAATTCTTGATGAACAAAGACCAGAAGATATAAACATTGCTGTAGGAATATCCGATAAACCTGGCAAGCTTAAGTTTCGCAAATACGATAGCGACGGCTTATCGACCTTTTCTACTACACTGCATAAGAGTTATGAAACAGGATATCAAGCGGCAGCTGTTTCGTACAAAGAATTAACTCTAAAGCTCGAAACACTTGCTTATGTTCTGGGTAAAAACCTAAAGAATAAAGATATTCACTTTTTGAAAGTTGATGTTGAGGGTTTTGAATATAATGTACTTAAAGGTAACAATTGGAAAAAGTATCGCCCTTGGGTCGTGTGCGTTGAATCAACAGGCGCAGATAAACGCTGGCAGCAAATACTCGAAAAGGAAGGTTATATAAGACACCTGTTTGATGGTCTAAATGATTATTATGTTGCCAATGAGCATTCAGACTTAATTGATAGTTATCATGCAATTGTTGCATCAGAGGTTATTAGGTATGATGTTGCCGGTTTGCCAGAAATGCGACTTACCCAAAAAATTAGAAACATTAAGAACTTAGTAAAAAAGTAATTTAGGTAAAGTACGATAAATCCAAGGAGCTGAATATGAAGATAATAGTTACCGCCGGCGGACAAGGCACTAAAATGTGGCCGTATTCGCGTCAAGCCATGCCCAAGCAATTCCAGCCAATTTTAAATGGTAAGTCGACGTTTCAGTACGGTATTGAAACATTTTTAAAGCAGTATTCGCCTGAAGATATATTTATTTCTACAAAACGGAAGTTTATTAAGTATATAAGCGAACAAGCCCCACAAATTCCTCTAAAAAACTACATCGTAGAGCCTGATATTGCTAAAGATCGCGGCCCGGGCGAAGGCCTGGCATTTTTGACACTGAGTATGCGGCACCCAGATGAGCCTTTTTTTGTGTATCAGTCAGATATGGTGCGCGAACCGGAACAAGCATTTTTAAAGATGGTAAATGATGCTGAAACCCTAGCGATTAAGCAAAAAAAATTTATGACAGGCGGTATTAAAGCGACGAGTGCCAACATGGGTGCAGATTATTTGCAGCTTGGCGCACAGGTGCCCATGGATGGCGCGCAAGAGGTATACGCGATTGATAAGTTTCACTTTAGAAAAAACACCATACAAGAAACAAAAGAACTTGTTGAGAACTTTCATGTTGTATCTCATTGGAACCACACCTGCTGGTATCCAGACTTGATGCTTGATGCATATAAAAAGTATCGACCTGATTGGTACGAAAAGTTAATGCAAATAAAAGATGTTATAGGTAAACCGGGCGAAGATGAATCTATAAAAGCCATATACGAAACAATGGAAAAGGGCGCTACTGAAGAGGTGACGCGCAACGTTATGGATAGTGGCGATGCAATTGCCTTTTTATTGCCGTTTAGGGTTACCGATTTTGGTACCTGGGAATCCGTATACGATTACTTTTCTGACGGTGAGCAAAACTATTACGATGGTGAACTTGCATCGCATAATTCGACCGGTTCAATTATTAAAACGAGTAAAAAGAAGCTCGTTGCGATATCGAGCATTGACGACTTAGTGGTAGTTGACACTGACGATGTGCTGTTAATAGTGCCCAGAAACAAGCTAGATTCTATTAAAGACCTACAGGCGGTTATTAACAAACAGAGTGGCGACAAATACCTATAAATAAGAATTCACGTAGCAGTTTTCGATGAAGCTGTAAGAAATCTAGCTTAGAGCTATTCGACGGTAACGGATTTAGCAAGATTACGTGGCATGTCTATATCGTGGCCAAGTTCGAGCGCAGTGTAGTAAGCAAACAGCTGTACGGCGATAGCTTCAAGGATTGGAATGAACTGATCTGCTGTTTTTGGTATTTCGATAATGTCATCAGCAAGTTTGCCTATTTTTTTTGCGTTATCTTTAGTCGCAACAACAATAATACGACCATTACGGGCTTTAATCTCTTGTAGGTTAGATAGCGTCTTTTCAATGAGCGCGTTACCGCCTGCAAGTGCGAAGGACGGGAAGTTAGGGTCAATCATAGCTAGCGGGCCGTGCTTCATTTCGCCAGCGGCGTAGCCTTCGGCATGAATGTAGCTGATTTCTTTTAGTTTAAGAGCGCCCTCTAGCGCAAGAGGGTATTCGTACCCGCGACCAATAAATAAAAAGTCACGGTGATGTGCGTATTTTTTTGCTACGTTCTGAATATGAGCAGCTTGTTTGAGTACGAGCTCGGCTTTTTTTGGCAGGTCAGCAAAGTCGGCGAGAAGACTTGAATAATTAGCCACTTTGCCTTTACCGAGCCACAAGGCAAGCAGCGCTAGCACTGAAACCTGGGCAATAAAGGCCTTGGTGCTGGCGACAGATATTTCGGGCCCCGCATGGCAGTAAATACCGGCATCAGTCATGCGGGCGATGCTACTGCCTGGGGCATTGACGATACCGAGCCGCAGTATACCAGTGCCTTCTACTTTTTTAAGTGCCGCAATGGTGTCGGCGGTTTCACCACTTTGAGATATTGCTAGCAGCGCCGTATTGGGCCCCAAAGGCTCGTTGCGATATTTAAATTCGCTCGCTTGCTGTACTTCAACAGGTATACCCGCAAGATCTTCAAGCAAATATTCACCAACGAGGCCTGCGTAGTACGATGTACCGCAGGCGATGATTATGATGCGATCTATGGTACGTAGCTGATTGGCAACGGATTCGATACCACCGAGCTTTGTCTCACTAGATTCGAGCTTGATGCGACCCAGAATCGCGTTTTGAATGGTTTGTGGCGCCTCGTGAATTTCTTTGAGCATGTAGTGGTCATAACCCGCTTTTGAGGTGGCAATATCATCTAAAATAATGTCTTCTTCAGTACGTGTAACCTGTTTTTTGTTTTTAAAGTTCTTTATCCGGTAGCCTTTACGCTCGACTATAGCAAGTTCGTAATCTTCGAGGTATACGAGCTTTGTGGCGCCGTCTGCCACGGCTGAAGCATCCGACCCAACCATGTGGGCGTCTTTGCCAATACCGACGACCAGTGGGCTCGACAGCTTGGCGGCGTATATTTTGCCTGGTTCGTGGCTAGTGGTCATAGCAATGGCATAAGCACCTTCAAGTTCACTGACTGCGCGCTCGAAAGCTTCATCCATGTTATTAAGTTTTTTAAAATAGTAATCAATAAAGTGGGGAATAACCTCAGTATCAGTGTTAGACACAAAGCCATAGCCGGCGCGTTCGAGTAATTTGCGAATATCGGCATGGTTTTCGATGATACCGTTATGTGTTACAAAAATGGTATGTGCTTGGTTGTGGTGGGGATGTGCGTTCAGCTTTGTTGGCGCGCCGTGCGTCGCCCAGCGCGTATGGCCAATTGCGAGTGATGGTTTTACTGCTCGCAAGCCACCAAGTTCGGTTTCGAGAGCCTCAACGCGGCCAACTTGCTTAACGCTATGGAACATATTATCTGCCATAAACGCTACGCCGGCAGAATCGTAGCCGCGATATTCTAAATTACGTAACCCCGTTAAAACGGGCTCAAGCGCATTACCTCTACCAACATAACCAACAATTCCACACATAGGCACTCCGATTAGTAATTAATAACTAGTATATAAGGTAGCGGCCTAAGCCTACCCCGTAAAAATTGCTACAACAAGTTTGTTTTTTGCCAAGAACAGTGTTTAAGCACCGAGCAGAAGTTTCGAAAAGAGGTAATACAGCTACATGTTATTGTAATTAACGCTAAACAACTAAGGGCAAACTTAGAGCAAACATTTGACGCTGTTGCTAATGGCCAAGAAATTATTGTTACATACAGGACTAAGCCACCCATACGCATTACAAGTTTGAATTCGGCAAATACCGAAGCTAAAAATCTTGAAGGCCTAGCGGTTTTTGATGCTGCACAAAAAAGTACATCGCCATACAGTGAACAGAAAACATTAAAACAGCTTGACGGCGAAACAATAAAGAAAAAATATGGCATCTAAAAAATAATTCTTGCAACATGCTATATCTGATCTTACTGTGCGCTTAATAGTGCAGTGGCATGAGAGTAAA
>JBBRSL010000039.1:0-5563 GCA_038245435.1 Saccharimonadales bacterium (SeqCode)
ATCTAAAGGAGGAGCACGTGATGGATGGAAAACAATTGAGGGATGGTGACTTTTTTGACACTACCGGTACCCTATTTAAGGCGATTCAACAATCGTTTGATGCATTAAAGTTAAATATCTGGACTTTCTTAGCCCTTGTATTTATTCCATTAATTTTGTTGATCGTTGCGTTCCCGTTGGCTTTTTTGCCATTTTTAACAGGTTCTGACGCAAATGTTGCCGTAGCCGCAGTGCTTGCACTTATTGTCGGGCTTGTCGTGCTTGTTGCTGCGCTCATCTTTGCACCAGCAATTGTGCAAACTCAAATCGCTAGCGTTAAGGGTCAAAAAGTCGAATTTCAAGATGCGCTCAACAAAGGTATGCCGTTTGTGCTGCGCTTTATTGGGCTTGGTCTTCTTTCGGCTATTGTTGTTATCTTTGGTTTAATTTTATTTATTATCCCTGGTTTACTGGCAATTTTCTTTTTAAGCTTTGCCCCATATATTCTTGTCGATAAAAACACGGGTGTAATCGATGCGATGAAAGGCAGTTACGAACTCGTAAAAGAGTACTGGAAAGTTGCACTTGGTTTGCTTGTCGTAAACTTTGTAATTCAAATTCCATCGTACGTACCTTTTATTGGCCAGCTTATAAGCTTGGCACTTGGTATTGGTTACTTCTGCCTAGGTGCTCTCGTATACGTAAACATCGCCGGCAAAGCAACTGCCACAAAAGAAGCGGTTGTCGTAGACAAAACAGTAGCCCCCAAAGCTAAATAAATAGCTTCTGCAACAAAAAAGCCCCTTAATTGGGGCTTTTTTAATACATAAAGTTTGTTCTATTTTTTGAGTCGGATGACAACTTGTGAGTTTTTGCCACGGCGGAGTATAACGTGACCGGCGATTGCGTCTTCGCTATCAAGCGTAGTTTTGCTCATAGGTATCTGCGAGCCGTTTACATAAATTGCATTTGCATCTAAAAAGCGCCTGGCTTCGCCCTTGCTCGCCGCTAGACCTGCGTCCACAAGCGCTCCAGCGAGCTCTACGCCTGTTTTTGCCTCAAAAAGGCCTAACTCACCACCGAGTGATTCAAAGTCTTCTGCGGTCAGCTCAGCGTACTCACGACCACCGAATAATACTTCGCTGATTCGCTTTACGCTGTCAGCGCGTGATTCACCATGCACAAGCTTCGTAACTTCGAAGGCTAACGTTTTCTGTGCGATTCTGTTGCTTCTATCTTCATTAAATTCAGCCGTAGCCGCGATAATCTCGTCTTGGCTTAAGAGTGTGTATATTTTTAAATAGTCTTCAACGCCTTCGTCATCAACATTGAGCCAAAACTGAAAGAATTGGTACGGGCTCGTGAGATTTTCATCGAGCCAAATCGCCCCACCTTCAGTCTTGCCGAATTTAATGCCAGTTGATTTGTTAACAACCAGTGGTGCAGACCAAATATGTGCTTCTGCGCCTTCAATGCGACGAATAAGCTCAACGCCGGCAATACTGTTACCCCATTGGTCTGCACCACACACCTGGAGCGTTGCACCGCGCGTACGGTATAGGTGTAAAAAGTCGTAGCCCTGAATAAGCGAGTAGCTAAACTCGGCGTAACTAATCCCAGCCCCATCTTCACTCAAGCGATTCTGCACAAATTCACGCCCAAGCATTTGACGCATCGGTACGTGCTTGCCTACATCACGCAAAAAGTCGAGATAGTTCATTTCTTTGAACCAGTCATAATTGTCGACTGGCACAAATGGTAGTTCACCCAAAATTTGCTTGTACTGCGCCGCAATGCCGGCTTTATTTATAGCGATTTGTTCGAGAGTGAGCAGATTGCGTTCTTCTGCTTTACCGTCTGGGTCACCAATCATGCCGGTAGCACCACCCACAAGCAATATCGCTTTGTGGCCAGCTTTCACAAAATGGCGGACCATCATGACAGTCGCAAGGTTGCCAATAGTCATACTGGCTGCACTCGGGTCAACGCCAAGGTAGAAAGTAATAGGCTCACCGTCGAGTGTTGTTATGTCTTTGTAGGTTGTTTGGTTTACAAACCCGCGCCACTGTAGTTCATCGGAAAGTATGTTTGCCATATCTGTTATATAGTAGCACAACCTCAATAAAAAACGCCCCTAAGGGACGTTCTTTATTTGGTACGCGAGAGAGGACTTGAGACACGTTCCGCACCCCCGTCACAACATCTTTCAAAACCAGTTTTAAAGAGTTGATTCCCTTGCAAACTGCCACTGGCAGTTTTCACTCCACGCCTGGGTAGAGGTCAAATCTCCTCCAGGCAAGCATGAAAAAAGACCCTCAGAAGAGAGTCTTTTTTCATGGTACGCGAGAGAGGACTTGAACCTCCACGCCTTGCGGCACTAGCTCCTAAGGCTAGCGTGTCTACCAATTCCACCACTCGCGCTTAACAATTGGTAACAGATGATAATCTAACAGATTTTATGTCGTTTGGCCAGGAGTTTCTGGTGGTTCAACCACTGCAAGTGGATCTTTAGCGACTGGCTCGGTTTGTGCAACCTCAATGGGCGCTATTGGTTCGGTAGCCCAGTCGGTGACACTTCCTCTACTGAAGCTGGTTCAGCATTTTGGACGAGCGTGCTATCAAAACCGGCTGGCTCCACAGGCTCAGTTTCGATAAGTGGCTGTACTTCTGCAACTGGCGTAGTTGACTCAACCTCTTCAGTCTGTTGCATGACTTGTTCTGATGCTACCGGTTGCTCGATTGATACAGGCGCGCTATCAAAACCGGCTGGCTCCACTATTTGTTCGGCAATTACTAAAGGTACCACAGCAGCTTCAGCCGGTATGACTGGTTCGGCTGGGAGTGGTACGTTGTTGCTTTTATTCTCAAGACTAGACGAGGGCTCGGCAAAATACTCTTTTGGTACTTGTTTCACCAACATCTGTAACATTGAACTTGTTGGGCCAGGTATTCGTTCGAGTTCTTCATATCCAACGAGCACCATATCATGGTTGAGCAATATACCTGGGTCAGGCAAAATAAGTGCAAAAATCTTATTTGTCGCGGTTTGTGCTTGATTTGGTAAATGTGCTGCAAGTTCAATGACCAAACAACTGGCTACATCTATAGCTGCCGTTATATATGGTGCGTTTCGCTCAATACAAGTCGCAATTGAGTCGCTCTGATCAAGCGTAAACATCAGTGGCTCTTTATTGGTTGGTGATACGACCAACCCAAAATTGGTTGTTGCGGTGACTATTAAAATAGTGCCTGCCGCGCCCGGGACATTCTCAGTTGGAGTACTTGGTGGTTGTTTTTTTCGAAAAATATTAAACATTATTTGCCTAAATCTCTTGTTAAGTTATACCTACATCCTAACAAACTTATGCTTAATTACTATACTTTGCGGTAAAAGGCGAGCATGCCGTCGCCGTATTTTTTTTCGGCAATCAGCTCAAGCATCTTCGTTTTACGGGCCCTAAGCTCTCTGGTTGGGCGTTCGCTCGGCGGACACGAAACTACTAATATGCCCTCTGGCTTTACATTTTCGGCCAGCTTAAATACAAGGTGTAAATCGAGATTCTTTGGCTCATACGGCGGGTCTGCAATCACAATATCAAAATGTCTGTATTTATAATTGCTCGCCCACCCGTTAATGTTTGCCCGGATAGCGCTCACTTGTTCTTCGAGCCCCAATGATTCAATATTCTTTACGATGGTTTTAAAGGCATCAGTATCGTGTTCTATGGCCAGTACGCTCGCGGCACCGCGGCTAATAGCCTCAAACCCACATGCGCCCGTACCGGCAAAAGCATCAAGCACGGTCAGCCCCGATATATCCCCAAGCGCATTGAAAAGTGCGCCTCGCATTTTTTCGCTCATTGGGTGGGTGCGGGCTGAATGTGGGCTTTCAAACATGCGCCCGCCAAGTGAACCTGCGATTATTCTCATAGCCTTAGGTTACAGCTTTTAGGTTGTATGTTCTAGTAGCTTTTTACAGATGTACTAGTTGACTTATTTTGTAATTTGTGCTATAATCAAGTTATAGGCTTCGTGTGGCATCCTGCCCCGACCTCGAACTTCGATAGTATGAAGAAAGGATACCTTGAGTAACCTGCTGACGATTGTGGCCGAAACAATCATGATCACCTACCCCAGCTCTGGCACTCGTAAGCAAGACGTCGTGCCTGTTGAGTCAAGAAGTCGGAACTACATCATCCAGATCCCCACGAACATAATGTTCGAAGAGTACGTTCCCGAAGGAACGTCGCCGCACTTGGAACGCTCACTGAACAATCGTGGCGAACATCTCAAGCGGGCGCTGACGAGGTTCAGGTCGGTCGCAGCTTGCAAGCTGACGATTGAGCCTTCGACGGTCGTACCCGACGGCCGGCAGGTCGTTGTTACCGCTCGGCTGGGATATCGCTCAAACTGGGTAGCCGTCGAGCCGATCATCGCCAACACCTTCGTACGATACTTCGAAACGACCGACTACGTAATCATCCCGTGCGTTGGTCACTACTTGTCCAAGGCTAGTCGGCAAGGTGAGGTGCTCGTGCGTGCATGTTGACTTTCTTTGGAGGGCGCAGCAATCGCTGCGCCCTCCAAAGAATCTGCTTCATACTATCGCTTAACCAGAAATCATCAACTGTGGTGCTTTGTGGCTAGGAAAGTTTTTTGTTGAATTGGCACTCGCAAATTACGTTCGGTGAATTGTTTGATGCTCATAGGCTTTATCAAGATGCCTGTTGCAAGCCATGCAAAAACCAGTCTTAATACAGGCTGGATCTATTTTAAACTTATCGGGTGCGAGTGCTTGCTTGTAGAGCCTCGCCATGTCACTCGGTGTTTGTACTTGCGATATAAGGCAACCAGTACTCGTGCAGGCTTTATCAAAGTAGCTACCAATGTCAGAGTCATAATTTACCGTTTGCGAAGCAGGCAGGCCATGCAACTCACCCCAGGCTCGACGGGCTAAAAAGCGTGCTGCGTACTCGGGGGTAACCAACATATCAAGCGCGGCGAGCGACACAATTGCCACGTGATTTTCACGATCAACCTTCACTGGTTCAACAGGATAGAAACTATTAGTTCTATGCATCGCATAATCCGTAAAAATAAATGTAGTCGTTTGGCTGTCTTTTAAGCCATATCGTGCATCCTGCCCAAAAATAATGAGGGTCTGATTAACGGCAATTTCAGGTTTATTAGGCATTAGGCAAAGAGCCGAAAATCCAGATAGAAACTTTTGGTGCACTTGTTGATTAGCGATATCGGCCGGTGAATTATAGATAGCCCACAATTGCTCAAGACTGTCTTGGGCATTTAACGCCATGCGCATCCGTTGCTCATCACGAAAAATATTGTAGATTCTTACTTCGTTAGGTGGTGGCAATATTTCTCTATTATCAATAAAACCACGCTGAACATTCCGGTTACTCATATTGGCACTATTATCTAACGAAAATATATACTTTACAAATTTTGGACGAGCTCGTTTTACGAGTAGGGCTCAACACCCCCCTATATAATTTTGACTACTGCTAAAATTCGCTGGTGGTGAGGCCAGCTTTTTGAGCAGCTAAATACCAGGCAATGGTTACGG
>JBBRSL010000040.1:0-5550 GCA_038245435.1 Saccharimonadales bacterium (SeqCode)
ACACAACTTCAAACCCTGCTCGTTCAAGGCCTAGGTCTAGTCCGAATGCACCAGAAAAGAATGACATTACCTTTGGTTTGCTCACAAGTTGTTACCCATGCCAATATTATATATGAGTCCCTGCGACAGGTCCAGTACTTTTTCTAACTACCTACATAAAAGGGGTTAATTTTAATTGCCGAATTGCTCACTAGTAGAAAATCCTTAACAGCTGTCTTAGCGGCAACATCTTTTTTGATGTCACTTGCTGCCTTCTCTATGGCTTTATCTTTAAGCTCGTCTTGTTCATAGTGAAAAGACTCCACAAAATAGTCGACAATGCTTTCGTTATCCCATTGCTTTTTAGGTTCTGAATAAAGTGTAGTGAGTAGGCGGTGGCGTAAAGTCTTTTGCCCACAAGACAAAACTTCAATTCCGTTTAGTAATAGCACGAACTGCCCGCTGTCATAGCGAAAAATCATTTTGTACTGTAAGTTGTAGCGGACTTCGAGCTTACCGATAATCGCTTGCAAAGCTTGTAGCTCTCGCTCAAGCCAGTTTGTCTCAGTATCAGACCAATCCTTTAAGTCTATGCTTCGGAAGTCGTAGATCGCTTCAGTGGCATCATGTGAATACAAGCGCTCAAACAAGTCCAGTACGTTCTCGCGAAAGATGGGGCGATAAGTTCGAGCATTACCTTGGCGCTGCCACTCTTGTTCATTTTGTTTGGTCACACGCCGATCCCTTACAAGTAGAGCATTTTCATTAAGCCAATCAATAGTGGCATTGCGCTGATACACAAGTTCCCTGTAAATTTCAGGGTAAGTTGTTAGATCTAAATATCTATTGTCTTGCTCGTACATGACTTAAGTTTACCAGTCATGCACAAAATATTTTTTGTGCATCAACCGAGACAGAGATATAGAAAAGTAAAAGAGAAGGTGGGGGTCAATAACTACACCGGCTATTCGCGCGGGGCATGTCGTACAGGTTCGTGTACGACATGCATTAGCTACTAATAGTCATCGCACATTATTCGACAATGTACGACGCCTACCCCCCTGTTATATACAGGGGGGATTGAGTAGTCACATGCAGAGACAGAGCAAGAGTTACGGAAGTTAACAGATACAGCTGTATAAATGCTATGATTATGGGGTCTAGATCAGCACAGCTTGTATTACAAGCCAATTATTACCGATTGGTTGTACCCAAAAAGGGCAACCTCTCGAAAGCGCAGGGTACAACCTGTGTTGGTCTAGACAATCTAGAGGGGTTGTCCTTTTTTATGTCTAGGCTTCCCCATTAATAAAATAATGGAGGAACAGCCATGGCGGACGACAACTCCCCAGCCCCTAAACAAAAAATAAATAAGGTCAAAATATATTCCGCAGCACTCGGTATTTTACTACTGGTAAACCTCGGTGTCGAGACAGGTATAACCTTTCTAGAAAACGCCACGCACCAATGGCTCTATCCAATTTTTCCTTTTACTCGCATAGGACTTTTGATCATCACAATTCTTGCTGCAAATTATTACATTCGCCGCCGCGCAGGCAAACCAAAGCCTAAGTTGTGGTGGCGTATTGTAAAGCCAATACTCTTAATCTTGGTTGCATACGGTTTAGCAATGGGCGCTTGGCTTAGCGTCTCGAATGCTGACGGAGACCGTGCTGCAACTGAATTTGAAAACACTCGACGATCATTGCCCGCTCTGCCAGAGCCGCCAGTGCTTACGACGCCTGACAATTCTGGTGCTGGCAGCGCTCAATGAAGCTGAATGAGGAAAAGCTGAAGGAGCTCGTTAGTTATTTTAAACTGCTGGCTGAAATCGATAAGCAAGTTGGTGTTACTAACGCTTAACAAACGGCGGCTGCTTTAATCACGTCTAGCTCGTCTTGGCTTTTTTGTACAATTATCATCACGCATGACAGACACGTGCGCCTGTAATTTGGGAAACCGGCTTTTTGGACTTTTAGTAGTCCAATCTTTGCGCCTTGCGGCAGTGACTCTTTGCACCTCGAACAGTCACCGCCACGCTTAACTGTCTCGAAAGTAATGCCCCCATTATTAGCGCTAAGTAGTGACGGTACTTTACCCCTTGGCATTTTTTGCCGCCTTTGCTGCGATTAATTTACGCACCAGCGCAGTAGCTATGGTCGGCAGTGACTCAAGCGCTAAAAGATAGTCATCTTTAGTCCAGTCATCTCGGTCTTTATCGCCAACTTGGCGCTTCAAGTCCTTGCTCAGCATTACGATAGCAGCTACAAGATTATTATGAGCAGGAATATCAGGAAAAAGCTTTCGTGGGATATCCTGACCAATCATGTTGAGCCTAGCATTGGCGAGAACGGCCTTTGCTTTTGACCTCACTTCGATTGGCAGTTGTTTACGAAGCCGCTCCAGTTCCTTTTGTGGTTGCACGGCCATCGGGTAAGCGGCTGGCGTTACTTTGGAGCTATCCGATTTTTGCTGGGCTAGCAACTGCTGGGCGAATGAGGAGTCATAGCCTGTTGCCTCAAGCATTTCTTTAAGCTCCTTTAGTCGCTCTTCGTCATCATCGTCAACAAACGACTCTTCGTATAAGTCCTCTACGATCTCACCATGGACAGTAAGCGGCGCGCGAATTGGTCGCCGCTTGCCTATCGCACCGCGTGGCAGTGGCGGCTCTGGCTCTTCGCCGCCAGTAATCTCAGCCCAAAACTCTTCATCATCTTTTTCAAACAGCTGGAATTGGTCAAGTAGCGTGTCGAGATTCATTCCGACGTGGGTCACGATGTAGCCATAGTTATCTGGGTCACGCGGCGCATTCTGATGATTAACGCGCATAACACGACCTACAAACTGCAAGTACGGTTTGAGGCTACGGTAAGGCGTAAAAATTGCTGCAACACTCAGCTGAGGGTGATCAAAGCCCTCACCAAGCATCTGAACATTGATAATTACATCAAGCTCATTATTCTTAAGCCGTTTAAGCACGTCCTTTTGCTCGTCATCGGTCATCTTGCTATGTATAACCGCCGCTTCATAGTTGCGCTCTTCATACAGCAGCTTAAGCTTGTCAGCGTGCGGGATCGACATAGCGACGGCAATAATCTGGTGCTTGACGCTAGATTCGTTCCGAAGAAATTCGAGTTTTTGAATACTGTTATCGACAATCGATTTGTTACACTCTTCTGACATAGCAATACCGCGACTAAACCAGTCTTTGTCTTTCAGCTTTAACACATCATCCAAAGAGTAGGTATGCTTCTCGTCTTGATCTTTAAACGTAATCACCATTTCTTTAGGTGATACGTAGGTTGCTGATAGACGCTTTATGTAACCCTTGGCAACAGCGCTCCTAAATGAGTATCGGTAGACTCGGTCGCCAGTGACTTCTTTCTGGTCGCTACGAAACGGTGTGGCGGTTAAGTTGACGATTTTTGCCTTAGGGAAGTGGTCGAGTACTTTTTTCTAGCTATCTGCAGCGTTGTGGTGCGCTTCGTCAACAATAATCATGTCAAAGTAGTCCGGAGCAAACTTGTTTAGCCACTTATCTACGTTAGTGGTTAGCTGCTGTACGTTGGTTACGACAAAGTGCGAGTCATCGGCGACACTGATATTGCCTGTGTCAAGCGTGGTAACGAATGGCCCTGACAGCATATCAACGGCTTCAAGTACCCCAGTTCTGCGCCAGAAGCACTTCCTGTGAGTGATATCGAGATTATTTTTCATCTCGTCGCGGATTGTAGTGTTAGGCGTTACAACAAGAACTCGACCCTCGGCAATGCCAAACGGTACAATTGCTGCCAGCCCTGACTTTCCGCAACCGACTGGCAACTGCACGAGAGCTTCACGGCCGCCAGCTTTGAAATAGTCATAAAGCTTCTTGTAAGCCTCCTTTTGCGGCTCACGGATACCATCATTGTCCTCGATACTGAACTTTACTGACTTGAAGAACTCGTCAATCGATTTCGATACCGATAGCCAGCGGTCAAGCTCTGCGGTTTTAAAGCGCCACTGTTTATCAATCTTCTGAGCAGGGATTCTACCATTTTGGACTAGGTCATAAAGCTTTGTCTTGCCTATCTTTAGGTAAGTAACTGCTTCATCTAGGCTTATCCATGGTTGTACTTTGTCTATCATTTGTTACCTTTTGTTATCATTTGATAGTATAACCCTGCTTAAATCATATTGCAAGTGTCTGCTGGATGAACAGCTAAGCACAGCTACCTCTGGTTCTAGTACGCCCGCTTAAGCTAACCCCCGATAATGCTTATCGTACATAGTAACGATTTGAGACATGCTAATCAGTTCAGTCTTTATAATGTTCCAAGTAGTCCTATCTATGGCTACCATAAACGATTATTAATTAAAGCCTCCGCGCACGTGGAGGCTTTTTGCTACACTGATGATAAGTTTTAACAATAAGGATTACGTATGACGCACATTCATTTAATTCATTGGTTGCTCGATTTTCTTGGTATACATAACGGGGAAGATGCTTTTTCTACCCACATGTATAACTTTTGGTCGGGGTTTGGCGGGAACATTAGTGTCTTGGCCTTAATTGGTGCTGTCTTTGGCATATATCGTCATAATCTTAAACGTTTTAATGTCCTAAACCAGCTCCACTTAAACAGCTTAACAAGCAAGAAAGACAAGGACTCGCCATTATGAAAACAGTAGTTATCACCGGTGCTAGTCAGGGTTTAGGCCTACATATTGCTGCTAGCTTTGCGGCCAACGGTTGGAAAGTAATTGGTACTGGCCGTTCCGAGCGTCCAAGCGAATTAGATTCTGCTGTTGAATACCGGCAATTCAGCGCATCGAGCGCCGCCGACAGCGCGGCATTTTGGGAAAGTATTAAAGATGGCTTGCAAGCCGAAGTCTGCCTGGTAAATAATGCCGGTGGCTATGTAAGTGGCGGTTTGCTAGAAACTAGTGCTGAAGATTTTGATAAGCAAATGCAAAGCACCTACTTTTCGGCTGTCTATATGACCCGCGGCCTGGCCGGTGTCGTACCTAAAGCCCGAATAATTAACGTGATATCAACCAGTGCGTTAGCCGCACATGCTAATAACAGTGCTTATGGCGCGGCAAAGGCTGCCGAGATGCATTTCTTCCAGGCCTTGCAAAAAGAATTTGAAACAAGCAAGTATCAAATTACCAATCTGTATCCGAGCTACATAGATTCACATGGTGATAATCCTAAAGCTATCAGCGCCACCGACCTGGCCGACTTTATTGTTTCGCAGGCAGATTCCGACGCGAGTTACTACTTGCCTGATGTAACCCTACGCCCTCGGTAACGAGCGCTCATTTTGGACGGCTTGATGTAACGATTGTCAAGATTTTACGTCATTGGTAAACGCTCATGCCTTGGCGCATTTGGCTGAGCGTGAGATAATTACAACATGCGAGGTCTCTTCGGGAAGTTATTTCGCGGCGTTGGTAGATTATTTAAGCGCCGCTGGGTTCAACGGGTAGTGATTTTTACTTTGGTAGTAGCAGTTCTTGTTGGTATTGGCGCGTACGTACTACACTATATAAACGCCCCCTCCGAAGGAACAATTGCTGCCACTATCC
>JBBRSL010000041.1:0-5508 GCA_038245435.1 Saccharimonadales bacterium (SeqCode)
AAAGGCGCAGTTCAACCGGCACATAATCACCGGGGTTCAAAACAAATATATCACCCGGGACAACACTGTTGGCCGGAATCTGCACAGTAGCACCATCACGCTTAACGGTCACTTGTTTTTGTGGCACTTTGGCGACCGTTACAAGCACGTGTCGAACAAAGCCTTGCTGCGTAAAGGCAAACGCACCAAGCAAACTAGCCGTGAAGGTAAAGACTAAAACTGCGTGCCGCGACTCAAGTACGAATACCGATGCCGATAAAACGAGCATAATAACTAAAACTGCCCAAAAAATAGCCGAAATTTTTGGCGTTGATATGTTTGATACTTTTTTTGATTTTACTGAACGCCCTCGTACTTGCTCTGATGTAAGGCCCTTTTTCATTTGCACTTCGAAAGCCGCACATGTTTCTAAAACCGTTGCCATGTACCACTGTTTTTTGATGTCTGATTTTGTCGCCATTGTTTTATTGCCGCTAATGCTTATTCAATGATATAGTCTTTTAAGAGAGAGGGCAAAAAGAAAACAGATGGCAATAGTCGCGGCAGGTGCACTGTCGACGTTAGAACAAATACACAGCATCAACTTGCGGGCTGTTTTTGGCGGCACGCTTTTGATTCTCTGCTGTCTTGTAGCTGCGGGTTTATTTAAAAATAAACCCCGAAACTCTTCATACATTTTTGTTGTTCTAGTCGGTGTTATTGCGATTGTAAGTGGCATACTACTGGCAAGCGCCTTGTATGTCGTACAAAATCCCAGTATTACCGTTTTTTGGAGTTTAGTCCCATGAGTAATCTCGATATCCTACTCTTTATCTGCACCGTTGCTGCAGTAAGTGGTATTACCCCAACGGTACTGAGTATTTTTTCGAGTCTGCTTGCCAGCACTCTTGGGAGAGGCCATAGGACTACAAAGCTTTGGGTTAATAGCGTGGCCTTTTTCACTGGCTTTATTAGTACCATTGTCGTCATCGGCACATCTTTTTGGCTGCTTCTTACTGCACTCGATACGACTACTGCTCTATACCTATGTCTTGGCGTTGCCGCCCTTGCCGTAGCTGCAGCCATAATTGAAGTTAAAGATTATTTTTGGTACGGCCGCGGTATTAGCCACAAGCCGCACAAAAGGCTACACTCGGTACTACATAAACACACCAGTAAAAAATTTGGCACTCTAAGTGCATTTGTACTCGGAATTATTGCCGTTGCGGCAACAGCCTCAAATATTGGGCTGGTCACTATTACGGCTGCTAGCTTGCTTTATGTTACGAGCCTCGCACCAAATGCTGCCTGGTTTGTGCTTTTTGGCATGTGCCTACTTATTGGCGCTTTCTTTACGCTCGTTACCGTCGCCGGTGACACCAAGATAAGTGCCGTTTTGCAGTGGAAAGAAGAAGGCAAAGCCGTTATGCGCCTTGGAAGTGGGCTGGCACTCGTTGCTGCTGCTTGGCTTATGCTCCTCATTATTAGTCACACCCTGACGGTAGGTCTATAACATGAAGCACATTGTAAAACGCAGTGGACGAACCGAAGCGTTTGATGAGCGAAAATTGTATGCCAGCATTTACGCCGCCTGCTTGGGTGTTCGTGAGCCTGTCGGGGCTGCCGAACTGATTGCTGAACGAGTTTGTGCCGATATTTCTGAGTGGATTCAGCCAAAAAGTGAGGTTAGTTCAGATGATATCCGTGTGCACGCAACTAAATCCGTAAAACAACTTAATGAACATGCTGCGATTTTATACGCGCATCATCGTATAATGTGGTAAACACGCTTATGTCTATATATCCATCAAAAAAACCAAACAACTTTGACTTCGACCTTCTTATCATCGGGAGCGGGGCTGGCGGTGGCGTTGCAGCACATTTGGCTGCCGGTGAAGGTAAAAAAGTTGGGCTTGTCGAATCTGACCTACTCGGAGGCGATTGCCCAAACTATTCATGTATTCCGACCAAAAGTTTACTGACTGCCGCGAACGCCCTCGATGCTATGAAATCCGCATCGCAGCATGGGCTGAAAGCTACCACTATTAGCTATAACGCGAATTCACTGTCGCGCTGGCGCGATGCAGTTGTTGCTGAGGCAAATGGCTCCCAAACAAACAGTGCTTTTACCAGCGATGGTATTAAAGTTATCCATGGTCATGCTCACTTTTTAAGCCCGTGGGTTATTAATGTTGGCAGTCACCGCTACAGTGCACGCAAATTTTTAATTGCAACTGGTAGTAGCCCAATCATCCCCACCATTAAAGGGCTCGAAGATGCTGGCTATATTACCTACCGCGAAGCTGGCATGCTTAATGAATTCCCTAAAAGCATCGTTATTGTTGGGGGTGGCGCAACAGCCTACGAATATAGTCAAATTTTTAATGCTTTTGGTGCACGAGTACATATTATTGAACGACACGGTCATTTACTGCATAGCGAAGATTCAGAAGTGGGTGATTTAGCCGAAGCAAACTTAACGGCGAGGGGTGTGCGTGTACACCTCAGCTCAAAAGTTAGCCACGTAAGCGGTGATAAAAAACACAAAGTTGTCGTGTTCGAGCAAAATGGCCAAGAACATCGTATCGTATGCGACACCATCATGGTTGCCAGTGGCAAAAAACCGAACCTCGACCTTGGGCTCGAAAATACCGGCATTAAGTTTAATGAGGCCGGCATTAAAGTTACCAGTGGATTACAAACTTCGAAAAATCATATTTGGGCAGCTGGTGATGTTGTCGGTGGTGACTTATTTGCCCATGTTGCCGTGCAGCATGCTCGGGTAGCGGCGCATAACATGTACCACTCTAAAAAGGCTCGCTTTAGTACGCATGCCATTCCTCGTATTTTTTACGGCATACCCGAAATCGCTTGCGTTGGTAAAACAGAGCATCAACTACGCATGACTAACGTTTCGTACCAGACAGCTATTGCACCAATTGGCCTTATTGGGCGATCAGGACTGGCGAACTTTGACTCAGGATTCGTAAAGCTTATTGCCACCCACGGTGGCACACTAATTGGCGCAAGTATTGTGGCACCGCATGCGGGTGAAATACTGCAAGAACTGACCTTTGCCATTAACCGTGGCCACCGCGCCTGTGACGTTGCCGAAACAATTCATCCGTTCCCTACGTGGAGCGAGGCAATCCGCATTGCTGCAAGCCGCATCCGCTGCGACTAACTAACTTTGTTTTAAATCAGACATGTAGGTATCAGCAATATATTGACCAAGCTCTCTTCTGATATCTACGACAGCTCCAAATTCTGGATATCGATTCAACAAGCGTTGCATCCGCTTCTCTTCTGACTCTAAAAATTCACCATACGTGTACTGACGTCTTAATACTTCTGCTTTATTTGGAAGATGAATAAGCAAAACCATAATTTTGTCCACAGCACCAACGAATCTCGATTCAGGAGACTTTTGAGCTTCATAATCTTCCACTTGGTGGCTATACCCTGGAATATGTAAGTACTCTTCTATTAGTTGGGCTTTTCCCTCTTCTTCACGTTTTGCTTTAAGAAGTAAATCTTCAGGAGTGATGTGATCAGTCGGCGTATCTCCAACGTAGGCCTCAACATCATCGTGCAAGAGTGAAAGTCTAGCCACAAGGTTAGCATCAAGATCTGGATACAGTAGCTCGGCAAGCTCAGTCGCGACCTTTCCGAGCATAAAGGAATGTTCTGCAACATTTTCAGCACGACCATCAGGATGGTCAGTTCGGGTTCTTTTTTCTTGCACAAGTCTACTGGCCATGGCGCCCATTTGCAGCGCAACATTACTGGCGCGTGAAAGCTCATGTTTTGTCGCTGGAATCTGAAATAAAAAACTATTTTCGTTAGGTACAGTCATAGGATAAATTATCCATAAGAAGATCTTGGGTTGCAAGCATAAGCATCTCATCAGCACTTAATAATACTTTAAAATAAAAAAGACCTGTTAAATTATAACGGGTCTTTTTTGGTGGGGGTACCTGGACTTGAACCAGGGACCAATCGGTTATGCGTACCACTACAACTTTCGTTGCCTCTTTCGTGTTTGTGGTCTGGACTGTCTCTTTATCCAAAAATGGATACCTGCCATACAGTCTCTACACCTTCCCGCAAATCTGCGGGCTTGGCTCGGGATTACCATGCTAAAGAGCAAAGGCTTCCCCGAATTTGACAGGATATACTTACCGGTTACCCATGTAAGCAGCCCTTAACTTTTTGACATATCAAATACTTTGACTTAGCCAAATTGTTAGTTGAGCCGACTGCTCTAACCACTGAGCTATACCCCCGCGATTAGCCACTTGATTATACCTCATAAGTAGTCACTTTTTACAGATGTTATATAATAAGGTCATAGTATGCTCGATAAAATAAAAAACAATGCAATTGTGACTAATGTTTTCAATACCAAGAACATTGGTTTGTATGCACTTGCTTTGGTGGCATTTTCAGTGACCTGGAGTAGCGTGCGTATTATTCAAAAAAATTATGAACTTGAAAAAAGTATTACATCGCTTCAACAACAAGTTGCTATTTTGGACCAACAAACTCAAAACCAAAAACTTATTAACGAATACTATAAAACTGATTCGTACCTAGACCTTGCAGCGCGCAAGTATTTTAGTAAAGCAGCGCCCGGCGAGAAAATAATTATTGTACCTGCCGAAGTCGCAAATTCATACATTGTTAAAATCCCAGATAGTCAAAAAACTGCAGCAAGCATTAAAAAAGTGCCAAAAATACTGCAAAATCTGACTGCTTGGGGCGACTTTTTATCTGGCAAAAAACAGCAATAGACTTGACTAACAGAGATAAAAGTCGTACTATTACACCTGCGTTTATTTCAAATTAATGATAAACAGTAATATTGCGGGGTAGAGCAGTGGCAGCTCGTGTGGCTCATAACCACAAGGTCGCAGGTTCGAGTCCTGCCCCCGCGACCAAGTAATAAGTCCTATCGAAAGATAGGACTTATTACTTGGCTGTGGCCAGGGCCGAACCGTTACGCGTAGCGGAGGTTCGAAGACAGAGCTCGCGCACAGGTGCTTGCACCGAGCACTCTTTGCCACAATTAGCTAGCAGATACTGTACGTTTAGTCAGATTATTGACAATTCTTTATATTAGTTTTATAATTTACATAATTATGAACATCCTAAAATCCGCATTTGGGCGCACCGAACCTGTCGGCAACATAAATGACGCCGACTGTGTTATTGGGCACTCATTTGGAACACTTATAGGCAAAGGCAGCGCCAATCAAGCCCTTGCAGATTTTATTTTGGAAAACGCTGTTGGCAGACCAATTATCGCTGATACGATGCTTGCCGACTCGTTCCCATATGGTAGAGTTACTGTCGATTTTGTCGCTGAAGGCTCAATTTCTAACCTTGTTGCTTCTGAGGGTGGTTCGTGGAATACGCTTTTATTTGCAAAATCAGTGATGGCATACGAGGGATATTCTCGTCCACTTATGGTAGCCCAAGCACATCATATTGGTAGAGTAGCAATGCAGGCAAAGAAACTAGGGATGG
>JBBRSL010000042.1:0-5411 GCA_038245435.1 Saccharimonadales bacterium (SeqCode)
GGTGAGCATTTACCTCACCAACTAGCTAATCGAACGCAGGCCATTCCCAAACCGCCGAAGCTTTAGTCCGAAGACCACATGCGGTATTAGCTACTCTTTCGAGCAGTTATCCCTCAGTTTGGGGTATGTTCCTACGCGTTACTCTGCCGTCCGCCGCTCGAGTACCCCCGAAGGGGCCTTTCCGCACGACTTGCATGTATTAGGCATACCGCCAGCGTTCATCCTGAGCCAGGATCAAACTCTCCAAAAAAATGAAGATAACGAGAATTCCGAAGAACTCAAGTCAACTCTTCAAACGCTGACATATCTTTTTTCAAAATTTAAAAACTTCAAAGTCAACTTACGTTGACGCTGCACTACTCAATTTTTAACGAACATTTCGGGGCGTCTTAAGCAAGGCACCTCAAAAGCAACAGATATCAGCATACGCCATATTAGCTGTTCCCGTCAACCCTTATTTAGTAAAAGATGTTGTAACAAAAGCGACTAGTTATAAGAGGTTATACAGCACAATACCCACAGCCACGCCAACCAGCGCGCCAACGGCTACTTCGGGCAGTGTGTGACCTTTCGCGTTATCTAAGGTGTTAATCTTCGTTTTTGTCGTAAGCGCTAGCTTTTTAATTGCGACCGTCTGCTGGCCCGTTGTACGGCGTACACCAAGCGCGTCGTAAATAATCACGCCCGTCACGGCAAAAGTAATTCCAAACAGCACGTCATCAATTCCATAACTCAAACCAATTACGGTTGTCAGTGCCACCATAAAAGCCGTGTGCGAACTTGGCATGCCGCCGGACTGTACGGCGTCCTGAATTTTGACGCCGTCTTTACGCAGCGTCAGGACAAACTTAATACTCTGGGCAACTACCCATCCACTAATTGGTGCGATGAGGTAGAGGTATTTGCCCATATCTAGCTTTCGGTTTCCTCTGCCGCCGGCTCTTCTTCCTCATCATCATCAAGCAAGCTTGTTTGTACTAGTGCCATAGAGGCTACGGTGTCGCCATCGTTAAGGCGCATCACGCGAATACCCTGTGTCGCACGGCCAAGCTCCGAAATATCTTTCAAACCTAAGCGAATCGTCTGACCATTGGTCGAGATAATAATCACCTCGTTCGCTTCGTCAGTTAAGTTGGCCACGCCCATAAGCTTGCCTGTCTTGGTATTAACCACAGCTGAGCGGATACCAACACCACCACGAGCGTGCGGCGTAAACTGAGAAACCTTGGTGCGCTTACCATAGCCATTCTCACTAATCACAAACATATTGCTATCTTCACTCACAATATCCATACCAATCACAATGTCGTTTGGTCGCAAGCGAATACCGCGAACACCCCGTGATACGCGACCCATTGGGCGGACGCCCTTTTCGTTAAAGCGAATCGCCTGGCCCATTGATGTCGAGATAATTACTTCTGATTCACCATCACTCATACGAATCCATTTAAGCTCATCACCAGCATCGAGGTTAATGGCTATCAGGCCTGAGTTACGAACGTTCTTGTACTGCTCGTAAGCCGTCTTTTTAACGACGCCACGGATGGTACACATAAGTAAGTAGCCATTTTCTTCGGCACGGCTGGCGCGAATCACGGCGCTGACCTTTTCTTCTGGTTGTAGTTGCAAGAGATTCACAATCGCCAAGCCCTTAGCATTTAAGCCAGTCGTTGGTACTTCGTAGGCTTTAAGGCGGAAGACGCGACCACGGTTCGTAAAGAACAATAGGTAATCATGCGTGCTGGCCATAACCAGGTGCTCAATAATATCTTCTTCACGCGTAGCCATACCACGACGGCCTTTACCACCACGGCCCTGCTTCTTGTATTCGGCAACTTGGCTGCGCTTGATGTAGTTATTAGCGCTCATAGTAATCACCACTTGCTCGTCAGGAATCAGCTCTTCGTCGCTAAACTTACCCAACTCATTCGGGATAATCTTGGTGCGGCGATCATCGCCAAACTTCTCACGAAGCTCTGCAAGCTCGTCAGTAATAATCGACAAAATTCGCTGTTCGTCACCCAAAATAGCCAATAGTTCAGCAATCAATTTCTTAAGTTCAGCAAGTTCATCTTCAATCTTCTTGCGCTCAAGGCCAGCAAGAGCACGCAGTTGCATAGCCAAAATAGCCTTGGCTTGAATTTCGGATAGTTTGAACTTCTTAATCAAGTTTTCTTGCGCTTCGTCAGTCGTCTGGCTGGCACGGATAATACGAATAACTTCGTCAATGTTATCAAGCGCAATCGACAAGCCCTCTAAAATATGAGCACGAGCCTCTGCTTTGCGGAGTTCAAACTCAGTACGCTTACGAACCACTACCTGACGGTGCTTAATATACTCCGTCAAAATGTCAGATAGACCCAAAACGCGTGGTTGAATACCATCAATAAGCGCCAACATATTAAAGTGGAACGATGTCTGGAGTGGCGTCATCTTGTAAAGCTGGTTTAGAACCTTCTTCGGGTAGGCGTCTTTTTTAAGATCAACCACAATACGCACATTGCCACGAGCACTCTCGTCGCGAAGGTCGGAAATACCCATAATCTTTTTGTCTTTTACAAGGTCAGCAATCTTTTCAAGCAAGCTTGCCTTGTTCAGAGCGTATGGAATTTCGCTGATGATAATGCGGTGTGTGCCCTTTTTGGCACGCTCTTCAATATCGGCAACACCACGGACAACAATGCCACCGCGACCGGTTGCATAGGCTGTGCGCAGGCTGTCTTTACCAAAGATAATACCGCCGGTTGGAAAATCCGGACCTTTTACAAACTCAAGCAAATCATCAAGTGACGCTTCGGGGTTCTTAATAAGGTGCACGGTTGCATCGATAATTTCGGTAATATTGTGCGGCGGAATAGACGTCGCCATACCAACCGCAATACCAACCTGACCGTTAAGCAAAAGGTTCGGTAGCTTGGCTGGTAAAACTTCTGGCTCCATTTCGCTACCATCATAGTTTTCGCGGAATGGGACTGTTTCTTTATCGATATCTTCAAGCAGTGCTTGACCGGCCTTAGCCATACGCGCTTCGGTATAACGCTGGGCAGCTGGTGGATCTCCGTCCATAGAACCAAAGTTACCTTGCCCGTCAACAAGCAGGTAGCGCGTTGACCAGTCTTGTGCCAAACGAACCATAGCGTCATAAATAGAGGTGTCACCGTGTGGGTGATACTTACCCATAACGTCACCGGTAATACGAGCGCTTTTTACGAACTTACTGCCCGGCTTCCAGCCGTTCTTTTCCATAGAGTACAAAATACGGCGGTGTACCGGCTTCATGCCGTCACGTACGTCAGGCAAAGCACGCGATACAATCACGCTCATGCTATAGCGAAGGTAGCTATCTTCCATAACATTTTCAACGGTCAGTAGTTCGAGTTCGCGTGAGTGAGTTTGACCGGCATTTTGTGGCGGTTCAATGATTTCCATTTCGGGGGTTGGAGTGTTTTCTTCGTTCATATTATATGTCCAGGTCCTTTACAAATTTTGCACGTGACTGAATAAAGTTTTTGCGCGGTTCTACGTCTTCGCCCATCAACTTGTTGAATATTGCGTCAGCCTTTTCTGCATCACCAACACTCACCTGTATAAGTACACGGTTTTCTGGGTTCATAGTCGTTTCCCATAGCTGCTCGGCATCCATTTCACCAAGACCTTTATAGCGCTGCACATCTGTTAAACCAGCTTGTTTACGACGGTCGTCGCTCGGGTCAACTTTGCTGCCATTAGCGATTCTATCGGCAATCAATTTATCCATAATTGCATCACGCTCGGCGTCTGAATAGGCATAGGTTTTTTTGTTGCCACTGCCTTTGAGTAAGTACAAAGGTGGCTTGGCAAGATACATGTGCCCTGCTTGCACAACCGGCAACATATACCTAAAGAAGAACGTCAATAGTAGCGTACTAATGTGCGAACCATCGACGTCGGCGTCAGTCATGATAATGATGCGGTGATAGCGTAAACCGCTGAGGTCAAACTGATCATCGATACCAACACCAAGTGCTTTAATAAGGCTGACAATTTCGTTATTAGCCAGCATTTTATCAAGGCGGGCGCGCTCAACGTTCAGCACCTTACCACGGAGTGGCAAAATAGCTTGCGTCTTGCTGTCACGACCGCTCTTCGCTGAACCACCGGCCGAGTCACCCTCTACAAGGTAGATTTCTGAATCAGCTGGGCTTTTGCTTGAACAGTCGGCCAACTTACCTGGCATACTTGCGCCGTCGAGTACACCTTTTCGGATAATGTTATCGCGGGCAGCGCGGGCAGCCTTACGAGCGCGGGCAGCCAAAAGTGCTTTACCGATAATGCCACGCGCAACACTTGGATTTTCTTCAAGATAGTACGAAAAATGCTCGCTCATAACCTTATCAACGTAGCCACGAAGTTCAGGGTTACCGAGCTTGTTCTTCGTCTGACCTTCAAATTGCGGATCAGGAATTTTAACCAAAATTACAGCGGTCAAACCTTCGCGGCAATCTTCGCCGCTCAAGTTCTCTTCTTTTTCTTTTAGCAGGCCGTTCTTACGAGCGTAATCATTAATAACGCGCGTTAATGCGGTCTTAAAGCCAACAAGGTGCGTACCACCATCTGGGTTATAAACGTTGTTCGCAAAAGGCTTAACGGTTTCATTGAAGCTATCGTTATACTGCAAAGATATCTCAACCATGACGTCTTCGATTTGTTTTTCGGCATAAAATACTTTGTCGCCGACAACATCACGACCGATGTTTAGGTGGCGAACATAGCTTTGGATACCACCTTCAAAGTAGAAACCATAGTGTTCATTGGTACGTTCATCAAAAACAGTAGTTTTAACACCTTTTGTGAGATATGCTTGGTGTCGTAAATAATCGACAACCCAAGGATATTCAAAGGTAGTTTCTTGCATAATAGTGCCATCAGGCCAAAAGCTAATCGTGGTACCTGTTTTGTCACTTGTGCCAACGACTTCAAGCTTACTGGTTGGCGCACCCTTCGCGTAACTCTGACGATAATGTTTACCGTTTTGGAATACTTCTGCAACCAACTTGTCGGACAGCGCGTTAACCACGCTAACACCAACACCGTGCAGACCGCTCGATACTTTATAGCCACCGCCACCGAACTTACCACCGGCGTGTAGCACGGTAAGTACAGTTTCAAGCGCGCTCAAGCCCGTTTTAGCAATCTTATCGACAGGAATACCGCGACCGTTATCGCTCACGCGAACACCGCCATCAGCCAAAAGTACTACCTGTACTTCAGTTGCCTGGCCGGCAATAGCCTCGTCAATCGAGTTATCAGCGATTTCTTTAATAAGGTGGTGCAAGCCCTCGCGGCCCGTACTACCGATATACATACCCGGTCGTTTACGGACAGGCTCGAGGCCCTCAAGTACCTGAATTTGCTCAGCACCATAAGCAGGA
>JBBRSL010000043.1:0-5042 GCA_038245435.1 Saccharimonadales bacterium (SeqCode)
AAAAATAACCCCTTCATTGGCGTTATTTTTTAGCTTGTGCTCGTAACAAATAGCGCTAAAGCCACATTCGCAATACTTAAGCCGCATATCGCAAAATAAAAACTGTTTGAAAGTTTCTTGCGGCCTAAGATTATAAGGAGCAAAATAACGGTTAAAATTGTCATTTTTGCGCCAACGATACCCATTCGTAATTGCTCATCATTTGCCTGTACAAGCCCAACGAGCATAAGCCCTGTTACGAGCTGAGTAAGCGCTCCGTGTAGCATAAAAGGCGTGATAGATTTTGTCTTTTCTTTAACTTGCGCAAGACTGCCCCCGACCAAACTCGCCATGCCAAGTAGATGAAAAAATAAAGTGATTGTAATTGCTATTTCCATGCATGTATTGAACCATAAGCATCTTAAATCGCAAACACCTTGCCTCCACATAGTAATAGAGCCTCAGTCCGGAGGCTCTATTATACCTAACAGAAAGGCTTAGCTTTCTTCTTTTGCTTCTTCGGCTGGAGCCTCTGGAGCTGCTTCTTCGGCTGCTTCTTCAGATTCTTGGGCAGGTGTTTCTTCAACGATAGCGACAACAAGCTCTGGGTCGGTCAAAATAACGACGCCTGCCTGGACCGTAATGTCAGATACGCTCAACTTATCGCCAAGCTCACTCAAACTTTCGATGTTCAAGCTTACACTGTCTGGCAAGTCTTTTGGCAATGCTTCAAGCTTAACGTGATCAAGCTGCTTAAGAACAAGCATTGATTTCTTTTGTGCAGGAGCATCACCTTCGAGGTGTATAGGCACTTCAGTTTCAACTTTTACGTTTTTATCAATTGTGCCAAAAACCACGTGTCGAAGCGTGTGCTTTTTTGGGTCAAAATCAACTTCTTTAATAATCGTAAGGTACTTTGTTGTACCAATCGTAATATGCACTGGATGGTGCTTACCAGCTGCTTGGTACACTTTTACGAGTTCGATATACGCGCCACTTGTAGGTATAGAGTCTTTACCCGATGCGTGAATAACTGTTGGTACTCTACCTTCGCGCTTTAATTTTCCAAGGCCTTTGCCTACTTGTTCGCGCGTGCTAAGCACTAAACTAATGTCATCACTCATAATTACTCCTTTGTATGTGCTACAAGTATGGCCTTAAAAACTGTATTAGGCAACTATGCAAGATTATGCGCAGCCTTGAAAGATTATTCGAAATTAAAAATCGGAGTAATTAGTTCGCCTAATTACTCCGATAAACCACTGCTCACAACTAAACCTTTGGTACTTTTGCCTTTTTTGGTTTTTTGACTGCTTTTTTCTTATCTTGACCTTTTGACATGTTTCCTCCAATTTTCTTATACGTAACCAGTATGCGCGTATTTCATTAACAACGCTAGCGTTTTATGCCCATATCTGTTACAATGGCTTCAAGTAAGGGCCGAAAACGGCCTATTTTATTGCAAAGAAAGTACTAAAGACATGCACACACCCGACAAAATTAGAAATATTGCTGTAATTGCTCACGTCGACCATGGCAAAACAACGCTAGTAGACGGCCTACTAAAGCAATCCCACACCTTCCGTGATAACCAAGCCGAAATGAGCCAAAGCCTCATTATGGATAGTGGCGACCAAGAAAAAGAACGTGGTATTACGATTACCGCCAAGTTAACCGCTGTGCACCATGGTGATTACCGCATTAATATTATTGATACTCCTGGTCACGCCGATTTTAGTGGCGAAGTTGAGCGTACTTTGAATATGGCTGATGGTTGCTTGCTGATTGTCGACGCCCAAGAAGGCCCAATGCCACAAACAAAATTTGTACTTACAAAATCTTTAGCGCTTGGCCTTAAACCAATTGTTGTGATCAACAAAATCGACAAACTCGGCCGTCGCCTTGCTGAAGTTGAAGATGAACTCGCTAACCTCTTTTTAGAACTGGCAGTCCATGAAGACCAACTCCACTACCCTATTTACTATGCTATTGGCCGCGAAGGCAAAGCATGGGAAAAACTACCCGAAGACAGTAGTGCTGCAGCAGATTTGACGCCAATTTTTGATGCAATTATCAACGAAGTCCCTGCTCCAAATGTCGAACCAGATATGCCATTCCAAATGCTTGTTACGGCACTTGCTTGGGACAACTTTCAGGGTAAGTTTGCGATTGGCCGCATCAATCGCGGTAGCGTCGTGCCCGGAACACCCGTAACTCTTTGCAAAAAAGATGGCACACAGACAAAAGCCAAGATTGAAAAGATATATGAAAGCCAAGGTCTCGCTAAAAATGAGATAGCCGAAGGGATCGCAGGTGACCTCGTCAGCCTTACCGGTATTGCAGACGCTAAAATCGGTGAGACTATTGCAGATTACGATAAACCTGAAGCACTTCCGGTACTTGAAGTCGAAGCCCCAACTCTACAGATTTACCTAGGGCCAAATACCAGCCCTCTCAAAGGCCAAGAAGGTGAATTTAGCACCTCTCGCCAAATCGGTGATCGATTGCAAAAAGAACTCGAAATTAACATCGGTCTTAGGGTTGAACCATCAGACATTGGCTATTTAGTCTCTGGCCGTGGAGAACTTCACTTAAGCGTTCTAATCGAAACAATGCGCCGCGAAGGCTATGAGTTCGAAGTGGGCCGCCCACAAGTCGTTACCCGAGTTGTTGATGGCGTCGAAGAAGAGCCAATCGAAGAACTTATCATTGAAGTCCCTGCCGAGCACGTAGGTTCTGTACAAATGGAACTGGGTGCACGACGCGCTGAACTTAAAGAACAGTTTACTACTAGTGGTGGTGCAACAAAGCTCGTCTACGAACTACCAACTCGAGCCTTGCTTGGCCTGCGAAATACCTTACTGACCGCCACTAAGGGCACTATCATCATGAACAGCCTTGCCGCTGGCTACCAAAAACGCGGCACTGACCTTAAGCAACTCCGTAGTGGTGTACTTATCGCCTGGGAAACTGGCGTAGCTACACCATATTCACTCCAAACCGCTCAAGAGCGTGGCACCTGCTATATCGATGCTGGTACAAAAGTTTACGCTGGGCAAATTGTCGGCCTCAACAAACGAGCAGAAGACATGGATATCAACATCGTCAAAGAAAAGCAGCTTACAAACATGCGAAGCTCTTCATCAGATG
The DNA here is from genome assembly GCA_038245435.1 of Saccharimonadales bacterium (SeqCode). Lineage (GTDB taxonomy): Bacteria > Patescibacteriota > Saccharimonadia > Saccharimonadales > CAIOMD01 > JBBRSL01. The sequence continues at coordinate 3,130 of JBBRSL010000043.1, forward strand.
GAGTCGTACAGCTCACCCCACCAGTTATTTTCAGCCTCGAAGAATGCCTCGACTTTATCGAAAACGATGAACTACTCGAAGTTACCCCTAAGTCACTGCGCCTACGTAAAAAAGAACTCGACCCAAACAAGCGCAAGCGTCGAGCAAAGTAGCCTATGCAACATAAGTAGTATTTCGTTTAAATACGATATACTACTTGCATGCGGCGATTAGCCCACATTCACCATAAAATAAACAAAAATTCCGAGCCAATTTGGCATATTCAAATTGCCATTATTACGGTAATTGTTCTGCAATTATTACTCGATAACAGCTTGAGCGCCTGGCCAAAATTTATTGTCGCCGGTATCGAGCTTTTCTTGCTCGTAGTGCTGATGTTCGTCGCTCAAAGCGCTATCAGCCTCAGCTTACGTCGTACATTTGCAATATTACTAATCGCGCTCATCACTGCTGGTAATATAATTTCTTTATTCTTAGTTATATCGAGCTTGATTCACGACTCGAGCGCTTTTACTGGCGCTAGTTTGCTTATATCGGCATTCTCAATCTTTGTCACAAATATTATTGTCTTTGGCTTGTGGTACTGGGAAATGGAATTTAAACGCACTGATAAACCCCAAGATTTTATATTCCCCCAAGAAAATGGGCCTGAATATCTCGGGCTACACAACGTTGGCTGGCGACCACAGTTCTTTGACTACCTTTACTTATCTGCCGTAAACGCTATGTCTTTTAGCCCAACCGATACCGTCCCGATAACGCACCGCGCAAAAGGACTTATGGCGTTACAATCAATGATTTCGCTTATTATCGTCGTACTAGTCACCGCTCGCGCGGTAACTATTATTGGTTAGTCGAGGCCAAACCACTCGGCCCGAAATCGCTCCACGCAGTACAGCGCCTTTCGTACGACTATCACTGCTATGGCGTGTATTATCGCCAACTAAAAAATATGCATTATTTTCAATACAAGCAATCCGTTTCACCACCGGGCGGCCATTAAGCTCTGCGACTACAACATCGCCAACTTTCAATTGCCTGGCTTTAACAACTAAAATAACCACCCCCGCGCTCAGTGTTGGCAACATACTATCGCCTACAACTCGCCGTAAAAACATTACTGCTTGGAGTCAGCAAACAGATGAGCAACTTCGTGTACTGCATCAACAAGTTTTTGGCACTCTTCGGCACTTACCGTTTGCTTAACTTTACTTGCTTGTTTTGCAGCCTGCCAGATTGTATCGTGCAAGTTAGGGTACTTCTCGAGATGTTCGGGCTTAAAGTAGTCGCTCCACAGTATGTACAGTTCTGTTTTAACTTTTTGAGCATGCTTTTCTTTGGTAGCGATGCATCGACTAAAGCTTGCTTGCTTTTCAAGGCTATCGAGCTCACCTAGAGCGTCAATTTTTTCGATCATACGTGCACATGTCGCAGCTGCATGCGTCATAGCATCGGTTTCGTATATACCGCATGGCACATCGCAGTGCGCGTACACTGGCTTAATAAATCGTAGTTTCATAATTGCCCCCGTTATATACCTTAGTTTACTTTATTTCGTTCGCATCGCGCCATTTTTGAATCTCAGCATGGTTGCCGCTCAACAGCACATCAGGTACTTTTAAGCCCTTAAAGGCTTCGGGCCTTGTGTACTGCGGGAACTCCCGCATATCACTGTTATTACTAAAGCTTTCAATCTCAGCACTCTTTTCACCACCAAGCACACCAGGGATGAGCCGCACCACACTATCGATTATCGTCATTGCCGGTAACTCGCCTCCTGTAAGCACGTACGGGCCTACACAGACCTGTTCATCCACGATTGTCGTCACCCGTTCGTCGTAACCTTCGTACCTACCGCAAATTAATATTAAATCATTGCCGGTTGAGGCCAAACGTTCGGCGTCTTTTTGCGC
>JBBRSL010000044.1:0-4539 GCA_038245435.1 Saccharimonadales bacterium (SeqCode)
GCGGTGATTTAAACGTCGCACACACCGAAGATGACCTCTCAAATCCAAAGCCCAATATCGGCAAGCACGGTTTTACCAACGAAGAGCGCGAAGGCTTTGATAACTTTGTAGGTGCCGGCTTTTTAGACACTTTTCGTATATTTACACCCACTGGCAACGGGTATTATAGCTGGTGGACGCACTGGGCTAACGCACGTGCGCGCAATGTGGGCTGGCGTATTGATTACTGGATGGCAAGTAAAAGCCTCGTGGGGCGCCTTAAAAACGCTCAAATTCATGCCGACGTAATGGGCAGCGACCACTGCCCGGTCAGCATCGAACTCAAATAAGTAAACTGTTCTATACTTTACGGTTTAGTGCAAACCCTATACGCTAGATGTAATGAGTGACGTACGAAGGACATTATTACTACTCCGCAAGGATGACCAGGTGCTACTCGCCATGAAAAAGCGCGGCTTTGGCGCCGGTTTATGGAACGGTGTTGGCGGCAAACTCGACAACGGCGAAACGATTGAGCAAGCTATGATTCGCGAAAGCCAAGAAGAAATTGGTGTTACTCCAACCAAATATTACAAAGTAGCCGAGCTTGATTTTCACGGTGGCAGCACCGACGAAGCCTGGAACATGTACGTACACGCCTATATTGCCACTCAGTGGCAAGGCGAACCTACCGAAACCGAAGAAATGGCGCCAAAATGGTATCCGCTCGATGCAATGCCGTACGAAACTATGTGGCAGGATGACAAATGCTGGATGCCTCAAGTATTTAACGGCGCGAGTCTAAAAGGTACTTTTAAGTTCGACGAAAAAGATAATCTTATTAGCCACGAAATAATTGAAGTAGACCCTTACGATGCCTAAAAAGTTTGCCGCTGTCGATATCGATGGCACGCTTTTTAGGTGGCAGTTGTTTCATGAGCTCGTTTTTGAACTGAAAGACCAACACTATTTGGATGCCGAAGCCAGCATCACCCTTGAAAAGGCCTTTATTGATTGGCGCGGGCTTAAAACGAGCTTTCACGATTATGAAAACCAAGTTGTGGCGGTAATCACCGATCATATCACCCGCATTAAACCCGAAGAACTCGAACTGGCTGCGCGCAAAGTAGTGGCCCGTTCTGGCCATAAAGTGTATGCCTATACTGCCGATCTTATTAAAAAGCTTAAGGCAGATGGCTATACGCTGTTGGCGATAAGTGGCTCTCAGCAAGAGATAGCTGAGCTATTTGCTAAGCGCTATGGGTTCGACTACTGTATTGGCATGGTCTATGAGCGTAATGAAAAGGGCGACTACACGGGCAAGTACGAACGCTTCGTTGTTGGCCGTAAAGCCGAAATCATTAAGAAATTTATCAGCGAGCAAGGTCTAAGCCTTACCGACAGTTACGCCATTGGCGACAGTGGCGGCGATATTAGCATGCTCGAGCTTGTCGATAATCCCGTAGCCTTTAACCCCGACGAAACTTTGCAAAAAGTCGCAGCAGACAAAGGCTGGCCAATTGTTATTGAGCGTAAAAATTTAGCTTATAAACTAGAAAGTGGGGCACATGGATACACCTTGGCTGAAACAATCGTTTTCTAAACCCTTGTTTGATGATTTGCTTTGGAGCAGACCCGAGCAAAAAGCGCTTGCGGGCAAACTATTAATTATCGGTGGTAACTCACACGCTATGGCTGCACCTGGCGAGGCCTTTATGCTCGCGGGCAAAGCCGGGTCAGGTGATATTAAAGTCGTTATGCCCGACAAAACTCGCAAGCTAATAGGCGGTAAGTTACCCCTTGGTATTGAACTAACTCCAAGCACGCCAAGCGGCAGTTTTAGCAAAGAATCATTAGCGCCGTTACAAGCCTATTGCGCCTGGGGCGATGCCACACTTTTTGCCGGCGACATTGGCCGCAACAGCGAAACTGCAATTGTACTCGAACAGCTCGCAAGTAAAATGCCCGGCTTACAAATATACACCCGCGATGCCGCTGATTATTTCAGTGCAACCTCGCTCACACTCCTCGATAGAGACAACACACTCCTCGTATTAAGTTTTGCGCAGTTACAAAAATTTGCTATTAGTGCAAAATCACAAACCGCGATTACGTTCGACATGGGGCTTGCTAACTTATGTAGCGCGCTTTCGGAACTCACCCAAGTGCACAAAGCGCATATTGTCACTCAGCAATTCACAAATATTATTACTGCATCGAATGGCAAAGTTATCGTAACATCACTCGAATCGGAGCCAGATAAATGGCGGCTTAAAACCGCCACAGCGGCAAGTGTCTGGTGGATGCAGAATCCTGGCAAGCCACTCGAAGCAATCGCAACGGCTATCACCCAAATAGCTTGGTAGTTTACGTTTGCCTCTGTTAGGATAGGGGCAATGATAAGTTACTATTACAGCGACAAAAGTCGTAGTTATAAAAAAATGGCCCATTTTAAGGCTGGTTCGTGGGTGTATGCCGTTAACCCAACCGAGGAAGATAAATTACAACTCGTAAACACCTTACGGCTCGAAGACGACCTCGTACATGACGCACTCGATATCGATGAAATGCCCCGCCTACAGATAGAAGAAGGTACTACCTACGTATTTGGTCGCTTTGCCCGCAAGAGCAGTGACGGGCGCGTAACCACCGCGCCAATTCTGCTCGCCGTTGGCGCAAACTTTTTTGCGACCATATCGGCCGAACCGTGTGCCGAGGTTGAGCAGTTCGCCAAAAAAGGACACGATTTTGAAACAACTGACCGAGCGCGTATGATGCTCGAGGTATTTGAAATCATTCTCGAGACATATGGCACCCAACTGAATACTATTAACCGAAAAATCCGCTCGGCTCGTAGCAGCCTGAGTATTGCCAAAGTCAGCAACAAAGACTTTATCCAGTTTGTCGAAATAGAGGATATATTAAACGAAATGCTTGGTGACCTTGTACCGACAAACGTCGTGCTACAGACATTATCAAATCCGCGTAAAAATTTGCGGTTTTACGATGATGACAAAGAGCAAATTGAAGATATTATCCTTACAGCTGGGCAACTAATTGATAGCATTAAAGGTAGCCTTAAAACTATTGTGAATATCCGAGAAGCATACAGTAACATCGCAACTAACAACCTAAATCGGCAGATTAAATTACTCACAACGCTCACCGTGGTACTGACAATCCCAACAATCGTAGGCAGTTTTTTTGGCATGAACGTACCCATTCCTTTTCACAACAACTCACTCGCATTTATAGGCATTATTGCAGCAACAAGTGGTGTCGCAGTACTGATAATTTACTTGTTTCGGAAATCAGGCTGGCTCTAAAATCTACAGTAGAAAATATTTGTATAATATATCTATTTATGTTATAATAAAAGACTATGGATTCTAAAGAATTCGTTAAAGTCTACCCAAGAACCGCATTCGACGAAAACGAGCGTCGACCAGATAATGCGACTTTTGAACAAGCAGAAAATTTTTCTGAGTTTTTTGGCATGTACTTACACGACTATCTTAATGGCACGCCAAACCAAGAATCTCTTTCGAACTTGCTTGGCATTGCGCGTGACTACGTAAATTTTGCTTATACTGACCTGCGAGATTATGAAATAAAATTATTTGACCAAAACAAGGATTACGGCTACAAACGATTGAACCATATCAACTACCACTGGCTCAATACGGCAATGATTGGTATGTGGGAACTATTGTTTGCAGATGAACAGGCGACAGACGAAGTAAGAAAACGCATGATACGGGATACTCTAGATATCCTTGCCTATAACGGAAGCGAGCAATATACCTGGAAAGATAGGCTTGCTGATAAAAAAAATAATTACGAATACTTCGCGGAACACATGAAAGATAGGCGCAGCACTGTCGAAGGTCGCTTAAACGAGCGGGATGTTGCAATCGTGCTCTTAGATTTTTGCAGCGCAAAATCCTGGCCATATTGTTTTGCCTGGGCCTATTCAATTTGAGCGTCATGCATCGGCAAAAACCGAAGAAGGCACAAATCACAATGCTGACTTTATCGTTATTGATATGAACAAAAGACGCTCCGTTGGTATACAAACAAAAAGTTTTTTTGCACGCCAAGAAACAGTTGATAAATATGACCCAGAGAGAATTGTTTGCATAGATGGCGCAATGGATTTAGCCAATCGCCGTGCCGTACGTACAAAACATGGGTCGACGAAAGAACGCCAAGTATCATGGGCAGGGATGATAGCAGCAGACCATATGCGCAATATTCACTCTTTTGGCAAAAATGAAAGTATACTCATGCAAATTTATCCTCACCATACAGTCATTGCAAAAAAAATCGATGCAAAAGTTCGACTCGGTACAACAAAAGTGGATCGACGAGGTATGGCAAAAATTATTACTCCTCGAATATTGAAGAAGCTTTAGCAAGGCAATAGCAGGTTAGCCATCAAAAAAGCCTCAGAAAACTGAGGTTTTTTATTGGTACCGCAGGCCGGACTTGAACCGGCACGAGCATACGCTCACAAGATTTTGAGTCTGGCGTGTCTACCAATTCCACCACTGCGGCACA
>JBBRSL010000045.1:0-3604 GCA_038245435.1 Saccharimonadales bacterium (SeqCode)
ATAAAAATTACAATAACTGTATATACTATTGCAATGAGCGATGAGCCGATTAACCAAGTTTCAGGTAACCGTATGCGTATTGGCGTGTTTTGTTTATTTGTTTGGTGGGTACCTATTTGGGCGCTCGCGCCAGCAATCGCTGACTCGCTTGGCCTAAAAACAACGACCGTAACCATTGTCATAATGGGAATACAAACAGCGATTGGTTTTTTGGGGATATGGGTGGCCGGCAAAGAAGTCTCAAATATTATCAAAAAGACTCCAAAAAAACAGGCTCCGGGTAAAATCTGGCACGTTTTAGTACATGGCACTTTTTAGTGGCATTGATCATCATTGTAAAAAATAATCAAAATGCTATGCTAATTTCATTAACATAAGAACTATTTCTATGGCAAAACAACAAAAAACAACTAAAACAAAGGGTAAAACAGTGGCAGCAGCTAAATCGGGCCCAGCAAAGAAGTCCCCTAAATCGAGTGTTCCTGGTAAAAAATCATACACAAAATTACTAATTGTGGCATTTGTCGTGCTTTTTGCTGCGATAGGTTCTTACTTTGTACTCTTCAGTAAGGCTAGCGCACCAACTTTAACCTGGGCACCGCCAACAGGCTATGCGAACTATCCGGTCAAGAATGTCGGCATTTCCACAAGCACCCAAAATGTTAGTGGCGGCGGTGGCGACATGCTGGTAAAGCTTCCAAGCGGCCCTACGGGTCCAATTAACCTTACCGATTGTCGTAATGTGGTAATTATTGGCGGACAAATTAACATTCCGCCAAACAGTGGCCCAGGCACTGACATGCGTGGAATTTATGTTAATGGTTGTACCGGCACCGTTCACATTGAAGGTGTCTACATTAACGGTGATATCGCAACTGCCGAAGGCGATGGGATTGCCATAAAAGCTCCACAGGCAATTGTGCAGGTTCAAAATGTACGTATTTATAAGCTTTATGGCGGCTTTGACACTGCAAGCCACAACCACTCTGACATCATCCAGCCTTGGGGCGGCGTAAAAGAGCTGCGCATTGACTACCTAACCGGCAGCACCAACTACCAAGGCTTCCAAATTAACGACGACCAAGGCCACATTGGGGCAGTGACAATAAAGAACACTAACATTGGCGATTCTGGCGTGCCTTCAGCCGACGGTAAAGGTGGCTACTACGCATGGCTTAAGTGTGGAACTGGCACGACCTATAGCTTTAGCAACATGTACGTGCAACCACGCAGTGGACGTAGCTTGGCAAATTCAGTATGGGACGGTGGCTGTGGTACGCAAGCCACAAGCAGTAGCCTTACTTTTTCTAACAGTTCCGTTACGGGTAGCATTTTGAACGGCAGGCCGGTAGCGGGTGATTTTGTTCCTGCAGGCGTGGCTGGAATTGGCTATAAATCACCAGGTTATGGTGGCACGGCAGCGCCAGTAGTTGTTGACCCAACACCGTCAACGCCAACTGTTTCAAATGCTTTGGTAAATGAATCATTTGATGCAGCGTCGACTTCAATGCAACAGGTTCTAGGCGGCTGGCAGCTAAAGAGCGGCCGCTACGCACTAAGCACCGTTAAAAACGCTACTTCGGGCAATGGTAACATTGCGGTAAACCCAACAGTAATTACAGGTGACTACACACTAAGTGCTGACGCACTTGTAACCGGTACTTCGAATGCGTTCGACGACTTTTCGGTGATTTTTGGTTATATTGACGCAAATAACTACTACTATGCAAGTTTTAACGAATCAAACGACGATGGCACGAACGGTATATTTAAGGTATCGGGCGGCACAATGACGCAGCTGAAAGACTTTACGTCACTAATAAAAGTAAATACAAACTACAAAGTTCAAGTTGTGAAAAGTGGTAATACCTACACCGTGACACGCGATGGTGTCATGGTTGGCTCGGTTGCCGACAGCTCGTTCGCATCTGGCAAAGTTGGTGTTGGTAGCCGCAACAATGCGGCAAGCTTCGACAACCTTACAGTTGTACGATAGACCGTAATACTCCTTACAAAATTTTGCACAAGAAGCTATACTTTCTGTATACATGAGCTTAAGCACCCAACCATACAAAGGCGCTCGCGACTTTTACCCCGAAGACAAACAAGTCCAAAACTATATTTTTGGAGTGATGCGAAGCGTAGCCAAAAGTTACGGATACCAAGAGTACGATGCGCCAATTTTAGAGCCAACTGATTTGTACAGAGCTAAGGGGAGCGAAGAAATCGTTAACGAGCAAACCTACACCTTCGAAGATCGTGGTGGTCGTAGTGTGACAATCCGTACCGAAATGACACCAAGCGTCAGCCGTATGGTGGCGGGGCGTCGCCAAGAGCTTGCTTACCCAGTACGTTGGTTTAGCATCCCCGGTTTATGGCGCTACGAGCGCCCACAGCGTGGCCGCCTACGTGAATTTTGGCAACTGAATGTCGATATTTTTGGTGTACCAGGCATTGAGGCTGATCACGAAATCATATCAGTTGCAGATAGTATTATGCAGGCGTATGGCGCGAGCCGTGACATGTACGTCATAAAGATTAGTAGCCGCAAATTGCTTGAATTTACAATTACTGATTATCTAGGCATTGAACCAGAAAAGGTATCTGACACGATTCGTTTACTTGATAGAGTCCATAAGATGGATAAACTCGATTTTAGTCATAAATTTAATGAAATTACGAACAAACCTGAATCACAAGATAAGCTATGGGATTTGATAGAAAATTGCAACAATCTTGACCGATTACCGCAAGAGCTAAAAGCTCATGATTCGTATAAAGAGCTAAAAGATCTTATGCGATTATTCGCCAAAACCGGTATTTTGAATGCCGAATTTGATATTACGCTGACCCGTGGTTTTGATTATTACACTGACGTTGTGTTTGAGGTTTTTGATCTTGCCCCAGAAAACAATCGAAGTCTGTTTGGCGGCGGTAGGTACGATGGTTTAGTCGGTTTATTTGGCGTTGAACCGGTACCGACGGTTGGTTTTGGTATGGGTGACGTTACCATTAAAGACTTTTTAGAAACGCATAAATTGCTACCAAAGCTTTTACACGACACGCAACTATGTGTGTTGCTCGTCAGCGAAGTATACGCGGCAGTGCAGCCCCTACTTGGTGAGCTCCGCGCTCAAGGTCTATCCGTTGCTGTTGATAGCAGTGGGCGTAAGATAGATAAACAACTCAAATCGGCCGTAAAAGCCGGCTACCAATATGTGCTATTTGTTGGCGAACAAGAACTCGAATCGGGTGAATACAAGATTAAGAATCTTGAGAATAGCCAGGAACGGGTCATTCCAGCCTACGAAATTGCCAACTATATTTTAAACAACGCAAAATAATGAAATTAGATATACTAGGAATTCTTCGGCTTGAAGGTGGGATTGTTTTATTCTCGACTGCAATAGCTTATAACTGGCTTGGTTATTCGTGGTGGTGGTTTGTGTTATTGCTTTTTGTGCCCGATATTTTTATGTTTGGCTATCTAAAAAACAACAAGCTTGGCGCAGTTACCTACAATATTGGCCATAGCTATCTTTTGCCGACTGCCTTTGTGTTTGTTTCGTTTCTTTCGGACTGGCGATTTGGCTACGCGCTTGCA
>JBBRSL010000046.1:0-3439 GCA_038245435.1 Saccharimonadales bacterium (SeqCode)
CGTCAGGCTACCTGTTTGGCCACCAAGGCTGGTGATACCCGTGTTACTGATGGTTGTTCCGGTAATATTTACACCAGTGCCAGCTAAGAAGTTAACATCACCTTTTTGACCTTGGACTGATGTAATTTCGGCAGCAGTTTGAGGAGCAACGACTGACGAAAGCACACCATTCGCAATGGTCAAGTTAGGGCCCAAACGAATCTCACCCGTAAAGCCATTTACGCTCGATACAACGTTACCTGTGCTCGAAACTTCTTTAAATTCTTGGCCATTGTAGTAATACACACTGCCACTTTGCTTGCTGTAATAAATTTGGCCAGTCGCTGGATTCGTTGGAGTTTGCTGTGGTGTTAAAACCAAAGCACCGTTTATCTTAGTGATGCCATTAAGATCAATACGACCAACTTGCGATAGTCCAAGCACCGATTCGGGGCTGACATCACTGAGTGGGATAGCGGTAACGGCGTAAGTGTTCGCAACCTGGGTCGGGGCGAGCTGCTTTTGATTTGAAAATATTACGTAAGCCGAAGCACCACTTATACCAAAACCTAAAAGCGCCGCAAGTACGAGCAAGCCTAGGCGAAGTTTTCGGCGCTTTGGCGGTTTGTATTCAGGCAGTGCAGACGGTACATCAGGGCTTACAACATCAAGCACAACAGCCTCGGGGAGGGAGGCTGTCTGTTGTCTGACTGATTGTAGTAATTGTGGGTCTGGCATGTTTATTGTTTTAGGGTTTTGTTTTTTAGGTTATATCCTCAACACTGCGTACATTAAAACGATTGAAACAACAGCGATAAAGGCAATCATAACCATCACTTGGGCCATACTGTCGAAGATAGCTGGCTTAGCAAGCGGATTACGGGCGACAGCCGATATGCCATTACGGATAGTGCTGTACACAACAACGACAAGCGATATTATTGCGGCCAAGCCGATAACCAAACAGAGAACAACACGTAAAAGTGAAACAGGGCGGCCAATAAGGTTTGAAGCAAAACTTGTAAGCCCGCCCCCACTTGATTGGCTCGCACCTGCAACGGCAGCTTCGCCAACGCTAATCACAACGGGGATTGAACCAATACTCATTTGCTTGCTTTTGCCCTTCAAATCAGTAATCTGAACCTTCTTAACACCATCGTTGCTGCCCTTAAAGCTTGCCTGCGCTACACCAACAACGCGGTTACCAGGGAGTGCCTTTGCGCCAATACCTGTAAATGGTGTGACTGCAATCATGTCACCAGCGCTAATGTCGCCGTTAAGATCACTCACGATAGTAGTAGCTTGCCCACTAATAGCTACCTGTGTTTTGTTAGTGCTGCTATTAACAGCCAGTAGTGAATTGTCGGATAACACTGCAACGCCCACTAGTTGGCCAGCGTTCTCAGTATTAGCGCCCACTACGTAGCTGTCTTTTTGCTGAACAATACTGACAAGTGTGCCAGGTTCAATTTTGCCTTCGCTGCTAAAGGATCGAGATAAATCAGAGGTCGCAGCAACAGAAGTCTGAGAGCCAAAAACTCCCAAGCCGGTTAACAGAAGTACACTTGCTACGACTAAGCCTGCTGCATATGCAAAACCACGCGTAACTTTGCCGTTAGTCACCATTCCCTTATCACTCTCTCTGTTTTATTAATATTTATTATTAATATAAGTACGTATCTCTATTTTGCGCTCATAACGGGGGTCAAGCAATATTTTTTGTATACAAATAGACGAGGCTAAATAGGTATTTTTGCAGCGTAAATTTTACATAACTAGTTGTAATTATTTCTACGATTATAGTAAATTAACCTGTTATATAGATATTTAGAATCTCCTCATAAAAAACAATTAATTTAAGGAGTAAGTTATTTATTACAACACTGCTAAATATGCGCAGGGACTTTTCCACAAGCATTAGCATGTATATTTTTATATATTTTGGATTTATTTTTTTACAAAATTAATTTTCTTTCGATGCCAAAATTAAACGATCATATATTTCTGTGACATTTATCAATCGGTCGTACAAAGCGGCATTATTGGCATACAAGGACAATCGAAATTTATAGCGTTTGTGTCGCAGCAACTTTTGTTTGTGATTTTAGTTTCACCATGCGGTCTAACCTATTTGCTAAATTAAGCCGTGTCGGCTTGTGTAAAAATATGTAGCTTACCATGCTCTCCAATAAGCTAAACCAATGCACGCTACTGCAAATAACTAACGTCGTAAAATATATTAACGGTACGTTCCGCACATCACCGTTTTAATATTTGATTCTTTTTGGGTCTGCTATAACGTGCAATGCCAAGTATCGATATACGCGAACAATTCAAGCCCACTACCATACACAGCCACTACTATGGTGTACACAATTTTTGGTTCATCTAGCAAACAATGCACTGACTGCACATAAAAAAAGACCTCCAGTTCGGAGGCCTTTTTTACTTTTTGAAATATAAAGTATTAATTCTCTATATAAAGATAAAGCCCGTCCTATTCGGACGGGCTTTGGTAGCTTTTAGAAATACGAAGTATTTGAGCACGATAAAATCGTGCGTTGCTGCGAAGCAGCACTAAGGCACAAAAGACCTTTGAATAAAAAGAAAAAACCTCCTGTTCGGAGGTCTTTTTTACTTTGCTATTTCGAGCCTTTAGTCTACATAAAGATAAAAGCCACCCTATTCGGGTGGCTTTTATATAATTCGGCATCGTGCTATTTTCCCAGGCTTTGATTGGCCAAGTATTGTAACCGCTGCTAGGCTTAACTGCTGTGTTCGGAATGGGAACAGGTGTTTCCCTAGCGCCATGGACACCGATAGCAGCTCGCCACAATGCGAGCTATTATCGATGCCCATAAACTGCTGGTTAAAACAGGATATTCGCACGATAGCGAAGGATGACAAACATTAATAACTAGTTAGTAATCAATTTTACTATTACAAACACATAAGACGAACTTAGTGCTTGTAATAGTACATAAAAAGTCGATGGACCTATTAGTACGCTTTGGCTGAACACATTGCTGTGCGTACACCTTGCGCCTATCAACCAGATCGTCTCTCTGGGGTCTCATAGGGAAATCTAATCTTGAGATTAGTTTCGCGCTTAATATGCTTTCAGCGCTTATCTAGACCGCACATAGCTACCCAGCAATGCCGGTAGGCCCGACAACTGGTACACCAGCGGTGCGTTCACCCCGGTCCTCTCGTACTAGGGGCAAATTCTCTCAAATTTCCTTGCGTCCACATCGGATATAAACCGAACTGTCTCACGACGTTCTGAACCCAGCTCGCGTACCTCTTTAACCGGCGAACAGCCGGACCCTTGGGACCTGCTCCAGCCCCAGGATGAGATGAGCCGACATCGAGGTGCCAAACAGCGCCGTCTATGTGAACTATTGGGCGCTATAAGCCTGTTATCCCCGGGGGAACTTTTATCCGTTTGCGTTGTCGATCC
>JBBRSL010000047.1:0-3337 GCA_038245435.1 Saccharimonadales bacterium (SeqCode)
AAGTTCGTTTTAACCAAAATCGCTTAAGCATCCCCTTGCCCGCCAATAAAAAAAAGGTAGCAGCTTTGCTTACTAAGCTTGATTTAGATGTTTTGCACATTCAGATGCCATATAGCCCGCTTATGGCCGGTTTTGTTATGCATGCAGCACCTGCTAAAACAAAAATTGTCGGGACATTTCACATTGTGCCTGCTAGTTGGCTACAAACTGCTGGTGCACGAAGCCTACAGTTGCTTTCAAGGCGTACACTCAAATTATTTGATGAAGTTATAGCCGTATCGACAGCTGCCGAAACCTTTGCAAAGACAGTATTCGGTATCGATTCAGTTGTGTTGCCGAATGTTGTTGATACGAAGCAGTTTGAGCATGCTCCGCTGCAACGAGATGTACCGACAATTGTGTTCTTGGGTCGCTTAGTCGAGCGCAAAGGTTGTATGCATTTGCTTAAAGCTGTTAGGGCGCTTAAGCGTATACACAAAGAAGAGTTTGAGGTTGTTATCGGCGGCAAAGGGCCACTTCTTGAAGAGCTTAAAGCCTACACGCGCAAGCACGAACTTACAAACGTACGTTTTTTGGGCTTTGTTGACGAGGCCCAAAAGCCTTCACTTTTAGCTGGGGCTGATATCGCTGTGTTCCCAAGTACTGGCGGTGAAAGTTTTGGTATTGTGTTGATTGAGGCAATGGCAGCTGGTGCCCGCGTGGTTATGGGCGGCGACAATGTCGGATACCGTACGGTTTTAGGCGAGCACCCTGATTTATTAGTAGACCCTAAAGATACTAAGGCTTTTGCGAATCGGCTCGCGCACTTTTTAGAATTCGAGCAAGCCCGTATCGATGCTTCTGTCTGGGCGCGTAAAGCAGTAAAACAATATGACGTTGCCTATGTTGGGGCAAAAATAATAGAAATCTACAGAAAGCGATAGTAACTATGGAAAAATTGTTTATTTACGGTGGTATTACCCTTGGCGGGCTCATTGGTGCGTACATTCCGGTTTGGTTATTTAATGTAGACGGCCTCAGCCTTGTAAGCCTTATTGGCGGCACTGTCGGCAGCTTAATTGGTTTATATTTTGGCTATAAAGCCATGCAAAACTTTGGTGAATAATATTGGTATACTACTGATTGCATGAAAATTTCTGATTACGAGTACGAGTTACCCGAAGCACTTATTGCAGATACGCCCCCAAAAGTTCGGGGGGCTTCTCGACTTATGGTGGTACGCCGCGATTCAGGTAAAGTAGAAGATAAAAATTATGCTAATATCACCGAATATCTACAGCCCGGCGATGTGCTTGTTTTAAATGATACTAAAGTTATTAAAGCTCGCATTAAAGCTATTAAGCAAAACAGTGCTGAGCGAGAGCTCATAATACTCGAAAAACACGGCAAAATAGACGATTGGCATACGCATATGGTTATGTACCGCCGTAAAATGGTGCCGGGCGATTTATTAACAGTTGGTGATGCTCGTTTAGAGGTACAAAAAGTACTTGGTGATGGCCTGGCGATTATAAAAAGTGATGTTGATTTACTTGAGCTCACCGAAAAGTACGGTACCGTACCTCTGCCCCCATATATGCACCGCGATGCCACGCCACTTGATATTGAACGATATCAGACGGTTTGGGCTAACGATAAAGGCAGCGTAGCAGCCCCTACGGCGAGCCTTAATATGACAGATGACATTCTGGCTGCTTTGCAGGCTAAAGGCGTTATTGTGGCCTATGCGACGCTCCACGTGGGCTTGGGCACTTTCATGCCTATACGTGCCGACAATGTTGAAGACCACACCATGCATAAAGAGTTCTACGTTGTGCCTACGGGTACTGTTACAGCTATTCAAACTGCAAAAAAAGCCGGTAAAAAGGTAGTTGCACTGGGCACTACTATTACACGCACACTTGAATACTGCGCAAATGCTATTCTCAATGAGCCACCGCACGAACTTACCGGTGATGCCGACATATTTATTTACCCTGGGTACGAATTTAAGGTAATTGATGCATTAATTACCAACTTTCACGCGCCACATAGCACGGTGTTAATGCTGACAGCTGCCTTTGCAGGCTGGGACAAGCTAAAACCGGCTTATGAGCACGCAGTACAACAAAAATACAAATTCTTTAGTTACGGCGACAGCACACTCATCATTTAGTAGATATCGAGTAAATCGGCGAGATTATCGATGACATGCTCGGCTGATGCTTCTATTTTAGAGCCAGCAAAAGTGACGCCATGACCTGTTAGCTCAAAAAGGCCAATATCATTTGCGCCATCGCCTACTGCGGCACACTCAGAAGGGTTAATGTTTAGTTCGGTACAAATCTCCTTGAGCATTGTAACCTTATGCTCGACATCATTAGGGGCAGATTTAATCGCAGTTAGCATATTGTTTTCGTTAAAAATAAAGGTATTCGCGGCTCGCCAATGGTGTACGCCAAGCTCTTTAGCGACGCTTTGCACTAAAATGTCCATAGCCCCTGATATAAGTGCTATTTGATAGCCATCTTTAATAAGTTTTGTCACCGTATCTTTAGCGCCTGGTAAGTAAGAATACGCACTAATGACTTTCCAGATTGCATCGCGTGACACATCGCCACGTTTTTTGTAGATTTCGCATAATATGCTCTGCCCAGTTACGTCAGATATTACGCCTTCTTCAGCCCATTTCATAAGCGTTTCATCTTCGGCCGCCGTAACGCCCATCGCCATATTCAAATCAAGCCAAGAATTTTCATGGATAAGTGTTTTGTTTAAATCCAAAACAATAAGCTTGGGTTTCATTGTGTAAGTATATCCTTTAAAAAGGCAAAACGCCCGTGGGTTTCCCCTCAGGCGTTCTGACTTATGGTCATGAGTGTCCATGATTTTGCCGTGACATCGTGACGCAAGCGATAATCGCTATTGCCATCTGTCATAGTAAATAGCTCGATGAGCTCTTGACCTTTATTGACCATTATTTGCAGACCTGACTCAACAAATGTGAGTGCTTCTCCTTCGTATTCGATACGCTTAGGGAAGCTTTTGAGGCCTGCTTTTGATTTTCGAAAGTACAAAGCCGTTACGTCGACTTGTTCGTTTACAACTTGTGGTTGTGTCATATTCTTCTCCACTTATTTTTAAGTTAAGCCGAACGGGATTGGAGTTTTTGGTTACTGCTGCAACTACGAGGCTGACCGTTCGTGTTAATAGCCGCGCTTGTTAGCAATAATTGAATATGTGTAAATACAGGGACGCCTGCCGTTACCGGTGGTGTGTATGTTTTACATTGAAATGTACAGCCTGTGAGTGAAAATGGGCTTTCGACCAAGTACTTACATAGCTGATCCTATTTTAG
>JBBRSL010000048.1:0-2577 GCA_038245435.1 Saccharimonadales bacterium (SeqCode)
AAAAGATTGATGTTGAAGATCTCGATATTGATGAGCGTGTCGTACGAGAGTGGAAATACCTTCGCAAAATTTATATAAAAGATGAGGATCATCTGTTATTCGCAAGTTTTATTATTGTTTTAGTCGGCCTAATTGTATTGTTTACCCTTTTTGTAACAAGCAGGGTACCTGAAGTTCAGAAAATTGTTGTCGCAAACCGAGATAGCGCACCTACCAAAGTACTTACTTCCGAGCAAACGGCAACCTCAAGTGCTTCTACTATTAGTATCAAAAATGTTACCCAAAATGCAGCGCCAGATAAAATGAGCCCTTTACCGGATAACTACACGATGCTCATTATGGACATAAGTATTACGAATAATTCAGCAGGTATGCAAACTTTTATACCTAGTACGCAACTATTTGCGCGCTCGCGAGATGGACGTCAATTCCCATTCCAAATATCAATGTATGCGACAAACCCCGTTAAGTTTCAAGAACTTAAGCCAGGTGAGTCTCAATCAGGGCAAATATCATTCCCAGTTCCAAAAGATTTGTCCGATCCACTTTTATACGTTGACCTTGGCTGGGATAACTATGTGCCTGTTGTGTTCAGCCCGCTTAAATAGTTTAAAAGATAGCTTTCAGCACAAGCCAAAGTAACAAAAATAGACTGGTTGTTATTGAGCCAATTACGATGCCAAGTATGGGCAACACTGGCGGTACCTTTTTGATACTACTTACAATGAGCGCAATAACCGAAAGCCCCAAGCCGAATATTGGTACAAAACTAAAAAATACTGCGATGATACCTAATACCCATACACCAATAAGCGCCGAATCATTTGGCTTGTGAGCATACTGCCGGTAGCCTGAACCATTGGCAACAGTATTATCGGTAATAATCTCACCTTCTACGACGATTTTTTCTTGTTTTGGCATATACACTATCCTATCAGCCTACCTGCTATAAATGCATCAATAAAAGCAAAAGAGAGCCTTTTGAGGGGCTCTCTTTTGTCGTTAGGTAACCATTGCTGGTTAATAACTAGTCACCTCACAGCGACTAATTACCACTATATGCCTACAATTATGTGGCGTCAATACTTTATTTACATTACAGATTAAAAGTTGGGACAGAGGGCCGCCCATGTTCGATAGAACTGAACATGGGCGGCACCTCGGGTGTGCCTAGTCGAAGCGTGGCTCGGTCTTGGCCAAGAACAGCTCGACCGTCTTCGAAGCCCCGAGCGGCAGCCAGACAGAAGTGATCTGCCCAATCTGCGTTCTACGTGGCTCGGCCGTGTCGGTTGAGCCACCGCCAGGGTGCTGACCAATGCACCGAGCGATGACAACCGCAGAACGACTGAACTTGTAAGAGTCCTCGAGAGTCGGGAACGTGCGATGTGCTTCGTCCGCTACCCAGCGCCAGAACGGCGCATAGACTAACGGGTGTCCCCTTAGGAGCCTTCCGTCTTCTTCTTGAAGTTCGATGAGAGACTTGACGGCCATCCACCAGTGGTGGTTGGGCCCACTCGCCTCTCTAGCGGTTCGCATTACGTCGTGCGACGTTCTCCGAACAATCGTGACAGACACGCGCTGACCTTTCGATAGACGGTTTTCGTTTTGACAGGCAAAAAATACTATACCAGAAATATATAAGTTTTGATAGTGCACTGTCGTGCTTTTATTATTTTACTTTTAAAGCTGCATTTAAGTTTTTTACCGCATTGAGCAAATCAAGTACATCACCGTCCCAAGCTAAATAATTTGGTTTCCAATCGGGTTCAAATTTATTTTTAAACTGCTTAAGCCCATGCGCCGAAAAAACCGGCTTAAGAGCTAGCCGCAATAAACGCTGAGGACGTGTTTCATTTTCGGAGGCGAACGGCACAAAGCCTAAGTCAAAAGTCGTATATCGCCCGTCACTCGCTAGTTTTAGGATTATCTCTGATAATAAATACGCCATGGAGCCTTCGTAGGCGCGGCTTGAACGCATTAAATCAATCGAAGCGGTCATAACACTACCAAACGTTGGCAGCTGGTTTGCAAAGGCGACAAACTCGTCGTTTTCGTTTTTTAGAACGTGTATTGTACAGGTTTCTAGAAACTGCTCGTCAAAGTATCCGAGTGCAAATCCGCGTTCTGTACGCCCATCAACCGTAAGCCATTCATCTGATAGAGCCTTTATTGCACGGAGCGTCTTTGGGGATTGTGGAGCACTAAGCAATTCATACCGTAACCCTGCCTTGCTGTTCTTGTTTCTTACCCAACGCCACCACTTATTTTTAACGGTTGCATTAGCAAAATCATTAATCGAAATGACTGCCGACGAACCAATGGCCATAGTTTGTAAACCACCAGCTTTATACCATTTAATTTGACCCTCACCGACCATCAGCCATGTCGTTTTCCAACCCTTTTTTCTTGCATAGTCGACAAACTCATTTACTGCTTTTTTTGGCGCTGCACCTACCGGGTCAGCCAATACGAATGCGGTGCTATTAACGACTTTATAGGCAATGACAGTATTTTTGTTTTGCCAATAAAGCTTATCTGTTGGCCATAGCTTAAAAACATCCTCACTCGACATGCTAT